>DATKQQ010000246.1:0-35550 GCA_035532615.1 Hanamia sp.
CCTAAATTATTTCATCAGGCAATTCAAAATTTCTTTGACCAGATTAATCAGAAATTTAAATCAGAATTATCAACATTACTTACACTAAAATTCCAATTCTTTGATGATAAAGATTCACTAATTTACACCTTGTGAAGTATAGTAAGTCAACCGTTGCAAAGGAAACATATCTGGATAAGCCTCTACGCTGGCATGGCTTTCGCATTAACCTTTTCTTTCTTTGTGGGAGTGGGAGTTCCCGTATTAATTTATTCATTTACTCCCACAGGCCTGATATTGGTAGGAGTAGGATTGATGCTTTCATTGATTTTCGTTTCCATTGCTTTATTAGCGGCAGTTTATACGAGAGATAAAGCCAAAGGGATTGGGATTGCGGTTTTATTATGGCTTTATTTTTCATTAATATTTGACGGCCTTGTGCTTTTTATTTTGTTTCAATTTGCTGATTATCCCCTGGAAAAGCCAATGCTTGTTTTAAGCGCCCTGAATCCGATAGATATGGGCAGGATTTTGATTCTATTGAAAATGGATGTATCGGCTTTAATGGGTTATACTGGTGCAGTTTTTCAAAGCTTTTTTGGAACCATCTCTGGAACAGTAATAACCATATTTGTATTGATATTCTGGATTTTTATACCCGCAGGAATATCGTTACGAAAATTTAAAAGAAAAGATCTCTAAGGGGATCATACCTTTCTGAGTAGTTTTGGCAGATAGTTTCGCTGATATAATTTAATGAAAAACGGAAAGAAAACACAAAGTAAAACAATTTGAAACGATATTTTCCTTTTTGTGCATAATGATATGAAAATTCGTTTAATTTTCTCAGTAGATTTGCAATCTACATATTTGAACCTTCTATATATTAAATCCTCCCAATTTATCTTTTGCAAGTTGTTCCAATTTTTCACCCGCTCCTCCGGGGATCATACCGGAAATCTTGTCAAGAAAATCACCGCTTCCTTGATCTGCATTTCCTGTTGTAGCTGCTGGAGCTCCGGTTGACGTTGTATTACCTTGTGGGAAAAAATTATCAATGGCTCCCGCTACCATAGGGAATTTTTCCTTGATATATCCGGTAATAGTACTTAAAACACCCTGGGCTTGTTCGGCGCTAAGCCCGTGAATACTTTGTAATCTTTGAAGTAATTCTTCCATAATATGTTGTTTTTAAAGGTTATAAATGCTTTCGGCACAAAATAAACATTTTATCAAAAAAGAGATATAAAAATTTTAAAACTACATTGAAATTACAACCAATAAAATAAGTATGTATAATATTTATATTATTATTAAATTTGCGCTTTTTAAAACCTTTTAACACCTCAAATGAAAACGAATTTCATACGTACAATTATTCCTGGCCTTTTAATGATTACATTTTTGACAATTGGTAGAAATAGTTTTGCCCAGGACCAAACTGTAAAAGATTTGCAATCCGATGCCAATAAAGAAATAGTAAAAGGGAAAATTGACAGCGTTAAATTTTGGAATACTGGTGGTATATTCAATTTGAATTTTGGCCAGGGAAGCCAAAGCAACTGGGCTGCAGGCGGCGATGATTTTTCTTTATCCTTTGCTACTTATCTCGGACTCCATGCTTTTTATAAAAAAGGAAAATATAGCTGGGATAATACTTTTGATTTTAATTATGGATTGGTAAACACTACCAGCCTCGGAACCAGGAAAAATGATGATCGTATAGATCTGTTATCAAAAGTAGGATATGCTTTAAATCCGAAATTAGATGTGGCCGGGTTATTAAATTTTCATTCTCAAATTTCAAAAGGTTATTCCTATAATTCTGATGGAAGTAAAGATCTTCTATCTAATTTTCTTTCTCCTGGTTATGTTATATTGAGTCTTGGCTTGGATTATAAGCCTGTGTCCGGATTATCAATTTTCATTTCACCGATCACATCACGATGGACTATTGTTAACAATGATACTTTGGCACCCAAATACAGCGTAACTCTGGGTAAAACAGTGAAAAATGAAATCGGTGCTTTCGCAAGTATCACTTATTTGAAAAACCTGAATAAGACAATTACTTATAATGGAAGGCTTGATTTGTTTTCAAATTACGAGCACAATCCTCAAAACGTAGATGTAATGATCAATAACATGTTTACTGCCAAACTTTCTAAAGTGCTGACAGCGAGTCTTGGACTTAATTTAATTTATGATGACGATGTGAAGCAATTTGGGCCAAATCATGATTCTCCCGGTTTGCAATTTCAATCAATGTTGGCTGTGGGATTGAGTGTGAAGTTTTAGGAACTTTAGCAAAAATAACAGACGTTTTTTAAAACTCCTTCTTGTTCATACATGGAGGAGTTTTTATTTAAAAAAGAATAAAGTCGTACTTTAAACCTTGATGTAAAGAATTACAAATTTTCAATAATCCCTGCAATGCCCTGTCCGCCACCAACACACGCAGTTACAATTCCATATTTTTTATTCAATCTTTTCATGTCATTGATGATCTGAATAGTAAGTTTGGCTCCTGTACAACCAAGAGGATGGCCCAATGCAATTGCACCGCCATTGATATTTACTCTCGCCGGATCAAGTTCCAGCTTTCTGATAACGGCAAGGGATTGTGCTGCAAACGCCTCATTTAATTCTACAAGATCTATTTGAGAAAGGTTCATATTAGCTCGTTTCAGCACTTTTGGAACCGCTTCTATTGGCCCGACACCCATGATGCGCGGATGTACTCCGGCACTAACACAATTCACCAAACGTGCAATGGGTTTTAGTTTTAATTCATTCATCATTGCTTCGCTCATCACAATTACGAAAGCAGCCCCATCGCTCGTTTGAGAAGAATTCCCTGCCGTAACTGTGCCGCCCAGGGCAAACACAGGCTTTAATTTTGCCAATGCTTCGAGAGAAGTATCGGCACGAACGCCTTCATCCGTATCTACCACAAAGTTTCTCTTTTGTTTTTTATTATTCTCATCAACATAAATTTCTTCTACCGGCATTGGAAGAATGCCGCTTTTGAAATATCCGTTGTCAATCGCATTTTTTGCTTTTTGATGCGAATGCAAACTAAATTCATCCTGATCTTCGCGGGTTACATTATATTCTTTTGCCACGGCTTCTGCAGTTAATCCCATTCCGAGATAATAATCCGGAGTTTCTGAAGCGACTGAATAAGCAGGTACAGGTTTCCATCCTGAAGTAGGCACCATCGTCATACTTTCTGTTCCGCCGGCAATAATGCAATCGGCCATTCCGGTTCTGATCTTTGCAGTGGCAATGGCGATTGTTTCCAGTCCGCTGGCACAATACCTGTTTACTGTAACACCCGGAACAGAAATTCCCAACGCTCTTACGCTGATCATCCTTCCCACCTGTAACCCTTGTTCGGCTTCTGGTACAGCATTTCCAACGATAAGGTCATCTACTCTCTTTGGATCTAATTCAGGAACAGACGCCAGTAAACCTTTTATCACATCTACTGCAAGGTCATCAGGACGGTAGAAACGGAATCCGCCACGTTTTGACTTGGTAACTGCTGTTCTGAAACCAGCTATTATATATGCTTCCATAAAAATTTTATTTTTTAATAAATGAGGTAAGCAATTTAAGATTTATTTTGTTGGAAAGATAGTTGTTTACTTAACTTTATTTGAATTAATACTTTGCAAAATTTAATCTCATCAATCAATCTTTAGTAAGCAAGACCGATGCCCTGTTTTTGTATTTTAGAAATAATTTCAGAAAACCTTTCAGAGAAAAAATTGAGAAGTTCATTTTTGGAAGTATTCCCAAGTTTGACAAATATTAATTTGTAAGGCTCTTTTTTGACAATAAAACTGTGAAAAAAGTCACTGTCTTTAGTTATTAAAATTCTTTTTTCTTCAGTAGAAATTTTATTAATTATTTTATCGGGAGTGTTATTTCCCAATTCAAGATCGAATGTATGAATACAATCATATGCCTTTTATAAGAAAAGTTTTTTAAGGGATTGCGGTAATTGTGCATCTATTAAAAACTTCACGCTACTTTAATTTCTGCGAATTTTTGTTTCATGTTTAATACCGCATATTGAAGGCAGGCCTGAAAATCTTCTTTTTCAAGGTCAGGAAATTCTTTAAGTAATTCTTCTATAGTATCACCTGCCGCCAGGTATTCGAGTAAACCTTCAACCGTATATCGTTTATTGCGAATTGTGGGGTTGCCATGGGCCACTTCGGGATTTATAGTTATCCTATTTAAAAATGAAACTGACATAAATTAAAAATTGAATATTAAAGTTAATTATTTAAATTATAGTAAACAAACGGCCCATTAAACAAACCAACCTACCGGTAGGCAGGCAAATAAAAGCGACTCCTGTTTTTTAAAATAGGTAACTCCCTACTATAGGCATTCTTCTTCCTACGCCAAATGCTTTTGGTGAGATACGAATGATCGGACAAAATTGATTTCGCTTATATTCATTTCTGTTTACCATTTTTAAAATTCTATCTACAAGGGATGCATCAAAACCAAGCGATTTTATCTCTTTAGGTCCCTGTATTCTTTCAATGTATTGATATAAAATCTTGTCAAGAATTTCATAAGGTGGAAGGCTATCAATATCTTTTTGATAGGGTCTTAACTCTGCTGAAGGTGCTTTTTTAATGACGCTTTCAGGAATCAATTCTTTTTTTATATTGATATACTTTGCAAGTTCATAAACCTGCAATTTGTAGCAATCTCCAAGTACGCCGAGTCCTCCTGCCATGTCCCCATATAATGTCCCGTAACCCACAGCAAGCTCACTTTTATTGGAAGTATTCAATAATATATATCCAAATTTATTGGCAATTGCCATCAATAAATTTCCTCTTGTGCGGGCCTGGATATTTTCTTCTGCAATACTAAAAGGAAGGTCTTTAAAAACGGGTTTTAATTCCTCCAGGAATTGACTATAGATATTTTTTATTGGAATAATGTTGTAAGGATTCCCAAGATTTTTACTAAGCTTTTCAGCATCGCTGACAGAATGAGAAGTTGAATATTCTGAAGGCATTAATATCGATCTTACATTCTCTTTTCCCAGTGCTTCGCAAGCCAGCACAATCGTAACGGCACTGTCAATTCCTCCGCTGCTACCAATGATTGCTTTTGTGAAACCCATCTTGGAAAAATAATCTTTTATCCCTAAAATTATCGCTTCATAAACCTGTGAAATATTTAACTCCGGATTAAAATACAAGGGCTCTAAAAGCTTTCCTGGAACAGAAGCTGCAGGTTCTATCACGGGTGAATCTATGGTGCCATCATCCTTTAAAATGATTTCTTTTAGCTCTTCTTTAAATTGGGGCAACTGGCAACAAAGATTGGCATCTTTATCAAAAACCAAAGATGCCCCATCAAAAATAATTTCCGTTTGGCTCCCAACGGCATTACAATAAATAAGCGGGATCTTATATTTTACTACATTCGATTTTATCGTTGCTTTTCTGTCTTCATCATGGGTGTAATCGAATGGTGAAGCAGAAATATTGATCATTACATCCGGTCTTTGTTTCATCAAAATATCCATCGGGCAAATGCGGTAAAGCGGGTTGTCCCCCAGGTTCCAGATGTCTTCACAAACTGTAAGCGCGATCTTTTTCCCTTTAAAAGGAATCATTTCCCAATTATATGCTGGTTCAAAATAGCGGTTTTCGTCAAATACGTCATAAGTGGGAAGGCAAGTTTTGTGTGCAATAGCCTTTATTTCATTTTCATAAAGAAAAAAAGCTGCATTAAAGAGTCTTTTACCCTCTTTTGCAGGATTTCTGTCGGGAGTACCAATGATTACGCCAATAGTATCCGCCTGTTGTTTTATTTTTTCAATGCTGGCAAAGCATTTGTCAACAAAATCTTTGAAATCCAAAAAATCACGTGCAGGATATCCACAGATACTCATTTCACTGAAAACAATCAGGTCGGCATTTTTGCTTTTAGCCATTTTGATGGCATCAATAATTTTTTCTAAGTTTTTTTCAAAATTGCCTATATGATAATTTTGTTGGGCAAGAAAGATTTTCATTTTGTAAAATTAGCAGAATAAAATGTTCTTATTCTTTTCATTTAACAAAATGGTATTTATTTTTTTGCTTTATTTTGGGTATGAGAAAGTCTTTAATTCCAATAATCTTCGCTGCCATTTTTCTTTCATGCAATAACGATAAAAATATTCCTGATGTTTCATCTATAAAAATAAACATAGAAACCAGGAGATTTGAACAGGATTTTTTTGCTATGGATACTAATAAAGTAGCAGAATCCATGAAGGCGATATTGCAAAAATATCCGGATTTTTTACCCCAATTTACCGGTAATATTTTGGGCCTGGATTTAGACAGTTTATTAGTTCCACATAACCCCCAGGATCAGGCTGTGCGAATGTTTATTCATGATTATAGTGCTATCAAAGATTCATCTGATTTAATATTTCATAATTTTTCTAAAGAAACAGAGGCAATTAAAAAAGGGATGCAATTTGTAAAATATTATTTTCCAAAATACCAATTGCCTCAATCTATCATCACTTTTATCGGGCCGATTAACGCTAATTTTGAAACTTCTTTCGGTGTTCAGGGAGATGTACTTACCACCAAAAGTTTTGGAATAGGATTGATACTTCATCTCGGAAAAAATTTTTCGTTTTACGGGACCCCTGAAGTATTGGAGCAATACCCCGCTTATATTTCAAACAACTTTGACGCTGACCACATACCGATAAACTGTATGAGAAATATTATTGATGATATGTTTCATGATCAAAGTAATGGTAAACCGTTGATAGAGCAAATGGTTATACGGGGTAGGCGAATGTATCTGCTTGAAAAATTTTTACCTTATACCCCTGAATATGAACTACTGGGATACACCAAACTACAAACGAAAGCCAGCTATAATAATGAGGTAGTAATCTGGAATTTCTTTTTGAATAATGAATTACTCAATAAAACGGATCCCAATATCATCAAAAACTATATCGGAGAAAGCCCGAAAACAGAGGAACTTGGCGAAGACTCTCCGGGTAATATAGGCACTTTTGCGGGATTGCAGATTGTAAAAAAATATATGGAAATGTATCCGGAAACAAGCCTTACAGACTTGATGAAAATGAATGCAAGAGAGATTTACGAAAAGTCGAAATATAAACCAAGAACTTAATTCAACTTGGAAGGAACTACCATTTCAAAAGTTGGGATTTTAATGATAAAGGTTTGTTTATTATAACTGTTTTCCATAAAATACATACCATGCATTTTACCCATCTCGCTTTTTAGATTGCAGCCGCTTACATATTGATATTTTTGACCCGGGTTGATAACAGGTTGAATGCCTATAACACCTTCTCCTTCTACCTCGCGAAGCTCTGAATTACTGTCAAAAATATACCAATGCCTTCTCAGTAATTGGACAGGAAATGAATTATTGTTTTCGAGTGTGATGCGGTATGCAAACATATATTCGCTGTTAAACGGATTGCTGTATTCAGGTTGATAAAATGTTTCAACACTAATGTTTACTCCTTCAGATATTTTTGAAATCATGGCACTTTAGGTTAATGATAAAGTTATTAAAACTGATGAATAATTTCAATTAAATTTTGCGTGTTTTAGTAAATCCCTTTTTCACCATCCAATGCAGTATTTTTTCTCTTTGATCGCCCTGGATAATCACTTCATTATTTTTTGCAGAACCTCCACATCCGCAATGCGATTTTAATCCCTTTGCAAGTGCTTCTAACTCATCATCATTCATCGAAAACCCTTTTATAATGGATACCGTTTTCCCCCCGTGATGCTTTTTGTCAAGAATGATGGTTAATAATTGTTCATTCGGTGGCAATGACTCAACAGGTTTATTATCCTCTGAAAAATTAAAATCCGGAGCTGTTGAATAGACGATGCCTCCTTTATTATATAACTTTTTCTTCGGCATTTTATTGTATTAAATGGAATAAATTATTTCCGCTTTTAAACTGAGATCGAGGCTTTTTGCCTGGTGAATTATGGCTCCACTCGAAATAAAATCAATCCCTGTAGCCGCGTACGATTCGATATTTTCAAGTGTAATGCCACCACTGGCTTCTGTTTCATATTTTCCTTTAATTATTTTCAAAGCTTCTTTTATTTCTTCAGGGGTAAAATTATCCAGCATGATCCGGTTTATTTTTCCCGTTAGCATCACTTTTTTTACATCTTCAATACTCCTGGTCTCCACTTCTATTTGTAATCCCGGTTTTTTATCCTGCACATATTCCCATGCTCTTTCAATGGCTTTTTCTATGCCACCGCAATAATCTATATGATTATCTTTCAACATGATCATATCGTATAAGCCAAAGCGATGATTAAGACCCCCGCCAATTCTGACTGCTTCTTTTTCCAACAGCCGAAAATTAGGAGTTGTCTTCCTGGTGTCTAATAATTGGGTAGAATATCCTTTTAATTTGTCAGTATATTTTTTAGTAAGCGTTGCGATGCCGCTCATTCTTTGCATGCAATTAAGAACTAATCTTTCGCAACTAAGAATGGTATATACTTTGGCATTCACTTCAAAAGCCATTTCTCCAAAATGCATTTCATCGCCATCATTTTTAAATTTTTTTAAAACTGACGCAGGTTCTACGAAAGAAAATATTCTCTCTGCTACATTTATTCCGGCTATTATCCCTTCATCTTTTATTTTAAGAATCGCTTTCCCTTTTACATCTGGCCCAATGATGGAAAGTGTTGATTGGTCCCCATCACCTACATCTTCTTTAAGGGCTTTTGAAATTAATTCTTCGAGTTGATGCTGATATTCTTTGGAGTTAATCATGAAAGAAAAGTATAAAACAATTGAAGGATTTTGTGTGTGTATAAAATCTCTAAAATAAATTAATACATAAGAATATTCTTATTGTATAAAAGAGTTTTAGGTTACTTTTTTATAAGGAACCCTGAAAATAGATTTGTATCCGATTATCTTTTTAAATATTTCTGAAAATTTTCAGGAAATCCAGCATTACAAACTCGCCATATCAATCACAAACCTGTATTTCACGTCGCCTTTCAGCATGCGTTCATAAGCTTCGTTTATCTCACTCATTTTTATTACTTCCACATCACTCACTATATTATGAGCGGCACAATAGTCAAGCATTTCCTGGGTTTCGGATATTCCGCCAATTAGCGAACCTGCTAAAGTTCTTCTTCCAAAAATTAAATTGAAAGCAGGTATTTGAGCAGGTTTAGTTGGTGCACCAACACAAACCATCACTCCGTTTGTTCTCAACATTCCGAGATACAAGTTATAATCATGCTCTGCAGATACTGTATCCAAAATGAAGTCAAAATAATTGGTTGCACTTTTCAATTGGGCTTTATCACTTGTCAGTAAAAATTTATGCGCTCCCAATTTTTTGGCATCTGCTTCTTTAGAAGGTGAATGACTAAGCATGGTTACTTCTGCACCCATTGACGCAGCCAATTTTACAGCCATGTGACCAAGGCCACCAAGCCCTACAACACCTACTTTATCGCCTTTTCCTACCTCCCAATGACGAAGAGGAGAATACGTAGTTATACCCGCACAAAGCAATGGAGCTATGCCTTCCAGAGGTTGCTTATCAGAAATGTGCAGTACAAAATCCTCATGTGCTAATATTTGTTTACTATATCCACCATAAGTAATTCCACTTCCATCCCTCTCCTTTCCGTTATAGGTGCCTACCATACCAACGGTACAATATTGCTCAAGACCCTCTTTGCAATTATCACATTCCCTGCAGCTATCTACCATGCATCCAATACCGGCTAAATCGCCCACTTTAAATTTTGTTACATGATTACCAACAGCAGAAACACGTCCCACAATTTCATGGCCAGGTACTACGGGATAAATAGTTCCGCCCCATTCATTTCGCACTGTATGCAAATCACTATGGCAAACACCACAATATAAAATTTCTATCTGTACATCATGAGGTTTCGGAGACCTTCTTTCTATTATCCAGTCAGCCAAAGGAGCAGTTGCAGACTGCGCTGCATAAGATTTTATTTTACTCATTTTTTTTACTATTTTAGAATACAAATTTAAGCCATAAAAATTGGAAGTGATTTGTTATAAAAGTATCGGGTGCATTTCAAAATGTCGCTTGGATTCGATATCTATTGGATCGCGACTTTCTTCTTGTTTACATAATCCTTATAAAAGTTTTGCTCTTCCTTTACAGCGGAAGCCAACTCATCTAGTTTTTGCTGAATGCCGCCGGTATTTAAAGTTAATGTCGCTTTTGATTTATTTACTTTAACTAGTTTTTGATTAGCACCTGATATCTTTTGAGTAATGGAACGGAACATTTGCTGCACTTCGCCATTTGTTTTTGCTGGTTGAAATTGATTATTCCTATAATTAATAAAATCGTTTAAAATTTCAATTCCTTTATTATAATCAGCAATGGCTGAATCATACAAAGCCATATCTCTATCCTGGTATATTAATTCAATTTCCAGTTTTATACGTTTTAGTTTGTTATCAATTATTGATGCGGGCCAGTCAAAATGTTCAATCCTCAAAAGAGAAGATGCATATTTTGATAGAGAATCTGATTGTAAGTATGCTTGCAAGGAATCTTTATAATTAAAATAAGTTTTAAAATTCTTTGGTTGCGAAGTACCTTTATAAAACTCTTTGTACGAAACCGGATAATTCAAAAACTGAAACAATGGATCATAGGGAAGATGATATTGTATAAAATCTTCCGGAGAAATTTGAAAATAGTTAGTTCCTACCTGGCTAATAAAACTGCCTCCACTTACATACCCCGCATCCCATGTGGGGTCGTAAAAAGACCATTTATTATTTATCAACGCTGCACACCATACATGGGGGGTTCTGTCTATCAAACCATTTTGCTTTGTTTTCCCTTCGATTGCAAAAGAACTGATACCACTTTTTTCACAGATATCAGTAAAAATTGCAGCGAAATCTTCACAAACTCCTCTTCTTTTTTTGAGTGAATAAGATACTCTCTCTTCATTGTCTTCGTCTAAGATTACACGATGAATACTATCCTTGTCATATTTTATGTTATGAGTCACCCAAATATATATAGCATGGATTCTTTTGACATCTGAATCGAAATGATTTTTTATGTAGGTAGCGATATCTGCAGTGGTATTGGTTTGTGCAGCCGGTATATTCATTATAACCTGGCCGCCGTGGTAAATATTTTCCCTTTGCGCAACCATGTCATTTGCGAAAAAGATGAAACCAATTATAATGATTAAAAACCTCATGTTCTAAAGTTAGCATATCATTTGAACATGAAATTGTAAAAAAATACTTGAAAATTACCTGGAATTTTTATTTATTTAAGAAGCACTATAAAAATATGAAATTGGTTTTTCAAGGAGACCAAGGAGTGATTTTTTTACTCAAAGGTACTATAAAAATAAGGCGTCTTTGCTTCAAACTCAGCGCTGCAGGTGTCAACCATTTTATAAACTCTTGTAATTCCCAATGCTTTTCTTTTTTCATAGATATCTTCATCTGTACTTCCGTCTTTCATAATTTTTGTTATTTGCTCATCGCTGAAACCAAGATGTTTTGCTTCTTTCAAAAGTTCCGGCGAAATAGTTTCTAATGTAACTGTTGCAAGCGTTTTTTCGCAAGTACATATTTTTTGAATTTGATAAATAAACCATCGGTCTATGTTTGTGGATTCACAAATACGTTTTACACTCACTCCAATCATCAATGCATCTTTTATTCTGAATACGCGATCCCATTTTGGGATTTTCAAATACTCCACAATCTCTTCCGCATGCATCAGGCTTTTTCCATAATATCCTAAACCTACCGCGTCATTTTCCAAACTCTGACAGGCCTTTTGGATGGCTTCGGCAAAGCTTCTGCCAATGGCCATCACTTCCCCAACAGATTTCATCTGGAAGCCTAGCGTGTCGTCTGCGCCTTTGAATTTATCAAAATTCCAGCGCGGTATTTTTACAATTACATAATCCAGTGCAGGTTCAAAATAGGCTGAGGTTGTTTGGGTAATCTGGTTTTTTAATTCATCTAAAGTAAAGCCTATAGCAAGTTTGGCAGCAATCTTTGCAATGGGATAACCGGTTGCTTTACTTGCCAGTGCGGAAGAACGGCTTACTCGTGGATTAATTTCTATGGCAATAATGTCCTCTGTATGCGGATTCAGTGCAAATTGAATATTACATCCGCCTGCAAAATTTCCTAAATTTCTCATCATCGAAATAGCCGTATTTCTCATCTTCTGATAAGCAGTATCGCTCAAAGTCATGGCGGGAGCAACTGTTATAGAATCACCGGTATGGACTCCCATAGGGTCAAAATTTTCTACCGTACAAATGATCACAACATTATCATTGTCATCGCGCAATAGTTCAAGTTCAAATTCTTTCCAGCCCATCATGGCTTTTTCTACCAGTACTTCATGCATTGGCGATGCGGTAAGTCCGCGGTTCAAGGCTTCGTCCAAATCGGCTTTATGAAATACGATGCTTCCACCCGTTCCACCTAAAGTAAAGGAAGGGCGAAGAACGAGTGGAAATCCTATTTCCTGGGCGATTTCTTTCCCTTCCAAGAATGAATTGGCAATTTTAGCAGGAGCAACCGGAATCTTCATCTCTACCATCCATTCACGAAATTTTGCTCTGTCTTCAGCTTTGTCAATAGCTTTGATATCAACACCAATCAACCGAATGTTATTTTTTTCCCAAACGCCTACTTCATCGGCTTCTTTAGCAAGATTAAGAGCCGTTTGTCCACCCATAGTTGCTAATACAGCATCTATTCTATGGCCAGAAGATTCACTTTCTTCGATAATTTGTTCAATACTTTCTACTGTAAGTGGAAGAAGATAAACTTTGTCGGCCATCATCGGATCTGTCATGATAGTAGCCGGATTACTATTAATTAATATTACACTGATTCCTTCCTCGCGCAAGCTACGTGCAGCCTGACTTCCCGAATAATCAAATTCACATGCCTGGCCAATAACGATTGGGCCTGAACCTATGATCAAAACTGTTTTAATGGATTTGTCTAATGGCATGAAATTATAATCTGTGGTCGCCAAAAATAAATGAAATTGATGAAATAAAAAGAATAAAAAATGTTATTAACTAAAACTATTTTTGAAAAGACCGTGTTGCTCCAATTAGAAAAATTAAAGCAACTCTTGTATCTTTATCGTTTAACTTTGAATGAATGGTTACAATCAATGAAATACAAACTTTTGTAAGCGAAATAGTAGCTGAATACAAACCGGAAAAAGTTTACTTATTCGGATCTTATGCAAATAATACCGCTACCGAAGACAGTGATATTGATTTATTTGTTGCAAAAAATACCACTCAAAAAAAGTCAGAACGACATATTCAGGTGAGAGGAGCAATCAAAACTTATCCTTATGTTGGTATGGATATTATTGTTTATACTCCTGATGAATTGAAATCAGGGATAAATGATGTTCTTAATATTGGGAAAGAGGCCATTAAAACTGGAAAGCTTTTATATGAAAGAATTTGAAAGATGGCTCAAAAAACGTGAGGAAGATCTTTATGTTATTAAACATCTCCTTACCTTAAATGATGCTCCTCCCACAATTTGTTGTTTTCACGCGCAACAGGCAGTTGAAAAATATTTGAAGGCGTATCTAATTGTAAAAAATATCTCTGTTCCTAAAACACATGATCTTGAATTATTAGTAAAATTATCAGCCGACATAAATCCTCTTTTTAATGATATTCTATCAAAAGCTATCAGTTTGAGTAATTATTCTGTTATTCCCCGTTATCCGGACATGTTAGATGATCTAAGAATTGAGGATGCAAAAAATGCTTATCAAAAAGCACTTGATATCAGACATTTTATTTTGAAAAATTTCTTTTAAATAAAAATGCCTCGTTTTCACAGCAATTCAAAATCGTACCTATTTGTTCTTTACTGTTTGTTATCAAATAAAAAAACAGACCTTTTCATAAAGCCTGTAATTTTAAACTCCCACGGAAGTAGAAATATTCATAACAAATAATTCTTCTGAGTGCCATACAAATTCCGGAACATTTTTTTTAGGACATATAATTTATCTATCCAATCGTTTTTGCCTTTGGATTGATATTCATCTATATAATGTTCCACTTTTTCCACAGTGTCTTCGGCATTGTCCAATAATTGATTCGTTTTATTTTTTAAATTATTGCAAAATGCTTTCCTTTCTTCTTCAGGCATATTAAAAAATCTTACCAAAGCCACACCTGCCGCCGCTCCCAGTATGAATGCTGTTATCTGGTCTTTTCTTGTCATAATGATTAAAATTTTAAGTTCTTAGATTTGTGCCAATATGAATACTATTTTCTGTAAAAAATATTACCTACACAAATCGTTCCTGTTTTTTGCTTTCCTGTTTATTTATGGCGCAGTAAAGGCACAGTTTTTTCCTGCAAAAAATTACCCAAAACAATATTTTATATATCCGGTAGATGCGCGGATTAGCCTTGCAGCCAACTTTGGCGAGTTGCGACCCAATCATTACCACATGGGTCTTGATTGCAGAACTAACCAGGTAGTAAACAGGCCCGTAAAAGCCGCAGCAGGCGGATATATTGCGCGGGTAAGCATTGCTCCTTTTGGTTTTGGGCAGGCCATTTATATCAATCATCCCAACGGGCTAACTACCGTTTATGGTCATTTGAATAGTTTTTTCCCGTCTTTGGAAAAATATGTAAAAGAGAAACAATATCAACAGGAATCGTGGAAGGTTGACCTCACTTTCCCACCTGCCTTATTCCCTGTAAAAAAAGGACAAATTATTGCCCTCAGTGGAAGTACAGGCGGCTCGGAAGGTCCTCATTGCCATTTTGAAATCCGGGATACTAAAACTGATAAAGTTTTAAATGAACTATTGTTTGGATTGCCAATCCCCGACGACGTGCCACCAACGATTGTGAGATTATTTATGTACGATAGAAACAAAAGCACCTACAGCCAGACTCCTGTGCTTCTTCCTATAAAAAAGAAAGGAGATAAATATGTTACAGTTGAAAATACCATTCCTGTCAATTCGTCTAAAATAAGTTTTGGTATTTCTGCAAACGATAAACAAACTGGTTCCAATAATCCAAACGGAATTTATAAAGCTATTATTTATATGGATGGGCTTCCTCTTTCGGCTTTCGAATTGGATAGTATCAGCTATGCAGAAACCCGCTACGTAAATGCAAATATTGACTACAAAACCCGTGCAGAAGGCGGACCTTACATACAGCATTTATCAAGGTTGCCCGGATATCCGCAAGGTGTTTATAAGGATATAAATGGCGATGGTGTTATTCGATTAACAGATTCAAATGTTCATGAGATAAAAATAGTTGTAAAAGACCCAAATGGAAATACTTCGATTCTCGAATTTAAAATAAAAAAAAGTTTAGTTACTCAAAATACAAATCCAAAAAAAATTTCAAAAGATCAAAAAGAATTTCTCCCTGGTTTTGTAAATGTTTTTGAGAATGAAGATATCCAGCTTTATTTACCGGCCGCTTCTTTGTATGATTCAGTTGCATTTTCTCATTCAACAAAAACTTCTGACAATCCTGATACCTATTCTTTGATACATTCAGTTCTTTCGGGGTTGATACCTTCACAGGATTATTTTACAATCAGGATGAAAACTAACAAACCTGTTCCCGAATACTTAAAGGATAAAATATTAATGAAAAGAAAATGGCATGAAAACAGTGAAGTGGTAAAAGCAACCAGGGATGGTGATTGGTATTCGGCTAAATTCAATGGCTTCGGTGATTTTGAATTGATAGCAGATGATGTACCGCCTGTAATTAATGTAAGCTTTCACGATAATGCCAACCTTTCTCACGCAACAAGAATTATCGTTAATCCAAAAGATAATAATGATGAAATCAAAAATTTCCGCGCAGAATTGGACGGAAAATGGCTTCTCTTCACTAATGATAAAGGGCGATTATTTATTTATACTTTTGATGAAAAATGCCCGCGCGGAAGACATGAATTAAAGATTTCTGTAGAAGATGAAGCAGGAAACAGGGCTGAAAGAATATTACATTTTATCAGATAAAAAATTATAAAATGACACAATTAACAGAAGGCGAAAAAGCACCCGATTTTAAAACAAAAGATCAGAACGGAAACTTAGTTTCACTAAAAGATTTTAGGGGCAAAAAAGTAGTTCTTTATTTTTATCCTGAAGATGATACCCCCACCTGCACCATAGAGGCGTGTAATCTGAGAGATAATTATTCAGATCTTAAAAAAGCCGGATTGGTAGTTCTTGGAGTAAGCCCTGATGATAAAAAAAAGCATAAAAAGTTTGAAGAAAAATATGATCTTCCTTTCACATTATTAGAAGACCCAGACAAAAAGATCATTGATAAATATGGAGTTTGGGGCGAGAAAAATTTATACGGAAGAAAATACATGGGCCTTCACCGCACTACTTTTTTGATAGATGAAAACGGAATGATTTTTAAAATATTTAAAAAGCCTAAATCAAAAATTCATAGTGAGGAAATTTTAAAGGCTCTTTGATAAATAAAAACATTCAATAGTCTGAACAATTATCCCATGAGGAAATAGAAATAGTTTCTAAAGCTTTTGAATTTTTTTATTCTTATAGCAATCAATCGAATTTTATTCACCTGTTCTATCTTTAAAAACATCATCCATTATATTCATCGGTTTCTTTCTATAATCCAAAGCCCCCTGGATTTCTCCTGCAAGCAAACCGGTAGAATCACCGTTGTGTTTAATAAAAATTATCTCAGAGTTACTAAATGTAAATAATGAGCGAAACTTCTTTTCAGATTCGGCTTCAATCTCATCAATCAACAGTACAATATCAAATTTCCTCTGATGAAATATTTCAATTGCTGTTTCATCGTCCACTGTTCCGGTACTCTCCCATTTGGGATTTTCATTGATGAACCGGGATAACTTTTGTAATAAAACAGGGTCACGTCCTATTGATAAAATCTGAATTTTTTCCATAATTTTTTGTTTTTAAATATTCATGGGTACTTCCATCAATAAGAATTCGGCGTCGCTTGTTGCTTTAATATTTATCGAATCTGTTTCCCAAATTCCATATCCATCCCGCTTATTCAATTGCTGGCCATCTACCATAATATCTCCATTTAATACAAAAATATATAATCCATTTCCTTTTTGTTTAAAATGATATGTTGCACTTATGTCTTTGTCAAACTTTCCCAGATGAAACCATGCATTTTGATAAACCCATACGCCTTCATCATTTGGATCAGGTGAAAGTATTTGTTGTAATTTATTATGCCTGTCGGCTTCATTCAAAGTAATTTGATCGTACCTCGGAGTCACATTTTTTTTATTGGGGAAAATCCAAATCTGCAAAAATTTTACCGGTTCATTTTTATTTTTATTATACTCACTATGCCTGATTCCGGTACCGGCACTCATTACCTGGATGTCGCCTTGTTTTATTATAGTGGTGTTTCCCATACTGTCTTTGTGTTCCAAATCACCTTCCAGTGGTATGGAAATAATTTCCATATTATCGTGAGGATGGGTTCCAAATCCCATTCCTTCACTTACGGTATCATCATTTAAAACCCGTAAAGCGCCAAAATGCACTCTTTCAGGGTTATGATAATTTGCAAAACTGAACGAATGAAAACTGTTGAGCCATCCATGATCAGCATGTCCGCGTGTGCCCGCTTTATGAAGAATTGTCTTTGCCATAATTGATTTTTTTATTTGTTATTAGAATTTTTTATTTTATTACGCAAAGATGACACAACTACAGAATCTTTCCAATGATATAGGTTAAGAAAAGGGATTAATATAGGTTAAGAGAAACACATTCAAAATATTTTAGGATCCGTTGTATTTCCCTCAACAAACGCATATTATGACAGGTGCCTGGTATGATTTTTTTGTTACCAATACTATATTGTTTTATACTCCTATTCGCTTAACTTTGCAGCCCTTAAACAGGAAAAATATGAGTGGTGCATTAAAAGAAGTAAGGATTCGTATAAAAAGTGTTCAAAGCACACAGCAAATTACTAAAGCCATGAAAATGGTAAGTGCCGCTAAATTGAGAAGAGCAACGGATGCTATTATTCAAATGAGGCCTTATGCTCAAAAGCTACAGGAAATGCTGGGGAATATAATTAGCAATGCCGAAGGTGATATTGATTTGGCGCTTGCTAAAGAAAGAAACGTTGAAAAAGTGCTGGTAATAGTTGTTACCAGCGACAGGGGATTGTGTGGTGGATATAACAGCAGCTTAATCAAATTGGCGATACAAGATATAAATGAAAAATATGCTTCTCAACATGCCAAAGGAAATGTAGAAATCCTTCCGCTAGGCAAAAAAGGATATGAGTATTTCACCAAAAATAATTTTAAAGTTGTTGACCGGTATTGGAACATTTTTTCTGGCTTGAATTTTGAAAATGTTGTGGCAGCCGCTAAGTATGCTTTAGATGCTTTTGCAAAAGGGGAAATAGATGCAGTTGACCTGGTTTACAGTGAATTTAAAAATGCAGGGGTCCAAAAATATACGGCCGAGCAATTTTTACCTGTAAAAAAAGCGGAGAAAATAAAAGGAAATACAAAAGCGGATTTTATTTTTGAACCGGATAAAAATGTTTTGTTACAGGAATTGATGCCCAAAATTTTAAACACGCAATTGTACAAAGCCATTCTTGACGCCCACGCGAGTGAGCATGGTGCCAGGATGACCGCTATGGACAAGGCTACGGAAAATGCAAATGAACTTTTGAAAACATTAAAAATAAGTTATAACCGGGCAAGGCAGGCAGCAATTACTACAGAACTTACAGAAATAGTCAGCGGCGCAGCAGCATTGCAAGGATAGAAGGCCAAGGTATGGAACTCTCAACAATCATCTCACATATTGAAGCTTTGATTTTTGCCAGTGATAAACCTTTGGCAATTACTGATCTTACTGAACTGCTCAACAATGCTATGGCTTTTATTGAAGACCGCGCTACGCCCGAACAGGTAGAAGCTGCCATAGAAGCGATCAAAGAAAAATACGATTCAGAATTTTATGCCTTCGGCCTGGCGCAAAGCGGTGGCGGATGGCAATTTCTTACCAAACCCGAATATCACAAAACCATTGCTCAACTCAATGGCGACAAATTCCTGAAAAAATTATCTGTAGCATCTATAGAAACACTTTCAATTATTGCCTATAAACAACCAGTCACAAAGTCGGAGATCGAATTGATACGCGGCGTAAACTGCGATTATGCCGTTCAAAAACTATTAGAAAAAGAGCTCGTTGTAATTTCAGGAAGAAAAGAAGATGCCGTAGGAAAACCGCTGATATATTCCACTTCTAAAAATTTCATGGATTATTTTGGAATTAATTCTACCGAAGACCTTCCAAAAATAAAAGAGATCTTAAACCAGGAGATCATTGAAGCCACAAAAATAGAAAGAGAAGAAAAGGAAACCGGGGAAGCAGTTACTGAAAAGGAAAGTGCAGAGATGATTATATCAGAAGAAGAAAATATAGAAATAAAGGAAACTGAAATTCCTGAAAAATAAAAAAAGAAAAATAGATTTCCCCAAAAGAATCTATTTCCTTTTTAATAATTTTTTCAAATTACCATCAGAAATTAAAATTGTTACCGGTTAATTTTTGATTCCTGTCTTTTTGATGTTTTAAATTATAAATATCCAACAAACAAAATGTCTGAGTTACTATCACACGATCAACTTACTGATATTGCAAATGAATTTGGGACTCCTGTTTATGTGTATCATGCGGAAAAAGTTGCGGAACAATATAATAAACTGAAAAGTGCTTTTGCACACCAGGATGTTGTATTTTTTTATGCATCAAAGGCATTGACCAATATCAACATCCTCAGTTATGTAAAATCACTTGGAGCCAATGTGGATTGCAGTTCTATTAACGAAGTAAAATTGGCATTGCACGCAGGATTTGCACCAAAAAATATTTTATATACTTCCAATAGTATTGCCTTTAGTGAGATAGAAGAAGCAAAAAATTTCGGGGTACATATTAATATTGATAGCATTTCCAACCTTGAAAAATTTGGTAAAAAATTTGGGCATTCTTATCCAATTGGTATCCGTTTGCGTCCCAATATTTTAGCCGGTGGTAATCTTAAAATTTCTACAGGGCATAATAAAAGTAAATTTGGAATACCTGTTGATCAAATTGACAAAGTATTGGAATGCATCAACCAAAATAATTTATTCATTAAAGGTTTGCATATACATACCGGCAGCGAAATTGGAGACGTAGAGGTTTTTGTAAAGGGAATCGAAAAATTGTTTGATATCATTCCTCATTTTAAAGATTTGGAATTTATTGATTTAGGTGGAGGTTTTAAAGTTCCTTATAAAGATGGCGATTCGGAAACAGATATTATTTTACTTGCAAAAAAAGTAAAAGAAGCTTTCGCCAATCATCCCAACCCCGGGAAAAAGCATTTGCAGATTTGGTTTGAACCTGGAAAATTTTTAGTAAGTGCAGCGGGATATTTAATTACCCAAGTAAATGTTTTGAAGGAAACTTCATCCACTGTATTTGCCGGTGTCAACAGTGGTTTTAATCATTTGATACGTCCTATGTTTTATGATGCGTATCATCGTATTGAAAACATTAGTAATGAAAAAGGGCCTCAAAAGATTTATACGGTTGTGGGCAATATTTGTGAGACAGATACTTTTGCAAAAGATCGAAAAATTAATGAGATAAAGGAAGATGATTATCTTGTATTTTATAATGCGGGCGCCTATGGATTTGAAATGTCATCCAATTTTAATTCGCGTCTGAAACCTGCTGAAGTTTTGGTAAAAAATGGGAAGGCAGCTTTGATAAGAAAGAAAGACGTCTTTGAAGATTTGCTTAAAAATCAAATTGAGTTATAAGGGATAACTTTGTAAGGAATTTATTCCGTGAAATATTTTAAATAGTTTGAAATTTAAAATGAAAAAAATAATTATTGTTGGAGGTGGAATAAACGGGCTTTGTGCCTCTTATTATTTACAAAAAAGTAATCATGAAATCACGATAATTGATAGAGGCAATATTTCTGATAATTGCTCTTTTGGCAACATGGGATTTTTATCACCAAGCCATTTTGTACCCCTCGCTTCTCCCGGCATTATTTCAGAGGGGTTAAAATATATGTTGAATAGTACCAGTCCTTTTTATATAAAACCCAGGCTGAATTTGTCTTTTCTCCAATGGGCCCATAGTTTTTATAAAAACAGTAATCAAAAGACAGTAGAAAAAAATTCACCTCACCTAAGCAATCTTCTAAATCTTAGCCGTAGGCTTATGAATGAAATAAGAGATGAAATTGGTGATGTTTTTGAAATGGAAGAAATTGGTTGCATGATGATGTGCCATGAAAAAAAGGCATTTGAAGAGGAGATAAAATTATCCAAAGCAGCCAAAAAATTTAGTCTCGAAGTAGAAATTCTGAATAGAGAAGAATTACAAAAAAGAGAACCGGATGTAGAACTGGATATTTATGGTGCTGTCTTATTTAAAAATGATGCGCACATTCATCCCGGTAAATTTATGGTTGCCATGAAATCATTTTTAGAAAAAAAAGGGATCAACTTTCAGCTTAATACTACTGTCACAGGATTTAAAAAGGACCATAAAAAAATAGCAGAAGTTATCACCAACAAGGGAGATTTCGCAGGAGATGAAATTATCCTGAGCCCTGGAAGTTGGTTGCCTGTTGTGGCTAAAATGGCAGGTGTGCATTTACTCCTCGAAGGTGGCAAAGGATACAGTTACACTTATGATCATGTAGAAAAAAATATTCGTTACCCGGCGATATTAGTAGATGGGCGTTGTGCTATCACACCATGGGGACATAAACTTCGGATTGGAGGCACTATGGAATTCAGTGGTAATAATAATAAAATACTATTAAAGAGAATGGAAGGAATTTATAAATCGGTGCAATTATTTTACCCGGGATTAAAAATTGATTTCCCCCCTGAAGATAAAATCTGGACCGGCCTTCGTCCCGTTACCCCTGACGGATTACCCTATATTGGGAAAACAGAGAACTTTGGCAACTTATTAATTTCAGGTGGCAATGCAATGCTTGGCATTTCTGAAGGAGCCGGCTCTGGGCTCATTATCAGCGATATTGTTGATAAAAGAAAAACCCCAATTGATATCAACGCTTTTAAAGTAGGAAGGTTTTAAAAATAAAGTTTTCGTTTAATCTTTACCGTGATGCAACTTGCTTTTGCAAAACAAATTTTATAAAATCATGGTATCTATTATTTAATCTCTTCCTAATTCTATCCTTACCCTGAAATTTTTATAGTTCAGTTATTCCCATTCATATCTTTCAGGAAATCAAGCAGAAGGATAGTAAGCTCCTATGAAAAGTGATTTTAAAACATACTAGGTTATCGCGCGCTAAAAATTAATTCCCATGATAACAGTAGAAAAAAACAGAAAATCAATAATTACCTGGATAAAGAGAATAGGGATTTGGGGATTTTTATTCTTTCTCTTGAAAGGAATTATTTGACTGGTGGTTGGTATCTTATTATAAAATGAATGACTTATAAAAATACAATTTTAAATCGTTTTAGATTTGTAATTGGATCCAATTTATTCGCAAAAAAGCCCCGGTTAGGCGGGGCTTTTTTGATCCTTTGATTGAAAGGTCTTTTAATC
Organism: Hanamia sp.; assembly: GCA_035532615.1. Lineage (GTDB taxonomy): Bacteria > Bacteroidota > Bacteroidia > Chitinophagales > Chitinophagaceae > Ginsengibacter. The sequence continues at coordinate 22,763 of DATKQQ010000246.1, forward strand.
AAAAAATTTTAATCTTTAGGTCCTTCACATTTGCATTTGCAAAAGTGTTTTTGTCTTTTTTGTTTTCTTTGGGTTTTGGTCAGTTTTGGTTTTGGACACCTTTCTAATCTTTCATTAGGATTTGGATTTGGTTTGTAAGGGTTTCGGGTCTTTTGTTCTTCGTTAGGATTTGGATATTATGCTTATCGTTCTTTCTGATACAAAGATGTAAATTCTTTGCTCCTTATTTTATTTTTTTCGGCGAATGAATATATTTTTTCGATGAAACTATTTATTTTTTCGATAAGGCTTTAAATATGAATAGGAATCATTAATTATTATAAGTATGCCAATTTTCATAGTCTCTTTTTAATCATTCTGTTGCGTAAAAAAGTCCATTTAACCTGGACTTTAATATTCAATAAAAAGATTTTAATTATTTTTTTTATAGGTTAAATTCCTCTTGTTGCTTTTGATAATTTTTTTTATTCTTTTTGGTGGTTTTTCTTTTGAAGAATCTATTTTTGGCCTGCCAAACCAAAGTAATATAGAAAAAATAAGTAAAAGTAAAGACAATCCAAAAATTATCAATTCAGTAGAATTAAAATTCATAGGCTTGATTTTTTTACAATACAAAACTGCACAAAATTGTTCCGTTATTTCTTTTTCTTCGATAAGGGAATCTAAACTTTCGGTTAAGAGAATAAATTATCCGACGAGTTAGTTACAATATCGAAAACAATGTCAACCAAAGTCTTTTAATGCATTAAGACATTTTTTAGCCTGATGAATAAGCTAATGAATTCAGGAATTTACAGTAACAAAATTGGTATCGAAAACATTGGGCTTTGCAGGCAATGCGCTCAATGTGTAATATGAATATATATAGAAAGCAAGCGACAAAATATTTTACAAAACAATTAATTAATGTTGCATTGCCAGAAAAAGTTTCGAGTTTTTTTCTTTCAATCAAACCTCTTTAGGATACTGTCAGGGTAATGCTTTTGCTGCTGCTCTTCTGATCATTCTAAAACAATAATCATCAAGATATTTTGCTAATCTCTTTCTTTTCATTAACTATGATTATTGTTTAAGCTGATATTCCCACACATATTAAAGAACTATTTTACGTATTTATTTAATCTTTATAATTATATATTTGTTGTAGAAATTTAAATATCTTATTTCATTTTATAACTATTAAAATACAATTATCATGGCAGAAGAAAAACAGAACATTAAACAATCAACCACTTCCAGGCGAAATTTTATTCGCAATACTTCCCTTGCCGCTGCGGGGTTTTATATTGTACCCCGTCATGTATTAGGAAGGGGCTTTGTAGCACCCAGCGATAAGTTATTAATTGCCGGTGTGGGTGCCGGAGGCAAAGGTGGTGATGATGATCGTCATTTCGCCCAAACGGGAAAAGCAGAAATTGCTTTTCTCTGTGATGTGGATGATCGTCAGGCAGTAGAGAACCGTAAATTATTTCCCAAAGCAAAATATTATCATGACTGGCGGGAGATGTTTGAAAAAGAGCATAAAAATTTTGACGCAGTTGATGTAGGCATTCCGGATCATAACCATGCGACTGTGGGATTTCATGCTATGCAATTGGGCAAGCATGTTTATGTACAAAAACCTTTGACACATGATATTTGGGAAGCTCACATGATGGGTGAGGCTGCAAAACGTTATAAAGTTGTTACGCAAATGGGCGACCAGGGTACTTCAGGCGATGGCGTACGGCAGTTGATGGAATGGTATGAGGCAGGTATTATCGGCGAAGTGCATACCGTTCACTGCTGGACTAACCGACCGGTGTGGCCTCAGGGAATTCCCTGGTCAACCAAAAATCCCCCGGTACCCGCCGGGCTTAATTGGGATCTCTGGCTGGGAACGGCGCAGGAACATCCTTATGAAGATATGATTGCTCCTTTTAATTGGCGCGGATGGTGGGATTTTGGTACCGGTGCAATTGGTGATATGGCCTGTCATATTGTTGGCCCTGTATTTAAGGTGCTGGGACTTCAATTTCCTACCGAAGTAGTTAGTAGCGTAAGTACACCTTATATAGATAACTGGCAGCAGGCATATTACCCCATGAGTGGCCCTGTTTCGTCTTCTTCGCATTTGAAATTCAAAGGGAAAAGTGGCCAGGATGTTAAGTTGAACTGGATGGATGGCGGCATACAACCTGAACGCCCCGATGAATTAGGACCGAACGAGATAATGGGTGGAAAAGGCGATCAGGGGAATGGAGTAATTTTCGAAGGCACCAAAGGTAAAATGATGTGCGGGGTATATGGGCAGGATCCTCAATTGCTACCTACTTCCCGTACCAACGAAGTACATGTACCTCAAAAATATCCACGCGTACCTGGCGGAGCTGAAGGGCATTATGGACAATGGGTAGAGGCCTGCCTCGCCGGATATGGAAACATGGAAGTGGACTCACCATTTATAGGATATGCGGTACCACTAACGGAAAGTATATTGATGGCCAACCTGGCTATCCGCAGCTTCGATTACAGGGAGCCTACAGCTGATGGCAAAGGGTTTAATTATCCCGGACGTGGTATTACGCTACAATGGGATGCAGCAAACATGAAGGTAACCAACTTTGATCCGGCTAACCAGTTTATAAAACGTACTTATCGTGAAGGCTGGCCCGAATTGACATTCTAATATTATTTTTAAATGAAAAACGAAAGGTGAAGCATTTCAGCTTCACCTTTTAACTTTATAACCTATTATGATAAAACGAATGATCATGAAAAAAATATTCTTTACTCTTTTATTAATTGTATTTGGCTTTTCGGGCCTTCATGCCCAAAGTAGTTTTGGTTATATCTCCTTATTTAATGGGAAGAATCTGGACGGATGGACTGGGAATAAAGCGGGATACCGTGTGGAAAATGGCGCCATTGTCGTACACCTGGGAGAATATAATAATGTTGGGAATTTATATACGATAAAAGAATTTGGAAATTTTGTTTTGCACTTTCAATTCAAATTGACCCCAGGTGCTAATAATGGTATTGGAATTCGTACGCCACTAAATGGCGATGCTGCTTATGTAGGTATGGAAATACAGGTATTGGATAATACAGCGAATGAATACAAAGATTTACATCCCTATCAATATCATGGATCAGTGTATGGTGTCATTCCAGCCAAACGTGGATTTTTGAAACCGGTGGGTCAGTGGAATGAAGAAGAGATCCGTGCGGATGGAACTAAAATTAAAGTAATACTCAATGGTCATGTCATCGTAGATGGTGATATTGCGTCTTCGATTGCTAATGGGACCATGGATCACAAATCCCATCCAGGCCTAAAAAATAAAATAGGGCATATTGGCTTTTTAGGGCACGGGTCGGTGGTTTATTTTCGGGATCTTCGGATAAAAACTTTGAAATAACTAAATTAATGGTTTTATGATTGTCGTTTAATTTATTTCCCTTTGTTCCTATTGTAAAATATTTGGGGAGTTCTTTAAATTTTTTACTTCAGAAAAACACGATTTAAAAAGTGTAATTAAAATAGTGTAATCAATTTAATTCAATCAGTTTTTTATCGGTTCTGAAACAGGTTCCTTTAAAAAGCGCTATTACGTGATGGTTTTGGTTGTTTATTGAAATTTGATATAGCCCTGTGGATTTTCCATTATGAATTTCCCATGCTTCTGCAGTAAGCAAATCGCCAAAATGCGACGGTTTTATAAAATTGATTGAAGTATCTAATGCAAGGGATAAATTATTACGATTATTACAGGCGAATGCAAACGCGCTGTCAGCAAGCGAAAAAGTAATTCCTCCATGCACAATTCCAAATCCATTGAGCATTTCTTTTCTGATTTTCATTTTTATTTTACTGTATCCTTCCTTGATTTCCAGTACTTCAATTCCAAGCCATTTGCTGAAAAGATCTTTTTCCAGAATATAATTTACGACTTGCCGGGCTAACTGATTTTTATCCATTTTTTGAAAATTGATTTGTATGAACTACAAGATACTACTAATTTGTAACGTGAAATTGAATATGGTATTGGAAAAAGAAAAAGATTTTTATTTATGTTTTAGCTAATGATTAAAAACCATTAGCTCACAGCTTACTTAAACAAATGAAAAGTGATAAAGCTCATGATATATGCAAGCCCGGTCATATAAACGAGCATGATGATAGGCCATTTCCATGTTTTAGTTTCACGTTTCACCACCGCTAATGTGCTCATACATTGCATGGCCAGAGCGTAAAAAACGAGAAGCGATAAACCTGCTCCAAGAGTATAAACCTTATCGCCATTTCGCCAGGTAGCTGCATTCATTTTTTGGCGGAGGGTTTCACTGTTTTCATCGGTATTATCCCCTACACTATATAAAGTTGCCATGGTTCCTACAAATACTTCACGGGCTGCAAAAGAGGTAATGAGCGCGATTCCTATTTTCCAATCGTAACCCAATGGATGAATCAATGGTTCAATGGTTTTACCCAGCATGCCGGCATATGAATTTTCAAGATGTTCGGTTGCCTCCAGTTTATGGTATTCGCTGGCTTGTGAGGGATTTTGCTCTGTGAGGGCAGCATATTTTGTAGTTACGTTTTTCATTTTTTGTGATGGTCCATATGTACTCAAAATCCAAAGCAATAAACTGATTACCATAATTACTTTTCCAGCTTGCACTACAAATATTTTAGCTCTCTCAACCATCGTAGTAAAAATATTTTTCCATCGCGGTCCCCGATAAGCAGGAAGCTCAAGGATGAAAAAGCTTTTCTCTTTGCTTTTGATAAACCATTTCATCACATAGGCAGCCAGCAACGCCATAAAGGTTCCCAGAAAATACATCAACATCATCACAATTCCTTGCAGGCTTACAAAGCCGAAATACATTTTATGAGGAATTACCAAAGCAATCAAAACTGTATAAACCGGGAGCCGGGCGCTGCAACTCATCAGGGGAGTACACATAATAGTAAGCAATCTTTCTTTTTTATTTTCAATACTTCTTGCGCTCATGATTGCCGGTACTGCGCAAGCAAGCCCGCTCACCATAGGCATCACGCTCTTTCCGTTGAGTCCGGCTTTACGCATAATTTTATCTGTCAGAAAACTAATGCGCGCCATATAACCGGTATCTTCCAGTAAAGTGATCAGCCCAAATAATATCATGATCTGAGGAACGAAAACAATAATTCCACTAAGGCCGGCAACGATTCCGTTTATAAAAAGGTCGGTAAACCATCCTGAAGGAAGGATATTTCCAAGCCATTTCCCAGCTTCGGCAAAAGTCCATTCAATGCCATTCATAGGGAATTGAGCAATCACAAATACACTTTGAAACAATAAAAAAAGCACAACAAGCAAAATCAGGTAACCCCATGTCCGGTGCAATAAAATATCATCAAGTTTTTGAGTAAACAAAGCTTTTTGTAAAGGATCCGTCTCAACCACCGTTTGCTTCATGATGGTCTTTATTTTCCCATAACGTTGTAGAATTTCTTCAGCCTGTGTTTTTGCAGAATTGAATTTTGTTTCTACTTCTATGTTTTCTATCGCATCCTGATGTTCATCACTAAGGGTAAAACTTTCGTGATTGATAAGATAATGTACCGCTCTGTAATTGCTGACTTCGGGGAAAATATGTTGTACTTTTCCAATGGCTTCTGATGCCATGGGTTCCATATTGATAAATTCCCGCTCCTGAACCAGATGGATACTTTCCGCAGTTTGAGTAATGGCTCTTTTTAATTGCAGGATTCCTTTATTTTTTCTGGGATTCACCGGTACTACCAAAACGCCCAACTCCCTTTCAAGCCCTGCCACGTCCACCTGAATATTATTTTTCTTTGCTATGTCCATCATAGTAAGCGCGATTACCACGGGCCTTTTTAGATCAATGATCTGAGAACAAAAAAGAAGATTTCTTTTAAGATTGCTCGCATCTGCTGCCAAAACAATAATATCAGCCTTTATTTTAGGGTCCTGATCTAAAAGAACTTTATAAGCAACCCATTCATCATGCCTTTTGGGATACAGGCTGTAGGTGCCGGGAAGATCTATAATTTTTGCTGAAAGATTTTCGGAAATTTTTGAAATTCCCGTTTTTTTATCCACCGTAACGCCAGGAAAATTACCTACCTTTTGATTTAAGCCGGTGAGTGAGTTAAATAGAGAACTCTTTCCACTGTTTGGATTCCCTACTAAAGCAATATGCAACAGATGACTCAAATTATTATGAAATAATCGTCAAAAGTAGTGGTAACGGCTTATAATATTTTTACGAAATAGGGAAAGAGATAATTGGCACGATTATTTTATCTTATTCTTCACTACTATTAACATTGATATATTCAGCTTAAATTTGTTAGTTCAATTAATTTCAGCTTATGAAAAACATTTTACTTTTTCTTCTTTTAATCTCAAATGGCGCCATTGCGCAGCGCCTTAAGAAATCGGACAAGGCCATTATTGAGAATTTAAAAACAGAAATTACTTATTTAACCAGCGATAAATTAGAAGGCAGAAGAACAGGCACCCCGGGAGAAAAATTAGCTTACGAATATTTAGCTGAACAATTTGAGAAAACCGGCCTTATACCAAAAGCAGATGACAATAGCTATATCCAGGCTTTTGAAATAAATGAAGGAAAACAAATTTTACCGGCTACTCATTTAATGATTAATGGAGAATCACTGAAAGTAGGAAGGGATTTCTTTCCTTTTATTTTCAGCAGTAACGGAAGTATAAAAGCAGATGCTTCCCCCGCTTTCCAGGAAAAAGGAATGCCCTGGTTCTGGGATATTAAAGACAGGTTGACGGAGAATAAAAACAATCCACATTTTGATTTGGAAAATACCATCAGAAAAAAAGTAATAGAATTTGAGAAAATGGGCGCTTCAGCATGCATTGTCTTTAATTCAGGAAAGCAGGATGATGAATTACAATTTGAAGGGAAATCAAAAATCACTGCCTTAAATATCCCCGTAATTTTTATTACTAAAAATGCATCTGAAAAATACCTTAGCGACCCCTCTGCCAATTTAAATATTGATATGCAAACCGCATTGGGAGACAAAAAAAGAACCGGAAACAATGTGATAGGATATCTGAATAACGGAGCAGTGCACACGATAATTATCGGAGCTCATTATGACCACCTGGGATATGGTGAAGATCTTAATTCTCTACAGACAGGCAAACCGGAAATTTTTAACGGGGCTGATGATAATGCCAGCGGAACTGCGCTGGTATTGGAAATGGCTAAGATTTTGAAAACATCAAAATTCAAAAAAAATAATTATCTCTTTATTTGTTTTTCAGGGGAAGAATTGGGTTTATATGGCTCCAAATATTTTACAGAAAATCCCACAGTTCCTCTTAATACGGTTGATTACATGATCAATTGTGATATGGTGGGGCGCTTGAATGAAAATACACATGAGGTTACAATTGGAGGTTATGGTACATCTCCGGAATGGCGGAAAATTTTATCGGAAAAAACAAAATCGCTCAATGTAAAATTTGATTCGAGCGGTATAGGCCCAAGCGATCACACTTCTTTTTACCTGAAAGATATTCCCGTTTTGTTTTTCTTTACGGGTATTCCTGCCGATTATCATAAACCCACTGACGATGTGGATAAAATAAATTTTGAAGGTGAATTCCGGGTGATCCAATACATCGAAAATGTATTAAAAGAGACCAACAATACTAACAAACTTGTTTTTTCAAAAACAAAAGAACCACAAATAGAAACAGCAAATTTTGCGGTAAGTTTGGGCTTTATGCCTGATTATACTTTTTCAGGAACCGGGGTAAAAGTTGATGGAATTATTGATGGAAAAATTGCTCAAAAAATTGGGATGCAGGCGGGCGATTTGATTATTCAATTAGGTGATTTTGCAATTACTGATATTTATAACTATATGGCGGCGTTAAGCAAATTTAAAAAAGGAGACGCTACCCAACTTATTGTAATGAGAGGAAAAGAAGAAAAAAGATTTGATGTGGTTTTTTAAAAAATGAAAAATGAAATTTAGAATTGACAATGAGGCAATGCTCGACGATTTTTTTGAAAATGCCAGATTGCTTGGGATTGTAGCATCAATAGAACAATATCGTTTCTGCTGGTATTTAAATCAAATTTTAAATTTTGACTTCAGGATCAATAATAATATTGAAATACGTTTGAATAAAAAATCACGGAGTTATTTTTTCCCAATTTATCAGTATGGTGAACTTTCGGGCACCATAAATCATTATTTGTATAATAATGAGGATGATGGAGAATATTTGCTTCCCGAATTGAAGCATTTCAATTATTTGTGGCTGATGAAAGATGATATTATGAAAGATCAGGAAGTAAGTATTTTAATAAATTCAATAAGAACAATTCCTTCTGTGCAAATGGTAGTTGAACTCTCAAATGAAAAAATAAAAAATAAACAGCATCTTGTTTTTTAAGCCTTAGCGGTTACCATCTGACAAATAAAACATTATAAACCTTAAAAATCAAATATTATGTGGGAAGAAAAAAACAAAAAACTTTATAAAGAATTTCAATTCAAAGATTTCTCAGAAGCCTTTGCATTTATGACACGTGTTGCTTTAGCCGCAGAAAAAATGGATCACCATCCTAAATGGACCAATGAATACAACAAACTGAAAATGTGGCTTTCCACTCATGATGCAGGAGATGTGGTTACGGAGAAAGATAAAAAGTTGGCGAAAATTATTGATGGGTTTACCAATTAATTAGTGTGTCACTACTTTCAAACCTATAATTGAACAGATCAAGGTTGTTGCAAAAAACATCCTCCAGAAATCCGTAGGCTCCTTAAATAATAATATTCCTACGATAACAGTTCCGACGGCGCCGACTCCCGTCCATACAGCATAAGATGTTCCTATAGGTAATGTTTGCGTAGCACGGTATAATAAATACATACTTAACGATAAACAAATAAAAAACCAACTATCCACCAGGCAGCCGTTGTGCCGGAAGCTCCTTTTGCTTTGCCAAGACAAGTTGCAAAACCAACTTCAAAAAAACCTGCGATAATTAAAAAGATCCAATTCATTGAAAAGGTTTTATAGAAATAATGATAACAAATATCCATTTTAGATTACCTGAATTATTTTTTCATTCTTAGAAATAAATTTACCAATAGGTTCTGAAAAAGTTTCTAATCCATTTTGTTTCAAAATTTCCTCCACTTCATTAACCGAACGGGGATTTACTGCTATCAGTAATCCACCATTTGTTTGCGGATCAGGTAAAATGGAAAAGGCTTCCATAACATTTATCCCTTTTTCAAAACTTATTTTTTTGCTATAACCGTTCCAGTTCCTATAAGTTGCATCAGGTATTATTCGTTGAGCAAGATATTCTTTAGCACTTTCGGTTATGCATAAACGTGAATAATAAAGTTCTGCTGACAATCCACTTCCTTCGGCCATTTCAATTAAATGGCCGGCAAGTCCAAAACCAGTAACATCGGTCATAGCAGACACACCTTTTATTTTTCCGAAAGATTCTCCTATAGAATTTAGAGAAGTAAGCTGGTTCATTAAAATTTTTAAATGTTCTTCTGTTAAAACATTTCTTTTTTGGGCAGTTGATAATATTCCTACACCAATTGGTTTGGTTAAAAAAATCAAGTTGTCTTTCTGAGCAGTATTATTTTTTTTAAGATTATGAATCGGAACAATTCCATTTACCGCCAATCCAAAGAAAGGTTCAGCCGAGTCAATGCTATGTCCTCCGGCCAGAACGATCCCTGCTTTTGCGCAAATATTTCTTGCGCCTTCCATTACTTTTTTTGCAAGTGAAGCCGGTAATTTTTCTAAAGGCCATCCGAGTAAAGCAATGGCCAATATTGGTTTTCCGCCCATGGCATAAATATCGCTGATCGCATTTGCGGATGCAATTTGCCCAAAATCAAAAGCGTCATCAACGATTGGCATAAAAAAATCAGTAGTGGAAATAAGAGCATTCCCATCTTCCAGATCATATACCGCGGCATCATCTCTGCTGCTGTTACCAACTAATAATTTATTATCCGGAAAACTAAATTGCGAATGAAGAATTTCTTCTAATACTTGTGGAGATATTTTGCATCCACATCCTGCGCCTCGAGAATATTGAGTGAGTCTTATCTTTTCGTTTTTATCAGTATTTTCCAATTATTTTTTCTTTTTTCGTACAAGGATTATTTCTGCATTTTTTTTCAGGTCACCACTAAACATGATCTCATAATCTCTTTCGCCATCCCGAACAACCAACAGTCCTGTATTTGGGGGAATACTACCCAGATTTTCAGCATACATAATAACACGAATGGAGTCTCCCATTTCCGGAGTAAGATATATGGTTTTGTTGAAGGGTGTTTCTAATAAACCTACACGGGGCATGATTACTTTTCCATTTAATAAAATACTCACGGTATCACCATCAATAACACCATTGTCGTAAAGAGAAAATACAACGCTGTCATGTACAATATCAACAGTGCGTATATTAGTTATTATTCTTTTTGCGAGATCTGCGGCTGGTGGCGGTGGTGGTTGAATTGCTATTGCTTTTTTGATAACCGGCACAGGTTTTTGTCCAATTACTTTTTCTTCTTTTTTATACTTTTCCCTTCTCTCTTTGGCTGTTTGCTTTTTAGATGGTTCTATTTCTTCCCTTGTTTTTTCAGGAATTATTTTTTCAGGTTCAATAGGTTTACTGTTTATTGCTACCATATTATTCGAAGCAAACGAAGGTGGTAAAAACGAAAGTTTATCGGAGAGTCCTAATTGAACAAGTTTAGTTACTATTAATGTTTTCTCAGGGTTTGCCTTATTTTTCTTTTCAAGAAAAATAGTTCCTGTAAGTTGCTTATAAATTTTTGTTTGATTTGTTCTCCATATGCCGCTCAAAACTTCTGCGCTGTCATTTTCTGATAACGTTAAAAAAGAGAATTGTTTCACTCCTTTAGCAGGAGGTTCCGTATAATTGTTGTAAATAAGTTTTTCATCTACAATATAATAATGGCCACCTTTTTCTTTTATTTTTACAGATTTTACGCCAATATTTTTTACGCTGTCAATTACAAAAATAGTATGCGAATAGCCTGTGAGCGCACCTTTAAACTCGCTTATAGCTAATTCATATCGAATATTTTCATTTGTGGTATCATTATGCATATAACCGGTCCATACACCGGACATATCCTGTGCAAAAACCTGTAAAGGGAAAAGAAAAATGATAAAAAGATATTTCATCAAAATATTAAAATAAGAATTGTTTTTTTCAAAGTTATTACTGAATGAGCAATTTCCCTGTATTACTAATATCAACGTTTTTACAAGCTACTTTATTTAATAAGGATTGCAGATTCTCACGGTTTTCAAGGCTTTTAGCATACTGCTTATCATAGTATTTCAGTAAGATAGCAAAACCTTCTTTAAAATTATTTTCTGAAATATAATGAATTGTATTTTTGGTATCAAGCCCTCCCAATCTTTTTTGAATTTTTAAAATGCATTCTATCAAATCTTTTTTATCAAATCCTCCATAAGTATTGGAGATATAATTTACTCTTGGTTCAAAAGGAATATCCAAAAAAAATAAAGGACTTGCCCTCATTTGTTCCCAGAATATTTTTGGTATTCCCACTTTCCCTATATGTATGCTTTCATCTTCTATCCATATTTCATTTATGTTTTTTCCATTGTCATCATTTCGGTTATTACTTATTTTATTTAGTTCTTTTGCCAAAATATTTTCAAACATTTCATGACTGGGCTGAGGTTTTTCGCCTAATGTCCCAAATGCCGAGCCTTTGTGGTTTGCAAGGTCTTCAAGATTGATGACTTTTTTCCCCTGGCGTTTTAATTCATTTAGTACCTGTGTTTTCCCTGAGCCGGTAAATCCACCCAGAACTTTTAAGGAATATTTTTTTTCAAACTGTGCTGATGCCCACCTGCGAAAAGATTTGTAACCACCATTAAGTAAATAAATTTTATAACCATAAAGATTCATAAGCCATGCGACCGCTTCGCTACGCATACCTCCGCGCCAGCAATGAATTAAAATCCCTTCATGTTTTAAATCGGATGAGGGGGTATCTTCCTTCATTTTCCAACCCATAATAATATTGATTATTTCTTCCGGAATTTTTCTCATTCTTTCCGAAAAATAATTCAAACCATGGTTTACGGCTGTTTGCCTGTTTTCCTGCAAATAGGCGGTTCCGATTATTGCTCTTTGTTCATCAGTAAAAACAGGAACCGAATATGCACCGGGAATATGTGCATGATTATATTCTCCCGGACTTCTCACATCAATAATAGGAAGTTCTTCAGAAAGGCTTAAGAAATGATCAATATTAATTTTTTCAATGGGCATTTCAGGCAAAGTACATTTTGTTTTAAATTGAGTAGGAAGTGAGGGATTATTTCCCTCACTGTCCTCTCACACCACCGTACGTACCTGCCGGTATACGGCGGTTTGACTAAAGTGATTTACTTGGTTATATGCTTTCGTTGGCTAAGATCCTCTTACTTTTTACTTTCGGTTTCTGATCTATCCTCAAATAAGTAGTTCTCTGACGTGGTTTCGCTTTCAACGCCAACAATCAAACTTTACCCTTTTTTTCCCATCTTAGTCATTCAGTCCTTCGGTATTCGTGAATGCTTCCGATTTTTTTTCCCCCGGCTTCTTATCCTACCTACTATGACCTCTGCTGACTTCTGACTTAATACAAGAATGTATGTCAGACCTCACAGGGTAAGTATATCCGCTTTCAGTTCATG
>DATKQQ010000247.1:0-2765 GCA_035532615.1 Hanamia sp.
CCGAATCATTGGATAACTGCCTGAAACCTAAATCTATGTTAGCCTGGGAAATGAATTATAAAACTTTACCTTTAGAACACGGAGCGCCGCTCAGATTGCGTATTGAAAATCAATTGGGCTATAAAATGGTGAAGTGGATCAGTGCTATTGAGTTTGTTGAAACGTATAAGACTGTTGGCAAGGGTTTTGGTGGGAAAAATGAAGATGATGAATATTTCGGTTTGCTGGCAAATACATAGTTTTTTATCAGGCAGATTAATTTTTTAATTTTTGCAGGCATAAAAAAATACATTTTAAGAAAGATAGAAATAACCTTCCTGCTTTGATTATTTTTTGTTTCTGATAAATTTACTCTTTTCAGTTAAGTTTGTTTTATTTCCTGGAATTTTTATTTTATTAAGAAAAAAAATAAAGCATTTATAAAACCGTAATGCAATAGACGAATTTTTTCAAAAAGAATAATGCAAAGCATCAATCTTAAAAACTGAAAATATGAGTAAAACGTCGCCCTCTTCACGATTCAACTATTTATTAATTATCTGCGTTGTAGCAGCTCTGGGAGGTTTTTTATTTGGATTCGATACGGCTGTTATTTCCGGCGTAGTGGGTTTTGTGAAAGGAGAATTTAATATGTCAGCAGCACTGGAAGGATGGTTTGTAAGCTGCGCTCTGCTTGGTTGTATCATAGGTGTAGCGATTGCAGGAAAACTTAGCGACAGCTTTGGAAGAAAAAAAGTATTGTTATTATCGGCTTTATTATTTACCATATCGGCCATTGGCGCTATGATGGCTGTTAATGAAACGCTTCTTATCATTTTCCGTTTCGTTGGAGGACTTGGAATTGGCGTGGCATCAATGGTTTCGCCACTTTATATTTCAGAATTTGCTCCGGCAAAACTTCGTGGACGCTTAGTAACTTTATATCAGTTGGCTATCACGATTGGCATTCTATGCGCCTATTTTTCTAATGCTTCTCTCTTAAAGGTTTCTACTCAAGTGAACCAAAGTGAAATAATCCACAGTAGCTTCTTCAATTGGATCTTCATACAACATGTGTGGAGAGGTATGTTGGGTGTAGGCACAATACCCGCTCTCATCTTTCTGATATGCCTGTTTTTTATTCCCGAATCGCCGCGATGGCTAATGATGAGAGGACATAAAGAACATGCCAGAAAATTATTGGCAAAAGTAAATGAGGAAGCGATAGTACAACGCGAAGTAATTTCCATCAAAGATTCATTTAAGAATGAAAAAGGAAATCTAAATGAACTATTGTCGCCAACCTACCGGGTAGCGCTGATCATCGGATTATTATTGCCTTTTTTATCACAGGTGTCGGGTATCAATGCAATTATTTATTATGGACCCCGCATTCTTGATGAAGCAGGGTTTACACTGGGACATGCTTTTGGTGGCCAGGTAACAATTGGCATAGTGAATGTACTATTTACATTCGTAGCTATTTTTACCGTAGATAAATGGGGACGAAAACCATTGCTTATATTAGGCGTTTCCATGGCTATAATTGCGCTGATTTCTATCGGCATACTATTTCAACTAAACATTCAGAAAGGCCCATGGATATTGCTGTTAATACTGCTTTACATTGCCAGCTTCGCTTTTTCATTTGGCCCTGTTTGTTGGGTGATCATCGGAGAAATATTTCCCACTTCCATCCGTGGAAGAGCAATGTCGTTAGGAGCTCTCACTTTATGGATTGGAAATTTTCTGGTAGGGCAGCTTACTCCCATAATGTTGGATAGCATTGGTCCTGCTGGCACCTTTTGGATTTTTGCCTTGTTATGCTCACCCACTTTGTGGCTCACCTGGAAATTAATTCCTGAAACAAAAGGAAAATCTTTAGAAGACATTGAACAGTTTTGGAAAGACTGGAAGGTCACCATCCATGAGCCGGAAATAAAGATAGTGTAATAATAATTTGGCGTCATTTTTTAAAATAATTGCTTGCATATTTTAAATCTTTTTTGCCAGGAAGAAACTTAATTCTTTTATGAAATGAATGTACATTTAATCCCTAAAAAATAACCTTTTAAAGTTATTCTTTTTAAATTTTATCAATACCATGCAAAAGAATTTCAATTTATTTATTACAACTATTGGTTGTATCATCATTTTATTTCTTACAACAAAGAATGTATCAGCTCAAAATTTATCATCTCAAAAAACACTTTGGCAAATTGGGAAAGCCGATCACATCGATGCTGAATTCGCAATGGCGCCTTCAGGTTATAAAGATTTTGTGGGAAAGGATTTTGGCTGGGAAAATAAATTTTACCTGGTAGGCTTTTCTGATCCAAAAAAGGATTGGCCTTATGCCTTACCCGGGCCGGAAGATGCATGGGGAGGATCATCCGGTGGTGCTGGGTATCGTGCAGCAGTAGAGAATATTCTGTTTGGGATTGACAAACTGCCACAACAAGGGAGTTATGAATTAATCATTGATCTGTTGGATATGAGCGCAGGAAAACCACCATTGTTTAAAGTAACAGTGAATGATACTTCCTGGGAATATCAATTACCTAAAGGCTCCGGCGACAATACTTTAAAAGGACAGCAAACAAATTATTCAGGCCATATAATTAAAATATCGATTCCCACAGACGTAATTACCCAAATTTAGCATAGGTTTTATACACTACACATTTTTTTTGCCTGAAAGCCTTTAAAGGCGGGAAAAATTTGGGCGGTTCAATTTTTTCATTTTACTTTGTAGTGTATAAAATATACACTACATGGCATTTATC
>DATKQQ010000248.1:0-4695 GCA_035532615.1 Hanamia sp.
CCGAATCATTGGATAACTGCCTGAAACCTAAATCTATGTTAGCCTGGGAAATGAATTATAAAACTTTACCTTTAGAACACGGAGCGCCGCTCAGATTGCGTATTGAAAATCAATTGGGCTATAAAATGGTGAAGTGGATCAACGCTATTGAGTTTGTTGAAACGTATGAGACGGTTGGAAAAGGTTTTGGTGGGAAAAATGAAGATGATGAATATTTCGGTTTGCTGGCAAATATTTAAAAAAATATTTAATGATTCAACGGAAAGTCTATTATAAAATTTTAATTCAAACTTGAAACTCAATTTTGCAAACAATGAACCTAAGCAATCGCGCATTGCTAAAACCAAAGGGCTAAAGTCCTTTCTTCCTGGGACTGCTAATTTGTCCCCCGCTTATTTTTCATTGGTAATGGCAACCGGTATTGTATCTATTGCGGCCTATTTGTATAATTGGATACTTCTTTCTAAAACCTTATTTTGGATTAACCTTACTGCCTATATAATACTTTGCTTTTTATTCGCTGCACGCCTGCTTTTTTATAAGAATGAATTTCGTTCCGACTTTTTAGATGATAGAAAAAATATGGGATTCCTTTCATTTACTGCTGCCAATTGCATAATTGGTAACCAGTTTGTGTTGATTGCAGGTAATTATCAATTTGCAACCTACTTTTTTGCAATAGGACTCATATCTTGGGTATTTCTCATCTACTCTCTATTTGTCGTTCTAATTGAAAAACGTAAGAAGCCATCATTGAAAGCTATTAGCGGGACTTGGCTACTTATCATTGTCTCTACACAATCTATTTCCATTTTGAGTGCGTTGTTAGCAACAAATTATCCTTCATTTTATGAACAAGCACTTTTCTTCTCTCTTATAATGTTTTTATGCGGCTGTATGTTTTATATAATTGTGATAACCCTTATTCTTCACAGGCTTATATTTTTCGAATTAAATACAACCGGACTTGGGTCTGCTTATTGGATAAATATGGGTGCTGACGCAATTTCTGTTCTGGCAGGTGCTACGCTAATATTGAATGCTGCGAAATGGTCATTCCTTACTGGATTACTTCCATTTCTTAAAGGGTTTACTTTGTTCTTTTGGGCTATTGGCACTTGGTGGATACCGCTGATGATTATATTGGGTGCGTGGCGGCATATCATAAAAGATATTCCTTTAAAATATAGCTCACAATATTGGGGAATGGTGTTTCCGTTGGGCATGTACACGGTTTGCACAGTGCGATTATCTCATGCAGTTGGATTACCTTTTTTAATGGGAATACCTTCTGTATTTGTAATAATAGCGATAGTAGTTTGGGCAATCGTTTTTATCAGTATGTTATATGCCGTTGGTTGTAGCATGCGAAAAGTTGTAACAATTTTTAAGTAATTCAATTTTGCAAACAACTGCTTAATAGCAGGCATTCTGTTTGGTTTTTACTATCTACTTATCGCCCGATCCATGGATACTGATTTTCAATTCCCAAAGGCTGGAAAACTGGGGCCATATTCAGCAGTATTCTGTTTTTCAATAGGAGTACTAATAAGTACTTTTGCGTTTAAAACTATCCTGATGAAATGCCTGTAGAAGGAATATCACTTAACAGTAAAGATTATTTCAGTGGAAGCAAACGGGATCACTTATTGGGTGTGCTTGGTGGAGTAATATTGTGTATCGGGTTCATGTTGAGCGTCCTTTCAGCCGGGAAAGCCGGTTTTACTATTTCATTCAGATTAGGACAGGGAAACGCAATGATTGCAGCTATATGGGGAATCGTAGCGTGGAAGGAATTTCACAATGCACCTCCCGGAACATTCAAATTTCTATTTTTCATGTTCGCCTGTTATATTCCTGGATTAATACTTATTGTTTTATCCAGAAATGTTTGAATTGTGTAAAGTAGATGTCCTGCAAGTAAGAATATCAATCTTAAAGGCAACGTCATTCTATATGTTTACTCGCATAAATCCACTCCGCCATCAGTATCCCATCGTGATATACTTTTCTTTGATTCTTTTTCAACCTTCGTTGCAGCAAAAGGTTTCTGAGTTTTATTTTCATCCGTCTCTTTTTTCACTTCTGTTGATTTCTTTCCGACATTAACTTTTCCAGTATTTTCACCAGGTTCTTTTTTTATTTCGTTTGAAGATTTCATAAAGGAAGTTTTTCTAAATTTACTAAAATTAAATTTACTTTTTTAAAAAACTGACTCAAATCATTTATTCGTTAATTGAGCACATTGTTTGTCATTTAAAAATGAAAGATTATTGCAGGACAGCAAAATGATAATTAATTAAGTATCTGTCATCAAATCAAGATATTCATCGTCTTCGTTTTTACCACCTTCACATTTCCCAGTATTTTTATAAGTTTCTACAAATTCAATAGAGCTGATCCTTTTTAAATCCCATCTGGTTTTCTACGCGTAACCTTATTGGCGCGTCATGCATTAGTGAGAAGCAGTAGGGGAACGAAATGATCGTAACGTGGAGAGAGTTCCATAATGCATCTGCCTTAACATCCAAACTTTTATTTTTCATGTTCGTCTGTTTTTATTCATGGGTTAATACTTATTGTTTTATTCGGAAATTTTTGAATTGAGTTCAATAGATTCCCTTTCTTTATTTCGGGAACAAAACAACAGGTAATTTATCGGCATGTACTTTGGAGGATTCTAAGAATAGACAAGGCAATTTTTTAATTTAAAGAAGTTGTTTCAACAATTAAGTTGTCCAATTATTTTCATCATGGATACAATGACTACCCATTCTGAAATCACAAATATGCTAAATGGAAAAGGATATAACATAGATTTTAACTTAAAAGAAAGTTGCATCGAGTGCAGTGGTAACTATTTAAAAATACTCCCTGTTGAATTTATTATAGATAAACATTATCGTTTCGAAGGAATATCATAACCAGCCGATGAAGCAATTGTATAGGCTATTTCTTCACCTAAATACAATTTGAAAGGTGTGTTGGTAAATGGATATGGAATTTCCAGCGACAAAATTACCTATGAAATGATAAAAGCTTCGAATGAAAAATAAGAGTAATAAACCAGATTTTATAATAGATAATGAATGCCGGAGAATTTTCAGGCTATTAAAATTGATAAAAATTTAAAATGAAAATTAAATATTCAAAGATGAATAAAACCGGAATAGATAATACATTTTCATAAACCTGCTAAAGAATATTAATTATGGAAGAAAAATTTAATGATTCAACGGAACAACGTCCTGAGGGGGAACGTTCGATGGATGCTAAGCTGGTTACTATTAACCTGCCGTTATTTATGGAACAAATTAAACAGGAATCTACCTGGAAGGAGAGCGACCGGAATGCCATAACTGTTTTCAAAACCAATGGATTGCGGATTGTGTTGATTGCATTACATGAAGACGCAGAAATGGTGAATCATAATGCTAACGGCCTTATTAGTGTACAAGTGCTGGAAGGCAAGCTTCAATTTAATACAGACCACCAATCTGTTGAATTAAATAATGGGCAAATGCTTGCTTTGCATGAACGAATTCCACATAGCGTATTGGCAATAAAAGAGACAATTTTTCTGCTAACACTTACGACCACATTGGCAACAAAATAAAATTGTTTTGCACAATGCAGTTCAACCCATTCAAATCAAATAATGATACAGAAATTGAATTAAAAGAATAAAATAAAAATCAATGTTAAAAGAGTATAGAAAGCATCTACTTTGTTGATCGCTCATTTTATGTAACATTTTATCTTTAAATATTAAAAATAATGACACAAACTATTATCATGGCTATTCAGGTTTTACCCAGAATAAAAGATGGGAATACTTCGGTCTTAATAGACAAGGCTATAGAAGAAATTAAGCAGTCTGGAGTGAAATATCGAATTGGTCCGTTTGAGACCGTCATGGAAGGCAATTATGAAAAACTGATGCAAGTCATTGAGCAGGTGCAGCAAACCTGTTTTAATGCAGGTGCTGATAAAGTGCTCGTTATTGCTAAAATCGAACGACGCAAGGAAGGAGATATAACCATAGAAGAGGTTATGGGAAAGTACGGCGGATGAAAACTACTTCACCCATGTTTATAAAATAATCGTTTACATCCTATACCTCGTTTGCATCCTATACCTCGTTTGCATCCATCATCTATCTCGACCTTTGGCGGCGTCATTTATCTTTCAGGGAAAAATGGTAAAGCATTATTTTAGAATAAAATTTGAAGTAAACCAACCTGCCTGGGCGCCAGACAGGCAAATTAACCAGATTCCTATTTCTCTTTTTATTTGAATCGTACAAAACTATTTATTTTAGGGGTATAACTGTTATGCATACATGATTCTGTAGTGGACTCGCGACAACTTGAGAAACTTATTAATTTACTCCTTGCAAAGTACAGGTATCGTTCATTGCTCAAAGCACCCCATATTTGTTATCGTATAAGTGTGTGTAAAAAAAGAGATGTCTTTTCAGTGAGATCAGCACTTGCGTTATATCTTATCATTATCTCAAATTGCCTGGAATAAGAATTCATTCATTATAACTAATACAGAACTCCTTACCTATCGTAAATTAATCTGCCTGGGTTTTAAAAATCATTTTCAGTTCTGTCCCTGGAAAAATGGTTTCTGTTTGGTTTAAAATTTCGCATAATTCATTAATTGCTTTATTATATCTTGGTGCTGAAA
>DATKQQ010000249.1:0-38919 GCA_035532615.1 Hanamia sp.
GCGTTTTAGTGGCTATTTATTTTCATGGTTGTGTTGATATCTGAATCTGGTTAAGGTTGAAAAAATATCTATGCAAAGAATAAACGAAAAATAAAGAGCATAACAGTAAACGAGCTTTTATTCAGGATTTTTATTTTATAATTGTTCTGTTTCATTTTATCTGGCATTTCATTTGGTGTATCCCAAAAAAAACGTTTTATGCAAGATGGCACAATGATTCAATATTTTCATTGGTATTTACCTGATGACGGTAACTTATGGAAACAAATAAAGGAAGATGCGACACATCTAAAAGATCTTGGCTTCACTACAATATGGTTTCCACCGGCTTTTAAAGGATCAGGCGGGGGATACGACGTGGGATACGGTGTTTATGATTTGTATGATCTTGGGGAATTTGATCAGAAAGGATCTGTACGGACAAAATACGGTACACGCCAGGAATACATAGACGCCATTAACGCAGTGCATGATTCGGGAATGCGCGCAATGGTTGATATTGTTCTTAATCATAAAGCAGGTGGGGATGAAAAAGAAAAATTTAGAGTTGTAAAAGTTGATCCCGACAATCGTGATAAAGTCATATCCGCACCTTTCGAAATTGAGGCCTATACCAAATTCACTTTCCCGGGAAGACAGAAAAAGTACTCAGAATTTGAATGGGATTACATGTGTTTTACCGGCGTAGATTATGCGGCAGATATTAATGAAACCGGCATCTTCAGAATTTTAAACAGCCATCGAGATTCGTGGGAGAAAATGATCGGTAGCGAAAAGGGCAATTATGATTATCTTATGTTCAATGATATAGATTTTAGAAATCCGGCTGTTGTTGAGGAACTACAGCGTTGCGGAAGATGGTATTGGGACCAGGTACATTTTGATGCCGTCCGCCTGGATGCAGTGAAACATATCACACCATCTTTTTATCTTAATTGGCTTCATAAATTAAGAGAAAGCACCCAGAAGGAAATTTTTGCAGTGGGAGAATATTGGGCGCCGGGCCATTTGAATCTGCTCCTGGAATATATTAAAGAGACGAACAATGAAATGAGTCTTTTTGATTCTTCGCTCCATAGAAATTTTCGTCTTGCTTCCAATGGAGCAAATAGTTATGATATGCGAAGAATTTTCGATGAAACACTCGTAAAGGCGCTTCCACAGAAGACGGTAACTGTTGTTGCCAATCATGATACACAACCGCTGCAGGCTTTGGAAGCGCCGGTAGAAGCATGGTTCAAACCAATAGCCTACGCGTTGATCCTACTTAGGGATGAAGGTTATCCTTGTGTTTTCTATCCTGATCTTTACGGCGCTCACTACAAAGACAAAGGAAAGGATGGCAAGGAATACGAGATATGGTTAGCCAAAGTTGATGATTTAGAAAATCTGCTCCATATACGCTGCAACAATGCTTTCGGAATGCAAAGAGATTATTTTGATCATGCCAATTGTATTGGATGGACAAGAGAAGGTGATAATGACCATAGCGGCTGTGCGGTTGTATTATCCAATGGTGATAATGGAAATAAAAATATGGAAATAGGAAAACGCTACTCTGGGAAAAAGTTTATTGACATGTTAGGAAAAAACCTGGCTGAAGTAGAGATTAATAATGATGGATGGGGAAATTTTTTCGCTCTCGCAGGATCCGTTTCTGTATGGATCGAAAAAGTTTAATGGTAGATTGGCACTGCAAAAATGCCATTGATAGCAACCCCCAGAATTTGAATCGAACTTCAAAAACAGATGGATAAAATATTGAAACGAAAATCATGGAGATGCAGGTACTTCATCATAATAAAAAGCAAAATATTTAAAGAATAAAAATTTAAACCAATAAATGACTGAAAGTACCTCTGAGCTTCCCAAAATTTCAAGAAGGAAATTAGGAAGTATTCTAAATGATGAAGAAAAAACAGCGCTTGCTGTTCATTTGGTATATGTAACCGATACGGAGCCTGGTATAGAAAGGAAAAAGAAAGGGAGCAAATTCATTTATTTTTTTAATGGTAAAGAGCTTAAAAATGATGAAGAATTATTAAGGATAAAACATCTTGTAATACCCCCAGCCTGGGAAAAAGTATGGATCTGTGCTAACGAAAAAGGGCATCTTCAGGCAACAGGTGTGGATGCACGAAATCGTAAACAGTACAAATATCATCCAACGTGGATAGCTATACGAAATAATACCAAGTTCTTCAGGATGCTTGATTTTGGGAAAACCCTTCCCTTCATAAGAAAAAGAATAAAAAAAGATCTTAATTCTGTTGAACTTAATGTGAACAAGGTTTTGGCACTGGTAGTCAGCCTGATGGAAAATACAAATATCAGAATTGGGAATCATTTTTACGAAAAGGAATATGGATCTTTTGGCCTCACGACCCTAAAAGATAAACATGTAAAAATAAATGGCAATGAAGTAAACTTTAATTTTAAAGGAAAAAAAGGAGTAATGCATGCCATCAGCCTTAAAAACAAAAAATTAGCCAAGCTGATTAAACAATGCAGGGATATACCTGGCAAAGAATTATTCCAGTATTTTGATAAAGAAGGGAATCATCATTCTATAGATTCAGGGATGGTGAATAATTACATTCATGAGATAAGCGACAAAACTTTTACAGCAAAAGATTTTAGAACCTGGTCCGGTACTGTATTGGCCTTTATAGCTCTTAAAGAGGCGGGATGCTGTGAAACAGAAGCAGATACGAAACGTAATATCATCGAAGCTCTCGATAAGGTTTCTAAATTGTTAGGTAACACGCGCACGGTTTGTAAAAATTATTATGTGCATCCTCAAATCCTTTCCCTATATCAAAATAATAATTTGGAAAAATATTTTAATATAGGAGTTGTTGATTCGAAAAGAGAAAGAGATTTATTACCCGAAGAAAAAGCAGTGATAAAAATTTTAGAAGGTACCTAAAAGGGATATTTAGTTATCTATCCGGGAGTTGTTTTTAATCATAGTATTATTTGGGAAACAGCCTATTTTAATTTTTTCATTGACTGAACACTTTCTTTATATTTGATACGAAGTACTTAAACAACCCGAATATCTATTACCATTGTATTAATTTCCAATTTTGAAAGAGAGCATTCACAAAATTGGAAGTGTTATCAGTTTTATTTTTGGGATTTTATTTAGTTATAATTTAAAATGAATTTGTGCAAAAAAAATATCCTTTTTATTTCAGATCAACCGTTACTCTTTTTGGGGTCATAATTTTTGTCTTTGTTCTATATGAGCTTAGAAGCATTCTGGTTCCACTTGCTTTTGCAATAATGATCGCTATACTTTTAAACCCTTTTGTAAATATTCTTACAAGAAAAAAGATAAACAGAATCGTAGCCATAATTATTTCAATATTGATAACTATACTTTTTGTGGCCGGTTTATTGTATTTTATATCTTCCCAAATTGCGAGATTTTCTGATAACATGTCCGCATTAGAACAAAAATTTTCTTCTCTTTTTCATAATCTTCAATTGGGGTTACAAAATACTTTTTCATTGTCGCTTTCAAAACAAAAGCAACTAATATCTGAAGCCGGAAATAGCTTAAAACCATTGATAGGACAAACACTTGGAACGATTTTAGGAATATTTAGTGTGGTATTTCTGTTACCGGTTTATATTTTTCTCATGCTCTATTACAAAACTCTGATGTTGAATTTTTTGTACGAAGTATTTGCAGAAAAAAATTCTGTGCAGGTAAGTAATGTTTTACAAGAAACAAAGAATGCGATTCAAAGTTATATGGTGGGCCTGCTTTTGGAAGCTATTATTGTTGCGGTATTAAATTCCGGGGCATTATTAATTCTCGGTGTTCAGTATGCGATTTTATTAGGAGTCATAGGCGCGCTGTTGAACGTACTTCCTTATATTGGCGGTATCATTGCCATCGCTCTTCCTATTATTATTGCCACAATTACTAAAGATGGATATACTACCCAAATAGGGATTATTATTGCATATTCCGTTATTCAATTTATAGATAACAATATCTTAGTACCACGCATCGTGTCGTCACAAGTCAAAATTAATGCTCTTGTTTCTATTGTTATGATTTTACTTGGGGGAGCAATATGGGGAGTTTCAGGAATGTTTTTGTCAATACCGTTCATAGCAGTTCTTAAAATAATTTTTGATCGTGCAGATGGATTAAAACCATGGGGTAAATTACTGGGTACTGAGGTTCCCGTTTATCACAAAGGGCAAATATGGAACAGGCGAAGAAAAAGAAAAGAATCTTTGTCTGAAGAGATTGTAGAAAATACCTAATGGAATTGAATCCATAATTTTCTCTATAAATTAATGAACATCAATAGCGGTAATCTTTTTTAATCTTTTATTTTAACTTCTTTACAAAAATTTCAAAATAAAAAATGCGTAATTATTTCTAATGATTTTTTTTTACAGAAACTTTCTTACGCAGCAGTAGCGATTGTATAAATTTATTCAAATGCTCTGTTTATAAATTTTATCAAAGGCATTAATGCTTTGAACGATTGAATGACTTCTTTGGTTAAGTCTATTGAAAGTATTTCAGCATCAGTCATATTTTTTGTTGCGATGAAACTTTTCATTCTCAGGAAATTTGATGCAGGATTATCTTTATCATACCCTTTGGGAATATTTACCAGCATTTGTTTTTCATCTTTTTCCAATTCGCCATAATGCTTTTTAAAAGTGGAAGCAGAGATAATTTTTTTAAATTCAGGAAAACAATAATCAATTTCCTGTCGTAATTTTTTTAAATTTTCAGGTTCAGGCATCCAAAGTCCTCCACCTACAAAACTTGCACCGGGTTGCAAATGGAAATAATAACCTGCGTAGATTGATTTTTTGCCGCCACGATTAAAAGAAGCGCTGAAATTGATTTTGTATGGGGTTTTATTTTTTGAAAAACGGATATCACGATTTATCCTGAAGGTACAATTCTTTGCGCCAAGTTCTTTCAAGTCTTCATCGAATAAAACCATTTGTTGCAAAAGCAGGTTGACTGATTCTTCAAAATCACTTTTTGCAGCAAGATATTTTTCACGGTTTTTATCGAACCAAACTTTGTTATTATTTTTTTTAAGCGATTTTAAAAAAGTTAACGTAGATGGAGAGAGCATAACAAGTTAAAAGATTAATGAATCCTGTGAAAGCATATATGTTATAACTTTCATTGTCAATTTTAATTATAAACTAAACTTTTCCCCAATTTTCTCCGGTTTTTATCCGGTGAAGGGTCATCAAGCTTACCTTGTATTTATCAGCTATTTGTTGCTGGCTAAGTTTTCTTTTTGGATTGGCAAGAATTGTTTTGATAGCTTTTGCCTGAGTAGCTGTTAGCTTCAATCCCTTTGTTCTTGCAGTCTGCACTTTTTTATAAGCTAACTTTTTAGGGCTTTTTTGTTGATGTTCGTTTACTTCTTTTTGAGTGGCCCATTTTAAATTTTTGGAATTATTATCTTCTCTTTTGTGGTTGATATGAATCACATATTTATGTTGAGAAGATTTCTTTTTGTTGAAAAGTTTAGCGATTTCCCGGTGAAAATAAAGCGTGTTGTTATTTCCATCCACGTGGAGGTTTAGCGTTTTATACCCCGAAGTGATCGATCCTTCAAGCAATTTTCCATCAGCAAGGATATCTTTTTTATAGCTTGCAGCACGCCCATGTGATGATAAAGCATATTTGTTTCGCATAAGTTGCGCCCCCGAAAATTTAATCGGCTTCCAGGTTTCGCCGTTAATTTTTTTGATCATAGCTAAAAATTTAAGGATGAAGTTACAAAACTAACTTTGTATCATATTCAAAAAATCTTCTTCATTTATAATTTTTATAGATTTTATTTTTTTTGCCTTATCCAATTTACTTCCAGCCGATTCTCCCGCTACCAGGTAATTCAGGTTGCTGCTCACTGATGAAAGCAGTTTCCCCCCCTTATCTTCGGCCATTTTTTCGGCTGCACTTCTTTTTAAAGTGGGTAATGTTCCGGTGAACAAAAATGTAAGCCCCGATAGTTTACCAGATGTGGGTCTTGTTTTATCGCCGTTAATATTGATTCCTTTAGCTACAAGTTCTTCCAGCATTTTAATATTGTCTGCATTATGGAAAAAACTGAAAACGCTTTCCGCTACTTTGCCGCCAATATCTTTTAAATGCTGCAAATCTTCTATTGAAAATTTTTTAAGATCAAAAACAGTATCTACACTTTTGGCCAGGGTTTTGGCTGTGGTTTCACCAACATATCTTATTCCGAGCCCATATATTAAACGGTTCAAACTTTGTTTTTTTGAATTTTCAATCGCCGCTTTAAGATTATCAATTGATTTTTGTTTAAATCCTTCCAGTTTAGAAATTTTTTCAAAATCAATTGAATAAATAGATGGAATATCGCTGATTATTTTTTCTCCATAAAACTTTCTCACATTGGCCTCTCCAAAAGTTTTCAAGTCCATCGCATCTTTGCTCACAAAATGAATAATGCGCTCTACCACTTGCGCTTCGCAATTGATATTTACACATCGCCATACGGCTTCTCCTTCGGGTTTTATTAAAGGATCGCCACATACAGGACAATTGGTGGGAAAAATTATTTTTGTTTCTTTCCCGGTTCGTAACTCGATTAATGGTTTTACTATATAAGGGATTACATCTCCGGCCCTTTCCACTATAACAGTATCGCCTAGACGTAAACCTTTTTCTTCAATAATTCCTTCATTGAAAAGTGAAACAGAACTCACGGTTACGCCACCAATGGGCACAGGTTCTATTTTCGCCACTGGAGTTATAGACCCCGTACGGCCCACCTGGAATTCGACGTTCAGTAATTTGGAAGTGGCCTGGCGTGCTTTGAATTTATAAGCAATAGCCCATCTCGGATGGTGAGTGGTGCTACCCACTTGCTGCTGTATTTCTATTTCATTCACCTTCACTACCATCCCATCTATTTCATAAGGAAGTGCATCCCGTTTGTCTTCAAATTCAAGACAAAAATTGACAACATCCTGTATATTATTAAAAACTTTCTTTTCTTTTACAGGAGTACGAAAGCCGCACTCAGAAAGCATTTGTAAAATACCAGAATGAGTATTCAATAATTCGGGATATTTTTCAAGTCCTTTTTTATTTAATTTAATAAAACTTACATGGTATAAAATAGCCTCAAGTTTTCGTTTTCTTACTGAAGCCGGATCCTTCATTCTTAGAGAACCCGCTGCTGCATTCCTCGGATTGGCAAGAGGAGATAAACCTTCCTCTGCAAGGGATTCATTATATTTTTTAAAATTTTCTTTATTTAATAAAACTTCACCCCGAATCTCTATTTTTTCAATTCCATAATCATTGAATTTTGCCGATAAAGGGATAGAACCAATCTGCCTGATATTGGTAGTAATTTCATCCCCTGCTGAACCATCTCCACGTGTAGCGCCCCGAACCAAAAGATCATTTTCGTAAATTAATGAAATGCTTGCGCCGTCATATTTAGGTTCTACACTAAATGATATTTTTTGGTGATCAGCAAGTGAATTTAAACGATTGTCCCATGCGATCAAATCATCCGGATTGTAACTGTTTTCCAGGCTAAGCATTGAAACCAAATGTGGAACTGTTACAAAATCTGAATTAAGGCTGCTCCCTACCCTTTGTGTTGGCGAATCGGGGGTAATGATAGAAGGGTTTTCGCTTTCGTGTTTTTCTAATTTTTTAAAAAGCCTGTCATATTCTGTATCAGAGATCAATGGATCATTTAAAACATAATATCGGTATTCGTGAAAACGAAGTACATTTCTTAGCTGATCAATTGTGCCATCATTTTTAAGTAAAATATTCGTTTGGTTTTTTAAATCCTGTATCTGAGATTTTGTGAACATATATCAATTTAAGAAAAATTAAAACTACAAAAAAAACAGATTTGAGGCGTGCGGCTTTATTGGTAATGTTCCTTGAAATTACTTATACTGGTTTCATTCGGTGAAACAACTCTTAATCCTGTTTATTACTACTCTATTTTCCATAAGATTCAGATTAACCGTTTATTTGAAAGAATAAAGAAAGAAAAGAATTGTCAGGTCAGAAAAAAAATGAGCAATTAATACTCCTAAAATTCCATTTGTTCTGTACCGTATTACTCCTTATGCTGTACCATAGGAATATTCATTAATTAAATTCAGCTCTCCTTCTTTTTTATTTTTTTCTTCTTCAATATCATAATCATCCTGGAGCCCCAGCCAGAATTTTGCAGAATTTCCAAAATATTTTGAAAGCCTTAAAGCGGTATCTGCTGTAACACGTCTGTTGCCTTTTAAAATTTGTGAAGTGCGCGTTTGTGGAATGCCTATATCCTGCGAAAGCTTATAAGCGCTTATGTTTAAAGGAATAAGAAACTCTTCCGAAAGAACTTCGCCCGGATGGATATTTTTTAATTTTTTGCTCATGATAGATTTAATTTTTTTCTTTTTAATGATAATCAATTATTTGTACTTCTTATGCATTGCCACTATTCCATTTAAAAATAATTCGCCATTGATTGTTTATTCGGATAGAATAAAATTCTTTTAAATTCCCTTTTAATTTTTCAAGCTTGTTGGATGGAGGAATTAATAAATCAGAAATATTATGAGAGTTATTTAACATCCTCAATTTCCTTCTTGCTATGTCCTGAATTTCTATCGAAAAGTCTTTTACCCTTTCTCCGTTCCAGATTCTATTTGTTCTTTTATCTCCAAATGAAACAAGCATGCTACTGTTTTTCATTACTAACGTTAAAGGTAAGTAAATTTAATTCAAATAAAAAAAGTCAAGGCTTTGGCTTGTCCGTTAAAAAAATTATTTCTGAGTCTTTAGTTATTGTCGATCCTGTACAATTGGTTCAATAAACTCGAAGAATGAGTATGGCTTTCGTTTCCAGGCTCTCTAAATTATGTTTGAAAAAAAAGGTTTGAAAATAACCTGTCTAAATTGAAACATTTTAAATTTTCTTAGTTGAAAAAATTCTCGGTTGGTTCAAGACCATTAAAAAACGTCGTGCATTTTTAATCGTTTACAATAAATGATTTGCAGAAATCAGATAATTAATTCTTATGCAAAAACTGTCTCAACACATATTGCAGGATTCCTCCATTTCTGTAATACTCAATTTCAATTTGTGAATCCATTCTTGCAATGGCATTAAATTTTATTTCAGTGCTGTCCTCTTTTTTTGCAATGACCTGCATTTCCTGCAAGGGTTTTATGGTTCCTGCTAATCCCGTGATACTAAAAGTTTCCTTTCCGTTAAGTCCAAGGCTTTGAGCAGTTTCTCCTTTTTTATATTCCAAAGGCAATACGCCCATTCCCACTAAATTGCTTCTGTGTATTCGCTCATAACTTTCGGCTATTACTGCTTCTATCCCTAATAAAAAAGCACCTTTTGCTGCCCAGTCTCTTGACGAGCCGCTGCCATATTCTTTCCCTGCCAAAACAATCAAAGGTGTTTTTGCTTCTTTATATTTTATGGAAGCATCATACACACTCATTTCTTTATTTCCCGGAAGGTAAGTAGTATATCCACCTTCTTTTATGGCTAACTGATTTTTTATACGCACATTGGCAAATGTGCCACGAACCATCACTTCATCATTCCCACGCCGCGAACCATAAGAATTAAAATTCTCTTTTTTCACTCCTCTGCTGATAAGATATTGACCTGCTGCGGATTTTTCATTAAACTGTCCGGCTGGTGAAATGTGGTCGGTGGTGATGCTGTCGCCCAACACTAATAATGCCCTTGCATTTACAATATCTTTAGTGGCTTCTGCATTATCGGGAAGATTATAAAAGAAAGGAACCTCTTTTACATAAGTGGAATCTTTGTCCCATACATATAATTTATCTTCCGGCACTTTCAGGTTTCTCCAGATTTCATTTCCTTCAAAAATTTCTCCATAGTTTTTAGAGAAATCTTTTGGCGAAAGCACTTTGGCCATTACTTCATTTATTTCATCATCTGTTGGCCAGATATCTTTGAGGTAAACCGGCTGTAAGTTTGAATCATAGCTAATAGGTTCCTTAGTTAAATCTATATCAACGCGACCCGCAATAGCATACGCAACTACCAACATTGGCGACATCAAAAAATTCATTTTCACCTGCGGATGAATCCTCGCTTCAAAATTCCTGTTTCCTGAAAGTACAGAAGCTACTACCAGTTCATGCTCTTCTACCGCCTTAGCCATGTAAGGTGGCAACGGACCGGAATTGCCAATACACGAAGTACATCCATAACCAACCAGGTGAAAATCCAATGATTCCAAATCAGTAAGAAGGTCGGCTTTTTTAAGATAATCAGTAACTACTTTCGACCCCGGCGCAAGAGAAGTTTTCACCCAGGGCTTTTTATCAAGCCCATGTTCACGCGCTTTTCGGGCTACGAGGCCGGCACCTATCATTACAAATGGATTGGAAGTATTAGTACAGGAAGTAATGGCTGCTATTGCAACAGAGCCATCTGAAATTTCAAACTTCTCATGCCCTAATGTTACCCAAACTTTCTTCGTTCCATTTTCTACTTCTTCCACAACAGCGGTAGGTGTTCCAGCGGGTGCCACTGTATCAATAGGCTGACCACCACCTTCTGCAAACCAACGCGACATTTGTTTATCAGGAACAACATATTTACGACCATAATTTTTGTCCATCAATTCGATGAACTTATTTTTAAAATTCTTCAGCAAAATCTTATCCTGTGGCCTTTTTGGTCCGGCTACCGCTGGTTCAATAGAATTTAAGTCGAGCGTGATTTTATCTGTATAAGTAATCTTTTCTTTGCCTGTTCTCCAAAGCATATTCGTCTTGCAATAATCTTCCACCAACTTCACCTGCTCTTCGGAACGGTTGCTTTTGCGCATGTATTCAAGCGTCTTATCATCAATCGGGAAATAGGTAATGGTACATCCAAACTCGGGCGACATATTTCCGATTGTTGCCCTGTCCGGTACAGAAAGATTGTTAAGCCCGTCGCCAAAAACTTCTACAAATTTTCCAACTACGCCATATTTTCTCAATACTTCAGCAATGTTTAAAACAAGGTCGGTAGCGGTTGAGCCCAGAGGCAGTTTGCCTTTCAGTTCCAAACCGATTACTTCGGGCATAATAAAATATAACGGCTGACCAAGGATTGCCGCTTCTGCTTCGATGCCACCTACGCCCCATGCTACTACTCCGATACCATTTACCATTGGTGTGTGACTATCCGTACCTACTAATGTGTCGGGGAAAACTTCACCATTTCTTTCCACTACTCCTTTAGATAAGAATTCAAGATTTACCTGGTGGCAAATACCCATTCCCGGAGGAACTACGCTAAAATTATTAAAAGATTTTTGCGCCCATTTTAAAAAAGAATACCGTTCCTGGTTGCGCTTGTATTCCTCATCCATATTTTTCTGGTAAGCGTATTCCGTTCCAAAATAATCTACCTGCACCGAGTGGTCTATCACCAGGTCAACAGGAATTAGAGGATTTATGTCTTCGGGATTTTTTCCTTTGCGCGCGGCTTCTGCACGAAGAGAAGCGATATCAACTACTGCAGGAACACCGGTAAAATCCTGCATTAAAACACGCGCAGGTTTGAAAGGAATATCTTTATCTGATGCTTCGGGTTTCCAGTTCAGAAGTGTCTCTACATTTTCTTTGGTTACCGAAAAATCATCAAAATTACGTAACACATTTTCTAAAAGTATGCGAATAGAAAAAGGCAACTTACTAATGTCGTGTCCTTGTTTTTCCAATTCAGGAAGGCTGTAGTAAGTGAAGTTTCCGTCTTTGGTTGTTAGGATTTTTTTTATTTGATAAATATCTTTTGACATAATAACAATTTTTAGTAGCGCATAATATAATCATTTTTTTTGCTTAACGAAATCTTCCTACAGTAAACAAACATTTTCCGAAGATTCTTATTTTAAAAAACAGTTCTATGCTTTATCTATAAACCTGTTTTCTATCATCAATTTCGATAACAAGTATTTGCAAAATATCGTCTTTGATTTTATAGATTATTCTGTAATCGCCGACTCTTAAACGTCATGCATCCCGACCTTTTAATTTCTTGCATCCCTGAGGTCGGGGATTATTTTCTAGAGCTAATATTTTTTTATTAATAGTTTCAAAAAAAGGAGACCTTATTTTTTCAAGATTCTTTCTTGCGGCTCTCTCAATTATAACTGTGTACCTCATTTAGCCCTTTGCTTTTTTATCTTATCAACAGTCTTCCTATAAGGCGTAAATTCTTTCTCAGGGCGGTTTTCTGCTTTATCAAAAGCTTTAATATCTTCATAATCTTCTAACTCCTCAAGCAATTGATCAAATTCGGCTTTTGTTAAGAAAACACCAAGGTTACGGACTTTTTCATCTTTCACAAATTGCGGATTGATAGTTAATGTATTCATGATTTAATTGTTTAACTTGAATTTATCTTTTTCTGAAAAGTTACGAAATTTTCTATTTATTGAGAGCTAAATTCCTTCATCAGTGAACCGATTTTTTTGAAGTTTTCTATTTTTAAAATTGTTCAATCACTATTTTATCCTCCTTCACCCCAAGTTTCAAAAGGTCTTTTTTAATGTCTTCAATCATTGCATCCGGTCCACAGATATAAAAGTATTGGTCAAAATTTTTTATTTTTTCTTTCAGATAATCCGTATCTATTTTTCTGTGTTCATATTTTGGATTATTTTCTTCGGTAAGTGTATTAATAAAATTATCCCCAAGCATTTTGGTAAATTCATCTTTAAGAATAATATCCTGAGATGTTTTGTTGGAAAATATCAGTTTATTGTTACTTATTTTATTGTCTTTATACAACTGGCGAAAAATTGCAATAAACGGTGTAACGCCCGCACCGCCTGCTAAAAAAACACCTTCCCCTTTGTAATGAATGGCGCCCCAAATGTCGTGGAGTATCAATTCATCGCCTACCTTTAATTTACTTAACTGATTGGTTACGCCATCGTGATCACTGTAAATTTTAATGGTAAATTCCAGTTGGGGCCAATCATTTAACGCTGTAAAAGTAAAAGGCCTTCTTTCTTTTTTCCATTTAGGTGAATCTATTACAATGTCTGTAGCCTGACCTGGAGTAAAAACATAATTCTCAGGTTTGCTTAGTGTGAAACGCTTTACATTATGCGTTACATTTTCTGTTTTGATGATTTTTACTACGTGTTCTTCATCTGGATAATCTGCCATAATAAATGATTTAAATTTTTAGTTTATTTCTTCGTCAACATTAGAGTTTTGGGTAGAACAAAAAGTTACAAAATATTTTGAAGCTGCTTTATCCAGCGCCTTAAGCATCATTTTCCTTAAATGGAATAATAAACATAGGAACTTCACTATGCCGCAATACTTTTTCGGCTACGCTGCCCATTAATATCTTGTCAAGTCCTCTTCTGCCATGTGTTCCCATAACAATAATATCCACATTTAATTCTTTTGCAGCGCTTAAAACTGCGTCTCCGGTGTCCCCTTCTTTCACCAGGGTACGTATAGATTCATCGCCTAAATGATTCTTTATTTTTTCGAGATAATCTTTTGCTGCATTTTGTAATTCAGTCACCGTATTGGATTGAAGAGCACCGAGATTGCTAAAGCTATCGAAGCCTAACACCGGTGAATAATCTAATGAAGAATAATAAGTATAATCGGCCACTACGTGTAATAAAGTTACCTCGGCATTCATTGATTTGGCAAGTGAATAACCTGATTCCGCAATGTATTGGGCTGTAGGATTATAATCAATTGCTATGAGTATTTTTTTCATTTTATATGATTTTTTTTACAAAGATTTTAAATTAGCGGTTGGCGCGGTTGCCAACCGCAGCAGAGCTACCGAGGGCGGTGAACTCATGGTCAGTTCTACCATACATATTATTTCAACAAAGTCCTTGTTTTTGCAACCACATTTTCTACACTAAAGCCATATTCTTTCATTACTTCTTCTCCTGGCGCTGATTCCCCGAACTTATTTATTCCGATCACATCGCCTTCGTCAGTTACATATTTGCACCATCCTATTGGTGAACCGGCTTCTACAGCAAGGCGTTTGCGGATTTTTTTAGGAAGAACTTTTTCTTTGTATTCTGCACTTTGCGCATCATATAATTCCCAGCTTGGGAAACTTACTACACGAACTTTTATTGAATCCTTTTTCAATTTTTCCTGCGCTTCCAATAAAAGATGTACTTCACTTCCTGTACCCATTAAAATAACCTGTGGCTCACCTTCGCAATCAGATAAAATATAAGCACCTTTTTCTACATTGGTTGCCTTTGCATATTTTTCCTGGTCAATCGTGGGTACATTTTGCCTTGTAAGAATCAAAGCAATCGGTCCACCTGAATGTTCCAATGCTACACGCCACGCCTGTGTCGTTTCATTTGCATCTGCAGGACGAATAACCGTTAAATCAGGCACAGAGCGCAACCCAATCAATTGCTCTACCGGTTGGTGAGTAGTTCCGTCTTCTCCCAAACCGATGCTATCGTGGGTGTAAATAAATATCGGGCGAATTTTCATGATAGCAGCGAGCCTTACGGGTGGACGCATATAATCATAAAATATAAGAAAAGTAGCGCCGTAAGGAATGATGCCTTTTGTAAGCGCCATGCCATTTAAAACTGCACCCATAGAGTGCTCACGAATACCGAAATGGAAATTTCTTCCACTGTGATTAAGATCTGTGAAAGGTTGATAATCATCAAGGTTGGTATCGGTAGATGGTGCCAGGTCGGCAGAGCCCCCAATCAATAAAGGCAATTTTGAAGCGATTGCATTCAATGTTTTTCCCGATGCTTTTCGGGTAGCCAACCCTTTATCATTGGGTTTAAAAACCGGAAGATTATCTTTCCATCCCTGAGGTAATTTCCCATCACTCAGTAATTCGTATTCTGCCGCTTCTGCCGGATATTTTTCTTTATATTTTGAATAAATATTTTTCCAATCCTGTTCTTTTTTAATTCCTGCTTTTCCTTTGCTTCTGTAATAATCCAATACCTCATCAGAAACCACAAAACTTTTATCAGGATCAAAACCAAAATTTTCTTTTACCAAACGCACTTCATCTTTTCCCAGCGGGGAGCCATGTGCGCCGGCTGTATCCACTTTGTTAGGGCTACCAAAACCAATGTGGGTGCGTACTTTTATCAGAGAAGGACGTTTGGTTTCATTTTTTGCATTTTGTATGGCAGCTAAAATCGCTTCTGTATCATTACCATCGGTCACTGATTGCACATGCCAACCATAAGCCTGGAAACGCTCTGTTACATCTTCATCAAATGTGATTGAGGTACTTCCTTCAATAGTTATTTTATTATCATCATACAAATAAATAATATTTCCCAGTTTAAGATGACCCGCCATAGATGCTGCTTCTGCGCTCACGCCTTCCATAAGGTCGCCATCACTGCAAATGGCATAAATTTTATAATCGAATATATCAAAACCCGGTTTGTTATATCGCGAAGCCAAAAATTGTTGAGCAATGGCCATACCAACTCCATTCGCAAAACCTTGTCCAAGTGGGCCAGTAGTTACTTCTATTCCTGCTAATAATCCATACTCGGGATGACCAGCCGTTTTGCTGTGCAACTGCCTGAAACTTTTTATATCGTCCATGGTAATATCATAACCTGTCAAATACAAATAGCTGTATTGTAACATGCATGCATGGCCGCATGACAAAATAAACCGGTCCCGATTAGGCCATTCCGGGTCCTGTGGATTATAATTCATCACTTTTGTCCAGAGTACATCGCCTATGGGCGCAAGTCCCATTGGAGTTCCCGGATGGCCTGAATTGGCTTTCTGCACAGCATCTGCAGATAGTACACGTACGGTATTAATTCCTAATTGTTCAGTTGATTCCATTTTTTTTGTTTCTTTTTTATTTAAAAATTGATATTTTCTTTACTCTCAAAGTGTATGCCGTATTAAATATTATACATTTAACAAAAGTAGCAATAAAGAAAGTTCTTATGAAAAATTGTAATTATTTAAACAATTTTAGCCTGTTATTTTTCTTCAATAATAAATGATGAAATAAAAATGCCATTTTTGCTGATACTTTATTTATGAAAATTTAAATAAAATGAAACGAACTTTTAAAATCGGCGATCATGTAAAATGGAATTCAGAGGCAGGTTGGGTATCAGGAAAAATTATTAAAATTCATAAATCGGATTTTGACTATAAAGGTTATACTTATCATGCCAGTAAAGAAGTTCCTCAATATGAAATAAAAAGTGATAAAACGGATCACATAGAGGCACACAAAGGTTCGGCTCTTTCATTTTTCAATTAATAAATGCGCTGAATAATAATTTTTTAACTTGCAAAAAAAAGTATGGAATCAAAACATAATGAATCAACCGAATCAAGGCCAGAAGGGGGCAGGATAATGGATGCGCCTTTAGTAAGTATGAATGTTAAGGATTATGTGCACCAAATAAAAGCAGAAGCCGCCTGGGAAAAGAACGACCGGAATGCCATAACGATTTACAAAACGGATGGAATGAGGATTGTGTTGATTGCTCTTCATGAAGATGCAATAATGGCGAAACATACTGCCAATGGAGTGATCAGCGTTCAGGTATTGGACGGAGAAATTGTTTTCAATACAGATCATCAATCTGTCATATTGAAAAAAGATGAAATGATTGCATTGCACAAAGGCGAGCCTCATAGTGTGGCTGCTGCCAAAGAATCGGTCTTTTTATTAACCATTGCTTCTGCTTCCTAAAACAATTAAGCAACACATATCAAAACTATTTCAATCACAACAATTGGAATTAGATACATGGAATTTATAGAAAATGAAGTATCACCTTTATTGTTCCTTATTCAAAAATTTATTCAAAAGAAAAATTGGTACTGGCCAAATATTATTGCAATTCTAAAAAAACGGATTGTTTTAAAAGGACAAATTCCTACATGTAATCAATATACAATTTGCCGGGGTCAAGGGAAATTAATTATTGGCAAGCAATGTGAATTTGGTTTCAAGATGGGAGGCAGACATAGAAATGGATCAGTTGAAATACAACCCAGATATGAAAATTCAAAAATTGTTATTTCTGATAAGGTTTCTACCAATAATAATGTTTTTATTTGCGCAGCTAATTATATTGAAATAGGGAAAGATACTTTAATAGGAGAAGGAGTCACTATAATGGATCACGAAGCTCACGGAATGGACCCAAAATTTCGCAGGGATTTAGGAGAAATAGGAGAAGTGAAAATCGGGAATAATGTGTGGATTGGGAATAATGTTATTATTCTTAAAAACACAATTATTGGTGATAATACTATCGTGGCTGCAGGCGCAGTGGTTACAGGAGAATTCCCGTCTAATGTAATATTAGGAGGTGTTCCGGCAAAAGTGATAAAAGATTTATGAATTTAATAAAAACAAGTTTTTATACTTCTATATCTACTGCCATTACTTTTATAAGTGGCTTTATTGTAGTAAAAGTAGTAGCGGTAAAAATTGGCCCCAAAGGAATAGCTTTTGTAGGACAATTTCAAAACACTACTGCTATTTTAACCATGTTGGCTACCGCAGCCATTACCACTGGGGTTATTAAATATCTTGCCGAACATAAAAGCGATCCTGTTAAAAGCCGACAAATAATTAATACCGCTTTTCTAATAGTTTTTTTTAGCTCCTTAATCATTTCTTTATTTGTAATGTGCAGCAGCGGTTATTTATCTGAAGCAGCGTTCAAAACAAAAGATTTTTGGATTGTTTATTTTTTATTTGGATTATTTACAGTGGCTATTTCATTTAATGTAATATTTTCTGCCATTTTAAATGGATTACAGGAAATCAGAAAATTCACCATTATAAATATCTGTTCTTCCCTGGTTGGTGTCACAATCACAGTGATTTTTGCCTACACTCTTGGATTAGAAGGGGTATTAGTAGCTAGTACTGCCACTGCCATTATCATTTTTTTTATCAATATTTATGTCTTCGGTAAATTGGGAATAAAATGGAGACCAAATTTTAAATCGTGGGATAAAAAGGTAGTAAAAATGCTTTCAGCCTTCTCTCTAATGGCCGTTGTTACCGGTTTTGTTGCGCCGACAATGCAAATATTAGTAAGGAACAGAATCATACTTCAATTCTCTGTAGCCAATGCAGGTTACTGGCAGGCCGTTACCAAAATTTCTGATTATTATCTGGGATTTATTACTTCTGTCTTGGCCGTTTATTATATGCCAAAGCTTTCTGAAATACAGAGTAAGATTGAATTGAGAAATGAAATTATGAAAGGCTATAAAACTATTTTACCCATTGTGGCCATTATCGCTTTTCTGATTTGGCTATTAAAAGGATTTATCATTCATGTTTTATTTACTCCTGAATTTTTGCCAATGAAACCTCTTTTTACTTTTCAGTTGCTGGGAGATTTTTTTAAAATTGGTAGTTGGCTACTGGGTTATCTAATGGTTGCCAAGGCAATGACGAAAGCCTATATAATTTCAGAAATTATTTTTGCTGCTTCTTATGTAATTTTATCGTATTATTTTATGAATCATTATGGAATAATAGGCGCCACTTATTCGTTTTGTATTAACTATGGTTTGTACTGGTTTTTTGTGTGGTTTTTTATGAGGAAAGAAATTAAATAACAACGTTGAGAATTTACCTAATGCGATTGTAAAATAATATAAAGAAAATAATATGAACTTATTTACAACCTATAATTAAAAAAAGCGTTCAAAGAATATCCGAGCTTTAAAATCACATGAAAACCCAATCCTATCATTTATACCTTTCTCCTAAAACTAAATTCCTGAATTTTTTCAGAAGATTTTTCATTTTTTCCGGTTCAGATAAATTATTGGCCCGCTTTACACGAAATGGTAAACCTGATTCTTTGGCAGCAAAACTAATTCCTCCAAATTATTTATATTCTCCAGGCACATTTAGAAAGTGTAGTGTAAATGGCATCAATTTTCTACTAGACATAAGTGAAACAAACGGGCATTCAAATTATTACTCCCTGGACGATGGATATAAAATTTTATTTAGCCATATTAATGAAGGAATGAACGTAATTGATATTGGCGCTAATATCGGTGCAATAACACTTCAGATGGCGAAAAAGATTTCAAAGAGTGGAAACGTGTTCTCATTTGAACCAAGCCCCTATAATTTCAAGCAAGCCAATAAAAATATTTCACTTAATAACTTTTCCAATATAAAATTAATCAACCGAGGGTTGGGGGATAAAAACGAAACTGCCTTTCTTTATAATGTAAATCCTAATAACCGTGGTATGCTGCGTTTATTACCTGAAGATGATCAAAGCAAATCATACGAAAAAGAAAAAGTAGAGATAGACACTCTCGATAGCACCATGCAAAAATTTTCAATAGCAAAACCGGATTTTATAAAAATAGATGTAGAAGGCTTTGAATATAAAGTGTTGCAAGGTGCTCATGAAACATTAAGTAAATTCAAACCAACTTTATTTATTGAGCTGGTTGATAATAATCTTCGTGAACAAAAAAGTACTGCCAAAGAATTGATTCAATACCTGAAACTTTTGAACTACAAAATTATTAATGCCCAATCAAATGATGAAATTGATGAAAATTCTGATTTTACAAATTGCCATTTTGATATCTTGTGTACTGCATCAACTCATTTTCAATTATAAAAGGCTGTAAAAGTAAGCTGATTATTTATGGAGAGGAACCCTTTAGTAAGTATTTTATTATTAAGCATGAACCACGAGTCTTATATAGAGCAATGTATTCAAAGCATTATCAACCAGACTTATAAAAATATTGAGATCATTTACCTTGACAACGCATCCCGGGATAATACTTTCAAGGTTGGTAAAAAATTTTTAGAAGAATCCGGCATAACATTTAAAATGTTTTTAAATAGGGAGCCAAAAAGCATTTCCCAAAATTTAAATTTTTTACTGGAGTATTCTTCAGGGCAATATATTTCTCCATTATCAACAGATGATTGGTTCGCACCAAAAAACATTGAGAAAAAAGTAAATTTTTATCTTAACAACCCCGATACTGGAGCTTTATTTAGTAATGGTTGGTATTATTATGAAAAAGAAAAAAAAACAATACTAAATAATTCTACGACTTTTAAAAGAGGAAGATTATTCAAAGAAATATTAATGCATCCCGATTGCATGTTTTATGTTGGTGTAATTTACAATAGAGATATAATTGAAAAAATTGGTAAATGGGATGAAAATTTAATAATCGAAGATTTGGATATGTATATCCGTATTGGATTAATCGCAACTATTGATTTCATAGACGAACCTTTGGTGTATTATAGAAGAAGCAGCGAATCTGCTTCAAGGAGTTCCCGGTTTATGTTGGATGGTTTCAAACAATATTATGAAAAATACAAAGGAGAATCATGGATCAATATGAAAAAGTGGTTAGCAGAAAGATATCGTTTATTTGCAGCAGACTGTATCGATGATAGAAAGAGAAAAGAAGCAGCCGGCTTAATATTAAATGCAATAAAATTGAATCCTTTAAGTTTAAATAATTTTAGAACTATTTTTTATTTAATCAGGCAGAGTTTGTAATATTTTTAGTAACTTTTATTCTTTCCCTAATTCAATGAGTAAAATTGACATTTCAATAATAATAGCTACGCGTAACCGTGAAGAAATTTTGTGGAAGACAGTTGAAAAAGCTTGCGATGCAATTAAAAATAAAAAAGCAGAAATCATTGTTGTCAATGATGGCGATTTACCAATAAATATTCCTAATCAATTTTTAAACCGGATTATTTATTTTGACAACAAAAAAAGAGGAGTTTCATCTGCACGAAATTTTGGGGCAAATAAAGGAAACGGAGAAATCTTTTTTTTTATTGATGATGATATGTGGATTAATAGTGAGGTAATTGATTGGATCAATTACAACCTAATTGAAAATAAAAATGAAGAGGCAGCATATAATATGAATTGGGAATATCCACCTTCTTTAAACGAAAAATTAATCAACAGTAAAATAGGTAAATACATCCTTACACACAGCTATAATACTATGTGGGGAAGAATGCACCAAATGGGTGAAAAACCAAACGAGGGCTTATATCCGTCTAAAATAATTGCGAGTTGTTCTCTAATCATGAGTAGAAAAACATTTAATAAGTTAGGAGGCTATAATGAAGCAATGGTTTTCCAGGGGGAGGATATTGATCTATCCAATAAACTCAATGCTTATCCAATACCAATCTATTGCGTTTTTGATGTTACATTATATCACAATCACCAGGACCGCCTTGAGATTGATTCGTTCCTAAAAAGAGAATCTTTCGGTTTCGAATCAGAATTTATAGCAGTAAAATCAGGATTTATTAAACCAAATAGCCCTATAATTTATGGAGGTTTAAAAAGGATAATGTTGAATTTTCTTTGGGTAACAGAAAAATTTTGGATTCGCTTTTTAAAAGCCATGCCTGACCGGCATTTGTTTATTCCAATAAATAATAGGCTTATAGGATCTTTAGGATCTTTGCAGCGGTATAAACAATGGGAAAAGATATTAGGATAAAAATATTATTTTGGTACTCAAAGATGGAAAATAATTGAAAAAGCAATTTTGCATAATATTCATTAAATGCTCTTAAAATTAATTTAAAAATTTTATTAAACTTTCAATCTAACTATTGAACCCAAAAAAGACTTTATTACTTGTTATTGACGAACTCGGAACGGGTGGTGCTGAAATACTTTTTTTGGGTATATTACCTGAACTCAATCAAAAATATTCAGTAATCGCTGTCATACTTTCTGACGGATTAGAAACTGATTTTGAAAGAATGGTTTGTGACAAAAAATACTTATTAGGATTCAAAGGAAAATTTTCTATTATCCCCTGTGTGCAGAAATTAAAGAAAATTATAAAACGGCATAACCCTTCACTGGTTCATTCCCATTTATTTTACAGTAGTCTTATCACCCGTTTAGCTTGCCCTTCTAATATCCCGCTTATTTATTCATTGCATAATGAAATGAGCAAGGATGTTTTTAACAATAGCAAAATATTGACGTTGCTTGAGAAGTATACAATAAAGAAAAACCATTCAGTAATTGCTGTTACCGATGAAGTGTTAATTGACTATAAAAATACGATCCAAAAAAATAACCGCTCATTTGTTTTGAAAAATTATATTTCTTCAGATTTTTTCCAAAAACAAATTCCAACAAAGAATCTGGACAAATTAAAAGAAATAAGGATAGTAGCAGTAGGAAATATAAAAAAACAAAAGAATTATATATATCTTGTAAAAGCTTTTCAATATTTAAAAAATTACCGTATTTCCCTTGACATATATGGAATAGAAGATGAGGATTTCAATAATTTGAACGAAGAAATTGATAGATACAAATTACCAATTGTTTTTAAAGGCCCCTCAGCTAACATAAATAAAGTACTACCTAACTATGATATCTACGTCATGCCTTCTTTATACGAGGGATTTGGAATAGCCGTTGTAGAAGCTATGGCATCAGGTTTGCCTCTATTATTATCTGATTTACCCGTATTTCATGAAGTTACATTCAACAATGCATTATTTTTTGATGTAAAAGATACAATGTCGTTTGTTAAGTTAATCAAGGATATATTTGAAGAGAAATATGATCTGAATCAATTATCATTAAAAGGAGTAGAAATTGCCAACCAGAATTATACTAAAGAGATTTACCTTAAAAAGTTATTTGCCATTTATGAAAAGACAATTATATTACCTTAAATGATTAATAGTAAATTGAATCTTTTTTATACAATTATAATTGCCAAATCTAAAAATCAGTAAGAATACCAAATGGAACAAAACCAGGAAACATATAATAAAGAATCGGTAATAGCTGAATATGAGCAATTTAATTTTTTATTTAAGGCAGAGGAAAAGATTTTTATTAAACTTCATTCTCCTTTAAAGAAATCTGCCGTATTGGATATTGGCATCGGCGCAGGCCGCACTACGAAATACTTGGCAAAATTGTGCCGTCAGTATGTAGGTGTAGATTATTCTCAAAATTTTATTGATCATTGTAAAAAAAAATTATCTTCTTTTTCCAATTCAGTTTTCGAATTTGCCGATGTTCGTTCCATGCC
This sequence comes from Hanamia sp., assembly GCA_035532615.1. Lineage (GTDB taxonomy): Bacteria > Bacteroidota > Bacteroidia > Chitinophagales > Chitinophagaceae > Ginsengibacter. The sequence goes on from DATKQQ010000249.1 coordinate 23,159, forward strand.
ACAGTTTGCAGACAATAGCTTTGATTTTATACTCTTTAGTTTTAATGGAATAGATTACATAAATATAGAAGGCAGAAACCTTGCTTTAAAAGAATGCAAAAGATTATTAAAAGATGGTGGAATTTTCTGTTTCTCCTTTCATAATTTTAATACTATTCCAAAGCTTTATTCACTTTATATGTCTAAGAATCCTCTTAAATGGAAGGCTTCATGGCACAGGTATAAAATGGTCAATAAATTAAATCCGAAAGTAAGTTCTTTTGCCAATAAAGACTATGTTATTTTGCGGGATGGCGGAGATGATTTTGAATTGGATACTATGTACATGAAACCTCAATACCAATTAGGGATGCTTAAGGATTATGGATTTGAACCGATTTGTTTTTATGATGCTGAAAAAGGAATTAAAATCACACCATTACAATTAAGTGAAAGCAAAGCACAATGGATATATGCTTTGACCAAATTAAAAAAATGAATATCCGCGCTTTAGTAAAAACTACTCTTAATGATACCGAAATTACCGGGGTAAAAAATCTTTTTGCACAAACGCCTTTTTCAGCTTTTATTCAAAACCCTGAATATGAAAAAGTGATTGGCAGAAATGCTTTACATGTGTTGTTGTATAGTGAAGATTTGGTTTCAATAATGGGGTACGCTTTAGTGGAAGCAAAAAAAAAATTACTAACCACTATTTCTTTTGGGCCTATATGTTCTGATGAAAATTTATTTCCATTGCTGGCAGATTCCTGTATCAAAGCGCTTCAGGAGTATGGATTCAAAATCATTCGTTTTCAACCTCCGGATATTCAAATAGAATTTTGGAATAAAACTCTTTCACACATACAAGAAGAATTTACCTCTTTTTCTTTGCCTTCCGAATTAAACTGGAGCACACTTCTGTTAGACATAACGCCCTCAATGGAAGAGCTTGTAAAATCTTTTTCTGGAAATCATCGCCGCAATATTCAAAAGGCGCAAAAAGCTAATTTGATTATTGAAAAAGTAACTGAGTTAGGTGAAATGGAAGCGTTTTCAAAAGGGTTGAAAAAAATGTATAGCGCACGAGGCATAGCTTCCGCCACTAATTTTGAAATTGAATCTTTGAAAGCATTGTTCAATTATACTAAACAGCTAAAAAATAGCTTCATTCTTAAAGCTATGCATGGGGAAATCATGATCGGTGGAATTGTTATTGTTCTTCACAATAACACAGCGTTTAATCTGATGGGATTTGCAGATCCAGAATACAGAAAAATACCGATAAACTATCCACTGATTCTGAGATCAATAGAAATTGCAAAGACATTCGGGCTCAATGTATTTGATTTTGGAGGAATAGGAAGACCGGGACAAGCTGATAATCAGGTATTAAAGATCAATGAATTTAAAGAAGGATTTGGAGGAAAAAAAATTGATTATCCCAATACTATAGTTATTGCCAAAAATTTTTTATATAAATTTCTTTACACATATTATATTCAGTTTAGAAAAATAAAATAGTTATGAATCAAGGATTTTTAGAAAAACTCTTTAGAAAACCACAATTAAAAAAATATAATAATGAAAAATTTATTATTAAAATTTTTATACAAAACGGGCGCTGCATATATCTTACGTTCCTATAAGCAAAGAAATAAATTAATAACTATTCTTTGTTTACATCGTGTATCAGATGAAGAATCTCTTACTTTTCCTTCTTTTAAAATAAAGGATTTTGAAAGGTTATTACAATATATTGAAAAGCATTACCAGGTAGTTACTTTTGAAACACTTGTAAAAAGCGATGGAATTAAACCCGCACTCATATTATCTTTCGATGATGGATTTTTAGATTTTTATGATAATGCTTTACCACTATTGAAAAAATATGGAATGCCTTGCAACCTGAATGTAGTTACTAAATGCTTAGATAATAATTTTCAAATTTGGACCCAGCGGCAAAATAACCTGGTTCAGGAAATTTTTATGAGAAAACATATTTGCACATTTGAAATAGACAATAAAAAATTATCGTTTGATAATTTTAACCCAAAAAACATAATTCAAAAGAATCTTGAATTATTCCATTTCCTTTTTTCAAAAGATGAAATTTTTGTTGAGCAATTTTTGAATGAAGCGGAAAGTAAAATGCCTTTTAAAATTCCAACTACTCCGATGATGAGTTGGGATAATCTGAAAGATGCTTTAAATAATTATGAAATAGAATTAGGATCTCACTCACTTTCTCATATTACTTTGTCTAACATCAGGAATAAAGCAAAATTACAGGAAGAGATAAGCGATTCTAAAAGTCAGATTGAAAAGCATACCGGGCAAAAAGTAAATATTTTTGCACTGCCAAATGGAAACTATAATGATGCTGTAATAAATCAATGTAGAATTACAGGTTATGAACACGTTTTAACAGTAGATGAGAAATTATTTACCAAAGAAAATGGAAGCGAATTCAAATTACCGAGGTTATTAATACCCTATGATAATTACTATGAAAATTTATTAAAAGTTGAGAATTTTCAAAATGTCATTAAGAAAATTATAAAATAAAAGATGCTTTGTAAAAGTCATTCAAACAGTAAAACAACAAATATTAAAGATTTTGATTTAGACTAAACCTTATCTAAAATGTGTGGCATAGCCGGTTTTATAGATTTTAAACATTCTTCTTCACTGCAAATCTTAAAGGATTGTACCGATGTGCTTTCTCATCGTGGTCCCGATGGAAGCGGCTACGAATTTTTCGAAAATGAAAACTGCCAGACTGGGCTTGGTCATCGTCGTTTATCAATTATTGATTTAACAGGTGGCGGGGCGCAACCGATGTGGTATAAAAATTTCTGTATCATTTATAACGGAGAAATTTATAATTATGAAGAAATAAAATCTGATTTAATAAAACTCGGCCATGAATTTATTTCTCATTCTGATACAGAAGTAATCCTTCATGCATGGGAACAATGGGAAGAGAAAATGGTTCAACGATTTACCGGCATGTTTGCATTTGTGATCTATGATGCTGAAAAACAAAAAATGCACTGCTTCAGAGACAGGGCAGGTGTAAAACCATTTTATTATTATTGGCACAATGGATTATTTTTATTTGCATCAGAGTTGAAAAGTTTTCACAGGCATCCCGGGTTTAAAAAAGAAATCAATAAACAAGCAGTTTATCAATTCATGCAATATGGGTTTATAATGGCTCCGCTTTCTATTTTCAATTATACATTCAAATTACTTCCGGGACATTTCCTGGAATTTGATATTCAACATGCGATATTCAACATTCAAAAATATTGGGATGTTAATGATTCATACAATAAACCTAAACTTGACATAACTATTTCGGAAGCAAAAAAACATACAGAAGAATTATTGATTTCGGCTTGCAAATACAGGATGGTAGCGGATGTGCCCGTTGGCGTTTTTTTAAGCGGCGGATATGATAGTACAGCCATTACAGCATTACTTCAATCACATCAAAAGGAGAAATTAAAGACTTTTACGATTGGATTTTATGAAGAAGATCATAACGAAGCTGTCTTTGCAAAGAAAGTTGCCGAACATTTAAAAACAAATCATACTGAATATTATTGTACTACAAAAGAAGCCCAGGAAATAATTCCCGCGATACCTTTTTTTTGTGACGAACCTTTTGGTGATTCTTCCATAATTCCTTCTATGCTTGTTTCTAAATTAGCACGTAAGGATGTAACTGTTGCGCTTAGTGCTGATGCGGGAGATGAGATTTTTGGAGGATATAATAAATATCCAATTGCGCTTGATTTTTTTAAAAAAATAAATCAGTTGCCATTAAAAAGATCAGCAGGAAAATTATTAAAATATATTCCTGATTCATTGCTCAACCAGTTTACCAAGAGCGATGCTGTCTCCATTAAAAAGCAAAGGATCTCTGATTTATTGCAGCACACTGATATTTCAACGCCGGCAATTATGGATCAATTACTTTCCCAGTCTTATTCAAATAATCAATTGCAGGTTTTATTTTCTGAAAATATTATTAAGGCGGAAACTTTATTTGATAAACTGGAAGAGATAAAATCTTTAGCTGATTTGGATAAAATGCTTGCAATTGATTATAAAACCTATCTGCCAGATGATATTCTTGTTAAAGTCGATAGAGCGAGTATGAGCGTTTCTTTAGAAGGAAGAGAACCTTTGTTGGATCATCGTTTGATAGAATTTATTGCCCAACTACCGGAAGAGTTGAAAATAAAAAATGGTAGTAAAAAATATCTGTTGAAACAGATCGTTCATGATTATGTCCCAAAAGAATTAATGGAAAGACCCAAAATGGGTTTTGGTGTTCCCGTTTTTGATTGGCTAAAGAATGATTTAAAATATTATATTGATGAATACATGAGTGAAAAAGATTTTGAAAAACATGGTTTATTTAAAAAGGAGGAAATACAAAATATTACCTGCCTTTTTTTTAAAGGTGATAAAAATTATAATAGTTTGTTTTGGTATTTGTTGATGTTTCAGATGTGGTACAAAAAATGGATGGATTAGCGATAAATTCTCTGATGAAAAATATTCTCTTCATATCTTATGATGGCATGACTGATCCGCTCGGTCAAAGCCAGGTAATTCCTTATCTCATTGGACTTACAAGGTATGACTATCAATTTACCATTCTTAGTTGTGAGAAGCCGCAAAGATTTAATTTGTATAAAAATGAGATAGAGAATTTATTAAATCTTTATCCCATAAAATGGGAGCCAATTCAGTATCATAAAAAGCCTCCTGTCTTTTCTTCCATTTATGATGTTTATCAATTAAAGAAAAGAGCAAAGCAACTTCATTTGAAAGAGAGTTTTGACATGGTACATACAAGGCCTGGGGTACCAGCGTTGATTGGTTTGTGGATGAAGAAAAAGTTAGGCGTAAAATTTTTAAATGACATTAGGGAATTCTATGCGGATAGCCGTGTTGATGGAGGAATGTGGAATGATAAGAGATTTTTTTACAAAAAAATATATCATTTTTTTAAACAAAAGGAAAATGAAGCAGTTAAAAACAGTGATGGAATTGTTTGCCTGACTCACGCTGCAGAAAAAATAATTATGGAATGGCCTCAATATAAAAAAGAAATTCCCTTAGAAGTAATTCCGTGCAGCGTTGATATGAATTTATTTGATCCCGACAAAATTGAAGCGGAACAAAAATTAAATTTTAAAAACGAACTAAAAATTAATGATGAAGATATAGTTATAAGTTATCTTGGGTCTATCGGAAGTTGGTATTTAACGGATGAAATGATGCAATTTTTTAAAATGATAAATGATAAAATACCCAATGCCCGGTTTTTATTTATTTCTCCCAATGAGCACCAAACTATTTTGTATGCGGCAAGAAAATCGGGATTGCCAGAAAATAAATTGACAATAAAAAATGCTAAAAGAAATGAGGTGCCTACACTATTATCTTTCAGTAAATATTCTGTTTTTTTTATAAAACCATGTTTTTCCAAACAATCTTCTTCACCTACAAAACACGGAGAAATTATGGCCATGGGAATTCCGGTAATAACCAATGCAGGAGTGGGTGATGTAGCTAATATAGTAACAGAATCTCATTCTGGTTTAGTGCTGAGGGAATTGAACGAAAAAGAATTCCAGGTAGCTGCAGATAAAGTTGCTGAAGAAACAATATTTGATAAAAGCATCATCAGGAATGGAGCTATTAAGTACTATAATCTTGATCGTGCTATTAAGAAATACGCCGAAATTTACCAGGCAATTTTAAAATAATGGGAAATCTTAAATACTGGATTGTTGGTTATTAATCTCCTAAAAGCGTCGTTTCTTCTTTTACATTTTTTTCCCAACGGCGTGGTATAGGGGGATTCCAGAACTAACGATAATATCCGTTAACCCTGCGCTTGTCATCATTTCAATGATCTGATCCTTAGAAAATCTTTGTTCGAGTCTTGTTCCGAAGCGATCCAAAGTATCGTTTCTGATCATAAAAAAAGACCGGTTTAGATAGCCATGAAGGGGCATTCTTTTTGCCAAATTATTAAATCCCAAAAATTTGCACAACCTTCCTGCCCAAACAAAAGGCATGTAGAATATGATGGCAAGGAGATCGCAAACAAAATGTTTTAACTTACCGGGAAGTCGGCTAACGATTCTCCTTATGATATCGCTGATTTTAAAAAGAGCGGTATAAAAAGGTCCGCGACTTTCCAGGTTGTAATATAGATACACAAAAAAGTATCCCCCTTTTTTTACTTTTTTAACGCAATCATTTAGAGCCTTTCGTGTATCTGGAATGTGATGTAGAACGCCAATACTCATTACAAAATCAAAAGTTTCATCCGCGAATGGCAACGTTTCGATAGATGCCTGTGAAAGCCTTACATTTTTTATATTACCCAATAATTTATCGGCAGCAAAGATGGCCTGGCTTGGATCTACGGCTTCAATAAATCCGGTTTTTGAGGTGAGATATTTCGTCCATCTTCCTGTTCCGCATCCAATATCCAAAGCGTAAGTAGTTTTATTGACCATTTCTTCAGAAAGAATATCGAAATACTCCTTCCCTCCCTTCTCTACTAAATCATCATCGTGATTAGTAAATTTCAACCATTCTTCGCCAAATTCATCAACTACCTTTTTATCAATATTTTTCCCATCAATATCAAAGATATATATCTGCCTGTTTTTTGTGGTTATGATTTTATGAGGAGCTCTTAAGAATTCGCGAACCATATATAGGTTTCTTCTATTTAGAATTCAGCAAAATAAACAGTTTTAATTTATACATAACTATTTTTTTCTCATTTCTTAAAAAATATCCTTTATCTGTAAAAACATACAAGGAATTTATATCTCTATGATACTTTTATATTAATATTGCCCGAAATGAAAAGGGAAACAATAATATTTTATTACCTCTTTTGTTCACTATTAAATTAAATAAAACTATTTTATGTCTTCCAGGTTTCTTATTATTGGTTCGGGATTTTCTGGAGCAGTACTAGCAAACCAGTTGACTCAAAATTCAGACTGCCATATTGATATTTGGGAAGAACGCAATCACATAGGCGGGAATTGTCATACCTCCCGCGACGAAGAAACCGGGATTATGGTTCACCGATATGGGCCTCATATTTTTAATACGGATAAAAAAGAGATTTGGGATTTTGTAAATTCATTTATGGAGTTTCATCCTTATGTGCACCGCGTAAAGGCCATGCATAACGGAGAGGTATATTCGTTGCCGGTAAACCTGCTTACATTAAACCAGTTTTTCAATAAAACTTTTACTCCAAATTCTGCAAGAGAATATTTAAATATCCTTGGCGATAAAAATATTATTGAACCGAAAAACTTTGAAGAGCAGGCCCTTCAATTTATTGGCAAAGAATTATACCAGGCTTTCTTTTATGGATATACGAAAAAACAATGGGGTTGCGAACCTTCTGAATTGCCATCTTCCATTTTAAAAAGAATTCCGGTTCGGTTTAATTATGATGATAACTACCATAATAATATTTATACAGGAATTCCAACAGATGGCTATACTCAACTTATAAATAAATTATTGGATCACTCATCAATTTACATCCACCTTAGAAGAAAATTCAATCCGTCTGAAAATGTAAGTGGATATGATCATGTTTTTTATACCGGACCAATTGATGCTTATTTTAATTATGAATTTGGCAGACTCGGTTACAGAACTGTAACTTTTGAATCATCTATCCACGAAGGTGATTACCAGGGTGTAACCCAAATGAATTATTGCGATGAAAATATTCCATTTACCCGAATTACCGAGCATAAACATTTCACTCCGTGGGAACAACATGAAAAAACAATAATCTTTAAGGAATTCAGCAAAGAAACCGGCAAAGGAGATATTCCTTACTATCCTAAAAGGTTAAAGGAGGATAAAAATTTATTAAATCAATATCGCCAAAAAGCACAAACACTTTCCAAGGTTTCTTTCCTTGGCAGATTGGCAACTTACCGTTATATGGACATGCATCATGTAATCGGTGAGGCATTAGAATTTTCCAAAGATTTTTTAGCTGCTTTCAGGTCAAAAACCCCTCTTCCTGTTTTCCCCAATATTGAAAAATAATCTTTCAGTTTCAGGGCAATAATATTAGTGCACTTACCGTTTTTATTGGGAGTCCGATTTTTTATAAACTTCCAAAACCCCAACCCTTATGGAAAAGGTTATTGCTGTGGTAGTTACCTACAACCGACAGGAATTATTAGCTGAATGTATTACTGCATTAAGAAATCAAACCAGGCGTATTGATAAAATTCTTGTTATTAATAACGGGAGTACCGACAATACCCAAGGTTGGCTAAGTAGTCAACACGACATAGAATTTTTTACACAAAAAAATATTGGATCGGGCGGCGGGTTTAACAAAGGAATCGAATTAGCTTACGAAAAGGAATATGATTGGATTTGGCTGATGGATGATGATGGATTTCCTAAATCTGACGCTCTGGAAAATCTTCTGGAAGATAATGCTGGTATGAAATTGTGTTTACGAAATTGTGCGGTTATTAATAAAGAAGATAAAAATAGCTTTGTGTGGAAAACCGGTAATTACAAAGGAATAGATGAAGTAAAAGAACCGATAATTTATAATTTTGCGCATCCTTTTAACGGCACATTACTCCATAATGAAATTATCAAAAAGGTGGGATTGCCTAAAAAGGAACTTTTTATATGGGGAGATGAAACTGAATATTATCACAGGATTATCACTAAATATAAAATCCCTTTTTATACAAAAGCAAATAGTATTCATTATCATCCGGCCAGCGCTTATTCCTATAAAAACGATTGGGATTATAATAGTAATTGGAAAATGTATTATTATGTGCGAAACAGATTCCACATTTTAAAAACCAAATTCAGTAATAACTCTTTTATAGCTTTGATGGTGTATTTAGGATTTTTAATTTCTTTTTCAGGAATTATAATGATATTTCAAAAAACCAATAAATTTAAAAAATTAAGTTTTATTCTTTGGCCAATGAAAGATGCATTTACCAATAATTGCGAAGCCACACCTGCAATCATTTTGCAAAGATTAGCTTCTTCAGGTAAATTTAATTTAATTCATTATTTTCAATTTCGGTTAAAATTGATAAAAGGCTCTGTTTCCCATCCTTCCAGCCCTACGCTTGCCAAATTAAAAGAGGCGGCATAGAAGGATTTGATATAGAACACGGACTATTTTAAATACCTTGTCAAATGGATTATGTTGATTTTGCACTCACTCCGATTTATATTTTTCTACTCTATCTTTTCTTCAGAAGAATAAGAAAAAAATATAAGGATCCAATTTTGCAAAAATATCACAGACAGGGTTTCTGGATTAAAATATTAGCGAGTATTCTTTTTATTCTATATTATTCTTACCTCACTGTTGGTGATTCCACGGTATTATTCCAATTGGAAGGCAACAATCTTTACCATCTCATTTTAAATAATAGCAGTAATTTAAAATACCTTTTTCACAAGGGAAAAGACTTCGATCTTTCTTTGGTAAAAGACCCGGGAAATGCAGGATATTTTAGAGATGAGAGCAATTTTATGGTAATCAGACTTGATGCTCTTTTTTCTTTTATTTCATTTGGGAGTTATGCCGTTATTAATTTATTTTTTGGATGCCTTGCTTTTTCAGGCTTGTGGAAATTATTCAAATTTTTTTATGAGCAGTATCCTAAAATGCATAAACAGTTTGCCATTTCAATATTATATTTTCCCACTTTAGCCTTCTGGAGTGCGGGCTTATTAAAAGATTCATTGTGCATTGCTGCTCTAGGATGGCTAACCTATTCTTTATACGGGTTGCTATACAAAAGAAAATTAATCATAAAAAATTCAATTATTATTTTCATATCCGTATATTTTCTGGCAGTACTCAAAGTATATATTTTACTTGCTTATGTTCCTTTTTTCGTTTTGTTTATTATACTTAAAAATACACAGGGCATTAAGTTTAAATTGCTTAGATACTTTTTTGCACCAGCATTAATTGCTTTAAGTATATATGGTTTTACACAAATACTTTCAACATACAATAAAGAATTAGGCGTTTATGCCGTACAAGATTTAACATCCAGCATTACACATCTCAATGAAGTAATTGAAGAAAGAAGCGGGCGTGAAGATGCTTCATCCAATTTTAGTCTTGGAGTTACTTTCGATGGTACATTTGGAGGATTAATAAAAATTGCACCAGTTGCTGTAGCTACGACATTTTTTAGGCCATTCTTGTGGGAAGCACATAAAATATCGCAACTTATGGCTGCTATGGAAAGCCTTGTTTTAATGTTCTTTACTTTGTACGTTTTATTTAAAAGTGGAATCTTTACTTTTCTAAAATTAATTTTGGGTGACCCTTTAATTATGTATTGTTTTCTTTTTGCGGTGGTATTTGGACTGTTTATTGGTGCCAGTACTTTAAACTTTGGCACCCTGGTTCGTTATAAAATACCTTGTCTTCCGTTTTATTCCATTTCGTTATTTCTGATCTATGAGAAAGTAAAAGTGAAAAAATCACAAAAAGCTTTAAAGAAAGTAAAAATGAAACCGGCTACTATTGTTGCATTGCAACCAGTTGTTACATAAAATATTTTTTAAATAAACTTAGATAATCATTACAATCTTATTTCACAAATATTAAAGTTATTTTGCAAAATAAATAATAAAAGTAAATAATGTGCGGTATTGCAGGGGCTGTCAATTCGGGTTTCTCTTATGATAAAGTAATTAAAACACTTGAACATCGGGGACCTGATGAACACAATAGCTATCAATATAATAATGTTGACTTTTTCCATTTACGTTTATCTATTCTTGATATTGCCTGCGGTAAACAACCGATGCATTTAGGAGATAAATATTCCATTATTTTTAATGGAGAAATTTACAACCATATTGAAATAAGAAAGCAATTTGATCTTAAAGGAAATACTTCTTCCGATACAGAAACCTTACTTCTTTTATATGACCATTTTGGGACTGAGTTTCTTCATTATTTAGATGGAATGTTTGCTTTTGTAATTCACGATAAAATAAAAAATCAATTATTTATTGCGCGTGACAGGGCAGGTGAAAAACCATTTTATTATTTTTTTAACCATAAAAAATTTGTTTTTGCCAGTGAACTGAATTGCTTAAAAAGTATGGCCCCACTTGAAATTGAAACAATAAATTTTTTTCAATATCTACGCCTCGGTTCGTTTTATCGCCAATTTACACCTTACAAAAATGTAACAGAATTAAGGGCTGGAAATTTTTTGATTGTTGATTGCAAAAACCTTTCGATTGATGAAAAACGATGGTGGAATATTAACGATTATTATCAAAAAGAGAACCATGATTCTTTGGAGGCAAGTTTGCAAAAAACAAATAATTTCCTTCACAATTCTGTAAAAAGAAGAATTGAATCAAGTGATTTGGAAGTGGGAAGTTTTTTAAGTAGTGGGATTGATAGTGGCCTCGTTACTGCTATTGCGAGTGAATATAATAGCCGTTTAAAAACTTTTACCGTCTCTTTTGAAGGAGAATATGATGAAACTCCTCTTGCCCGTTTAGTTTCCAAAAAATATAATACGAGCCATACAGAAATAAAAATTTCTTTCGAAAATCTGAAAAATGATCTTGAAAAAATCTTATGCAATTATGGCGAACCTTTCTTTGACAGTTCGGCAATACCAAGCTATTACGTAAGCAGGGAAGCAAAAAAATATGTAACTGTAATCCTGAACGGTGATGGGGCCGACGAACTTTTCGGAGGTTATAGAAGGTATGTTCCTTTCGCAAAATACGATTTCTTTAAAAAAAATTTGCTGGTAAAAAAAGGTGCTTCGCTTTTTAAACATGCGCTTCCGACAGCCCATAATAAAAAGACTCTCTACAATTATTTGTATCGTCTCGCTTCGTTGGCTTCCAGCTCCGATTTAGAAATTTATCTTTCTGCCGGAGTGGATATTTTTGAAAATTATCAACATTATATTATTGATCCAGGGTATGATTACCTGAAGGAAATAAAATACGATTTTGATAAAATTGCCAACAGTAATTTATCCGGGCTGAAAAAAATAATGAACCTTGATTTTGATACCAATCTTTTCAGCGACCTGCTTATTAAAATGGATATCGCTACAATGGCAAATTCACAGGAGGGAAGAAGTCCTTTCCTTTCAAAAGAATTATTGGAGTATATACCATCATTACCTGATAATTATAAAATCAAAGGGAAAACCACCAAATTCATGTTGCGTCAATTGGCTGTTAAATATCTTCCGGAAGCATTAATAAACCAACCCAAGAGAGGTTTTGAAATTCCTTTAAAAAAATGGATGGACAATGAATTGAAAGAAATGGTTTTTGATTATCTTTCATCAAGTAATAGTTTTTATTCGAATTTTGTACAACCCAATTTTGTACATGATCTTCTGAATAAAAAAATAAAGATTGCCGGTGAAAAAAGAGCAAAAATATTATGGACTCTTTTATCATTGGAAATATGGTACCAAAAAGTTTACAGATAAATATTGATGACCCGGAAATGAAAAAAATAGCGGTTATAGAGAACGGACTTTTCTCCACATATACTATGAGGGACGGTCTCATGCAATTTCTTTTGAAAGAAGGTTATGATGTTACAATACTTACTCACACCAATAGCTTTGAATCCCAGGTAGAAAAGACAGGTTTAAAAGTGATTAATATAGGGGCGGGGAATATGAATCCTGTAAAAGTTTCCAAATATATTTTTAATTTATACAAAGTCTTAAAAAAAATAGAGCCTGATGTATGCCTTACCTTCAGTATCAGGCCGGCTATATGGGGCAATTTTATAACCCGGTATTTAAAAATACCAACGATTACTAACATTACTGGAGTTGGACCTTTATTTACCAGCAAAAACTTTGCATATCGAATTGCTCGCTTTATTTATCGTTCTGCATTAAGTAAAACTAAAAAAGTGTTTTTTCAGAACTTTGATGATATGGATTTATTCATTGAAAAAAAATTTGTGACGAAAAATGTTGCTGAGAGAATTCCCGGATCTGGAGTGGATTATCAAAAATTTTCTCCATTTAATTTTGAAGGGAAAGAGAATCTTGTAGCTAACGGGTTTATTTTTTTATTTATCGGTAGATTAATCAAAGACAAAGGAATATTTGAATTCGTAGAAGCTGCAAGAAGTATCCGGAAAAAGTACCCAAATATTATTTTTAATGTAATAGGCCCTTTCTGGCATCAGAATTTAAAATCCAATACTATTACAAAAACGGATCTCCAAAATTGGATTACTGAAGGGGTTATTGATTACCAGGGAGAAAAAAAAGATGTAAGAAAATTTATTGACGAAGCAGATTGTATTGTGCTTCCTTCTTACAGGGAAGGAACTTCGAATATTCTCCTTGAAGCCGCCAGTATGGAAAGGCCGGTTATATGTACCAACACTACAGGGTGTAAAGAAATAGTTGAAGATGGGGTTACCGGTTTTCTATGTAAGGTTAAAGATAGCTATGACCTTGCTGTTAAAATGGAAAAAATGCTCTTGTTATCTTCTGAAGAAAGAAAATGTATGGGTAAAAAAGGAAGGCAAAAAATAATAAAGGAATTTGACAAACAAATAGTAATTGATGCATATTTAAAAACAATACATCAAGTTCTAAAGTGATTTTCTTAGGCTTTTTAATTGACATTGAAATATAAATGATAAAATAATTTAACTAATTTTAAATTTAAATTAAACTTTTTGCTCGCAACCAAGTCTTACTGACAGTTTTTTATATTTGTTGCAGAGATAAATATTATGACCCAAATCCAGAATGACCAGGATCTTTTAGAGCTATTTAGAAATCCTACAACAAAGGAGCAGGCTTTTACGGGTATTGTAAAGAAATACCAGGAAAAATTATATTGGCATATCAGAAGAATGATAATAAGTCACGATGATACAGATGATGTGTTGCAAAATATGTTTATTAAAGTGTGGAAAGGTTTGGAAAATTTTAGAGAAGACAGCCAACTTTACACCTGGCTCTATCGCATTGCGACCAATGAGTCGCTTACATTTATTGCTCAACAGAAGAAAAGGAATTCGATTTCATTAAGTGATGAAGAAAACGGGCTGAGCAATCAACTAAAAAGCGATACTCATTTTGACGCCAATAAGCTCGAATGGAAACTTCAGTTGGGAATTCAATCATTGCCCGAAAAGCAAAGATTGGTTTTTAACCTTCGTTATTATGATGAAATGCCTTATGAACAAATGAGCCGTGTGCTGGAGACAAGTGAAGGTGCTTTGAAAGCAAGTTACCATCACGCAGCAAAAAAAATTGAAGAATTTATCTTGAATCATTAAACTAAGTAAACAATCAGTTGTCTGAGAATTTGGATGGAAAAAGTATCAGAAATATTAAAAGAATTACAAACTATTAGCCCTTTCCTGGCCGAAATGGAAAAGGTGAATATATTTCATGTACCTGAACAATATTTTAATGAATTAAGCAATAGAATAGTAACAACTGTTTTTCTTCATCAGGATGAAAAAAGCAGAGACCAGGAAGTGCCCGAAGGATATTTTGACGGGTTAAGCAGTAAAATCCTTGCCAGAATTAAAAATTCAGTTATTGAAACTGCCGAAGATGAAATTAAAACTATTTCCCCTTTTTTATATTTGATAAAAGATAAGAATGTGTTTAGGGTTCCGGAAAATTATTTTGAAAATCTAAGCGATAAAATAGCTAATAGGCTAAATGATAATAAAGCAAAGATTATCCCGATAAGTTTAGGAAGAAAATGGTGGAAGTATGCAGCGGCAGCAGTAGTTGCAGCAGGAATTACCATTGGCTCTTTTCAAATTTTTAATAATAAACCGGCGACAGAAAATGGTAATAAAGTATTAACTGCCTCAGCCGCAATTCCAGATTACATAAAATTATCGTCTCAGTACAAAACTCCTGAAGAACTGGAAAATGGTATTGCTTCATTAAGCGTTGATGAAATCGCATCTTATCTTGAAAATCATGGTACTATCATGGACGATGACATACTTGCAAAGGATATAGATCCGGAAGGATTACCTAATACTGAAGATTATTTAATGAATGATAGCACATTGAATGATTTTCTAAATACAATAGATTCACCGGCTTCAAACCCAAACACACAGTAAAATGAAAAAATATCTACTTATAATATTGATCTTTTTTGCGGGTTTTTCATTTTCTTATGCCCAGCGTGGAAATGGTCAAAGAGCAGAGAAAATACAGGAATTAAAAATTGCATTCATTTCTCAGAAACTCAATTTAACTCCTTCAGAAGCAGAAAGATTCTGGCCTGTGTATAATGAATATAATAGTGAAATAAGGAATCTTCGTGTCAACAATAAGAATGGAGATGTGCTTGATAATGAACAAAGACTATTAGACATCAGAAAAAAATACAAACCTGATTTTGACAGAATATTAGGGCCTCAAAGATCGAACGATCTCTTTAATGCAGAAAGGCAATTCAGGAATATTTTGATCCAAAGACTAAAAAATCAACGACAGCAAAGAAACAGGTAAAACGACAACTTCAATAAAGTAATATATGTATAATCGCTTAGGTCGCACAATATGAATAAAGGCTATATATTTGCCGAATGGAAACAAGGGTAAAATTTACTGGTGTGAATTCAAATAAGTTTAACCTTCAATTCAAAGATGATTCATCCTGTTATGAGTATTTAG
>DATKQQ010000250.1:0-3126 GCA_035532615.1 Hanamia sp.
TAATTAATTTTTATCCCAATAGCTTTTTCAATTTGTATAATAGTTCTTCGCACGAACAGGGTTTAACTATATAACCATCCGCGCCCATATTAAATCCGGTTTCGATATCTTTTTTTTCGAAGGAAGTTGTAAAAAACACAAAAAGAGATCTCGAAAGTAAAGTGATTTTACGGATATGTTCCAGCAAATGGTAACCCGTCCATTTCAGGCATCTTTATAGCTGAAAGAATTAAATGGGGTATTTGTTGTTGCGCTATTTCAAGACCTTCTTTACCATTGCAGGCTGTAAATACCATGTAATTCGAAATTTCAAGTAATTCTCTGACATTTTCCCTGAAATCATGATTATTCTCCACAAGAAGAATTTTTTGTACCATGCTTTTTAAGTTTAGTGGGATAGGGAAAAGTGTGAAATGAAAGAACTGCTAATATCTCAGATTTTTTATTTATCTATCAAATAAATACTAAAAGCAAATTCAAATTTATTAAATTTTTTCAGATTTATTTTTAATGGTTGATATTTTTACCTACTCACGACATATAAATTTTTTATCGAAAATTTTAATTATTTGAAATATACTGACAAATTTCATCTATTATACTGACTATCGTCCTTTGCGCATGCGGGAATCCTGCATAGTTTTGTGTTTGAAATAATTATTGTAAATCTTTAAAAAAAGGAGGATTTTATGGTAACAAGAGCCTTAACAACAAAAACCGGCGGAGATTTGTTTCCATCATTATTTGATGCTTTTCTTCGTCCTTTCAATTTTTGGGATCCCAATTTTTTGCCCCACACATTAAAAGTTCCGGCTGTAAACATTGACGAAAACAAAGAACAATACGACCTTTCGTTGGCGGTACCAGGCATGAAAAAAAGTGATTTTTCTATTAATGTAGAAAACAACATGCTTACCATCAGTTGCGAAAAAGAAGAAAAGTCTGAAAAGAAACAGAAAAACGGCTATAGAAACGAATTTAATTATTCATCTTTCAGCCGCAGTTTTGCACTTCCGGATGAAGTAATCAAAGATAAAATTGATGCACGATATGAAGATGGCGTATTAAAATTATCTCTTCCCAAAAAAGAAGAAGCAAAAAAGTTGACTGTGAATAAACAAATCCCTGTAAAGGATTTTCCTTTTTAAGCGTCCTTCACTTTTCTCTGTAACCCAATGCAGGTATCATTTTCAGTTGATTTTGCTATGTTGAAAAAATATCTACAACATGGTGGGTAGTTTTATTTTTAGTTTATTAATTATTTTAGTTTGTGTTTCATTAAGTGTATCTGGCAGTTTTTTAATGGTGGTATCTTCAATGGTATATTGCAAATAATGAATGGCGCTGAGGTTGTCATAAATGGCGGCCTGGGTGCTTTCTAAATCTTTGCACTCATCCCAGATATATTTCATAATCATATAAGAGAGCATGCACACCAACACATGCCCGCGGGTGCGGGTTTCTTTGCGGACATAGATGGGTTGCATTTCCTCAAAACTTTGTTTCATGGTCCTGAAGGCATTCTCTACCATTGCCAGGTCTTTATAGCGTTTGTGAAGGGTTTGCTTATCAGCCACATTTTTGGGGACATTGCTTTTTAAAATATAGCAGCCATCCAATTGTGCTGCTTCCGTTAATTTAGCTTCCACTACGGTTACTGTTATAGACCGCCCTTCTGCAGTAATAGATAGAAGTTCTTTTATTTTTAAATTGGCTGCTTTCTTGTTTACCTGCTTAAGCGCTACTTCAACAGAGGCTCTGGAATGTGCCGCCAGGTAATCTGTTTTTTCATGTGCCAGCAATTTTACTTTTTCTATTTTTTCATTCCTTGTGCCGGCTACTTCCTCCATCCGTACCGGATTGCGGCGCAGCAAATAACGAATGTCTTCCTGCCAGATCTCTACTAAGTTTTCTTCAAATAAATCCAGTTGGATGACACCTTCTTTCAACAAGGTCTTGACCTGTGGCGTAGTAATGGCGGTAATATAATGCCACTTTAAAGTTACCATTTCATCTATGGAAGCTGATTTGATCATGCCCCTGTCCCCCACCATAATAACCTGTTTAATGCCAAAATTCTTCTGTAGTTTTTTTAACTGATCACTCACAGTTGCCATATCCTGGGTATTGCCTTCAAACACCTCTACACTGATGGGGTAGCCGGTTTCATCACATAGCAATCCGATTACTATCTGCATTTTCCCTTTCTTCTGGTCCCTGTTGTAGCCATAGTTTGCCAACTCATTTTGAGTGCCTTCAAGATAAGAAGAGGTTACATCGTAGAGGTAAACGGTTTTTGCTGCGGTGTTGTTTTTATTGCGGAACTCAAATAATTTCCGCTCTATCTTTTCCTGGTTTTCACAAAGCCAATCCAGATTGGCATATAGGGTGTCTTCGTTAAAAGCATCCAGGTGAAGCAGTTCTTCGGCAGCTACCAGTGGCAGCCATTCATTGGCTGCATAATTACGGGAACGCTGGCATAGTGTCCGGGCTGCTATCTGAAAAAGTGCCAACCCCGATTGGCGTATATCCTTGCCCAGGGCCTGGGTAATACCCAACCGTTTGCACACTTCCAAAACGGTAAAAATACCGCCAAAGGATTTTCCCTGTTCAAACAAAAGCGGTGATGTTTCAGAGGGAAATACTTCTGTTGATTGATTCAACTCATTTTTGATGGCTGCAATGATGTTATCGGGGCAATCTGATAAATTGGCGATATACCTTTTCTTCACTTTTCCATCTTTGCGGTAAGATTCAGCAAGATAAACGGTTTTGTAGGTTTTGTCGCCTTTTTTGCGAAGGTGCTGCTGTAAGTACATTGATAATATCTACATTAATAAAACGCAAATATACGATTAAAATAAATAAAATTCAAATTAATAATAAAATAGTCGCACACATAAATTATGCACCTAAAATCACCTAATGCCCAATACAGAAAAGGGTTATAGATGATTTTAACTATGTTTTAAAAAGGAAAATCCGTTATAAAATAAAAATCCTGAATAAAAGCTCGTTTACTGTTATGCTCTTTATTTTTCGTTTATTCTTTGCATAGATATTTTTTCAACCTTAACCAGATTCAGATATCAACACAACCATGAAAATAAATAGCCACTAAAACGC
>DATKQQ010000251.1:0-3240 GCA_035532615.1 Hanamia sp.
TACCGTATGAAACATCGAAAAACAATCTTTGAAAAAACAAAATAATTTATTTTACTTTTAACCCAGATCATGCACATGGAGCACCAAAATGCACTGTATCCTTATTTACCGAAAACGATGTACTGTTACTTACCGACTACACCATGGTTCGGAATATACAACATTGCTTGACCGTGTAAGCATATTGTATTATATTTGCTATATGGCAAAAACTAAAAGACCAACCGACACAAATCAAAGAGCTTTTCTAATAGCTCAAATAGCTACTGGTGAAGTAGAGGAAACAAAAGAAGAAAAAGATTTAATTAAAGCTGCTGCAAGTGCAATGGGGCGCAAGGGTGGCTTAAAAGGTGGCAAAGCAAGGGCTGAATCGTTAACTGCTAAAAGAAGGTCTGAAATAGCAAAAAAAGCAGCTAAAGCAAGATGGCATAAAAAAGATCAATAAGAATTTTTTGAAGGAGGATTTTTGCCAAATTTGATTTTAGGTTTCTTATCTTCTTTTTTAGGTTCTTTTTCTTCTTCATTAAACATTTTTGGGAAAAAATGTCTTGTGAGTTCATCAGCATTTACTATTCCCATAATATTGTTTTGATAAACAGTTCCTATAATTCTTTGTGCCATCAAAGCTCTTGTATGTGAGATTGATAAGGAAACAAGTGAAGTAATTAATGAGGGGGGAAATTTAATGCCATTCCCTTCTACTATAAATCTTTTTAAGTCTTCAATTTCAAATACATTTTGCACTGTTGAATCAACCATTATTTGATCTGGAGGAGCGTCCTCGTAATGATAAAACACTCTTGTCAATAAGATCACAAGATTCTTTTCGATAGCAAATGAAAGAAAAACACCAATTTCCATTTTAAACTTATTGTGAGTTTCAAGAGAAAAGAGAGGCTCGTTTATTAAAAATGACATCTCTTTAATCCTTTTAATATAAATATTGTCTCCCATTTATTCATAACTTTTAATCTAAAAGGAATATAGTGTTTTAACTTGTTCAATCGGTACTATTTTTGTCTGGTCGAAAGTTAAAGTATTTGAATTTGTTGTATCACTTAAATCAAAGCTGGAAACAGGGAAATATTCATTATTGTCTTTAGTAAATTTTTCATTCAAATCAATGGCTCTTACTTCAAACTTAATGTTTAATTCATTTTTTATTTTAGCTATCGTATAAAAATTTAGTGGTTTATTACCTCTGAATATTTGAGTTAAATAAGAAGCACTATTCCCAATCCTTTTAGCTAATTCCTTTTTTGTTATTTTATGTTTTTCTTGAATCGCTTCAATTTCACTCAGGTATCCAGCCATTAAAATAAACGCATCATGACGAAGTTTTTGTTCTTTATTGTCAAACTTCATTAATGCTAATAAAGTAGACAGTTCTTTGTCTACATTATCATTTTTCTTTTCTTTTTTCATATTCATACGAAGCTATAGTTTCAATTATAGGTTTATTTGTTTTGTTTTGTTATTTTTTTCACTTTTTTTATTAAAAACTGCGCCGCAAATAATAAGAAATGTACCGTCCTTAGATTTTTTTTCTTGGCAATAAAACCTTGTATTATTAGTATCCAAAAGTTTTATAGCCGTAACATTTTTAGTCTTTTCGTTAAATCCCTCTTTTTTATAATTATCATAATACATGTGCGGAACTGTCAAAACTCTTTCTTGAATTAATAATAATCTATCCTTATAATATCGAAAAACTTCAGCCACTTCTCCTAAAATTTGAGTATCAACACAAATATATCGGTTCAATATTGAACCGTAATTTACAGAACTGTCTACAATTACATATTCTCTTTTCAATTCAAAATTAAGCTATAGGTTAATTAAATCCAAATTATTATCTTTGCAGCCCCAAAATATTAACGTAATACATAGTTACGTAGAAAATGTGGATAAATAAAATGAACTTTCTGCTTGACGGTTCAAGCATTTGTATTATCTTTGTAATATGAATAAGTTACCCATACAAAAGAAGGTGCAAATCATTAACCTTTTAGTTGAAGGTTCATCTTTGCGGGCTACATCACGAATAGCAGATGTAAGTATTAATACTGTTACGAAATTACTCGTAGACGTTGGGAAGGCTTGTCAAAAATTCCACAATGAAAAAGTGGTAAATGTTTCAACTAAACGGATTCAATGTGATGAGATTTGGAGCTTTGTTTATGCTAAGGATAAGAACGCAACACAGGAACAAAAAGAAGTTGGCGCAGGTGACGCATGGACATGGGTAGGCATAGACGCAGATACAAAACTTGTTGTTTCATGGTTTGTTGGTAATCGTGATGCCGATTCTGCAAATATTTTTATGAATGATGTTGCAACAAGATTAAAGAATAGAGTACAATTAACTACTGATGGGTTGAAAGCATATTTGGAAGCGGTTACGGAAAGTTTTGGTAGCCAAATTGATTTTGCGCAATTAATTAAATTATATGGAGGCAGTGAAGGTGCGGGTAATGAAAAGAAATATAGCCCTGCTGAATGTACAGGTGCAAAGAAGCATACAGTTTCCGGTAATCCAGACCCAAAGCGTATTTCAACTTCCTATATAGAAAGGCAAAACTTAACCATGCGTATGCACATGAGAAGATTTACAAGGCTTACAAACGCTTTTTCAAAAAAATTAGAAAATCATTGTTATGCAATTGCCTTACACTTTGTATATTACAACTTCGTAAAGATTCATAAAACATTACGTGTACCACCTGCAATGGAAGCAGGATTAATTAAAAGATTGATGAGTATTGAAGATATAGTTAGATTAGTGGATTAAGCATAACTATCTTATCCGTGTTCATTTAAATATTATTCCAAGCAACTTTGCTATTTTTTTCTTTGTATGCGGTGATGGTATAGCCCAATAATCATTCATCGAACACCATACAATACATTCGTCATAATTTTTATTGACTGTTCTATAATAATTGGAATAAGAAGTAACAACGAATAAATAAACAGAATCAAAATGGGGTAAATTTGTAGTAATGGTTACAGGGTGATAATCAAATCCAGAATTGGCATTCATAACACTATTATCATCTATAAATCCTTGAAATGTGCAGTTATAATATTTATTATTTGAAATACCTAAGCCGGACAAGCCGGAACTAAACAGGAAAACATTTAACTTTCCAATATTATGGAATCACTTACTCAAAGATATTGCGAAAAAATCAGCGGCATACTTGGTTGTTACGACCGCATAGTTATCACTGGCACACT
>DATKQQ010000252.1:0-4652 GCA_035532615.1 Hanamia sp.
GTTGATTGGGGCTCACATATCCCGGAGTTGATGCACGCTTTCTGGAGGGTCCTTTTGAATTACCTTGCATTTGAATTTGATTTTTAATTCTCTATCCCAAATGTAGCAAAGCTTTCGGAGTTAATCAGCAAACCCTAAGTATCGAATTTCGAACACCTTCCTTAATAGCCGAGGATCCGCGGTTCGAACCCGTGTTCACCCACAAAATAAAAGCCTCTCCCAGCAAGGATTTTATTGGTTTTTAAAGACTTTCTTACGCTGTAGTCTTTTAAAATGTTAGTAAAATCGTTAGTAAAAAGCACAGTATGATTACACTTCCCAACGGCTGCGAATGCAGCGAACTCACAGTAAAACCAAAAGACTGGAAGACCTGTAAGGCTTCAGCTATGGCCAAAAAATGGCATATTCAATATTATTTCTACGATCGACCCCAAAATGAACGACTGTTTGTCCTGGTGAAAGGAATGAACCGGTTTAAAACATTGAAAGGCGGGACGCAACTGCGGAGCTTATCAAAAATGAATTGTACTTATTAAAAGAGAAAGGATACAATCCAATTGCAAGAAAGTTTTTTGTAGAACATGCCTGCGGTATCGATCCGAAAACCGGGTTTATTGATGCTTTGTGGAAGGCTTACAAGCTGTTGAAATACGAAAAAGCAACGTTAACCGATGTCAGGAGCTTAATAAGATTTCTGGAGATAGCGGCAAAAAAAATGGGAATTGAAAGGATGGAAATTCAATCTGTAAAAAGAAGGCATTTGCGGCAAATGCTTGACATGATTGGAGAATACAAAAAAGGTTGGAGCGCTTACAGTTACAATAATTCCCGGGCTTATTTAATGGGGCTTTTCAAAAAACTCATGGGTGAAGATGCGGTTGATACAAACCCCGTGACGGATATTCCAAAACAGGTAGTCACCCAAAAGCTGAAGACGTTACTTACTCCGTTGGAGAGATCAAGAATTGATAGGTATCTACTGGAAGTTGAACCGGATTACCGGCAATTGGTTCAAATATTTTTTCATTCCGGGAGCAGGAAAACAGAAATGGTAAGGCTGAAAGTTCATGATGTGAATTTAGAGCGGCAAGTGTTCCAATTATTCATTAAAAAGGGAGGCCGACCGAAAGAAGTTTTGAGGCCGATAAAAGATATCGCGATGGAATTTTGGGTTAAACAATTAAAAGACACTTCTCTGGATGATTATGTTTTCAGTTCTAATTTTAAGCCCGGCAAAACCAAAACAACCACTAAAAGGATTGGTGAAAAATGGAAAGAGTACGTTAAAGAAGATCTTGGAATTAATAAAGATTTTTATGTGCTTAAACACACGAATCTTGACGAAACTGCGGATATACTGGACGCCGAAGCGGCCGCAAAAATGGCCGGCCACACAACAACTGTGATTACTTTAAAACATTACCTGGTGAATGAAGAAGAAAGGAAAATGGCGAAGCTTAGAAAGGGGAATAATCAGTTTGCATAACACTTCATGGGGCATCGAATTGAATGGCTTTGGCCTCCGAATCAAGTGTATTGGAAGCTTAGGAACAAGGCGTGCTCTTTAGCAGAGTAGCCTCTGTGCTGCTAAATTTTTGCGCCTGCGAATGTTTTTGTCTAGTGGTTTTGTCTATCAGGCACTTCGCATTTGTCAAGTTTGATTTAGCAATATCTATCCTTCATTAAAACTAGGCTTCTTTCATTTTTGCAATTTAATGATGTAATATTTTGGTTCAATTATGTTAATCTGAATCCTGCCTTCAATAATGAATTTAGATGTCTTTGAGCATTCGTTTTATGAAATTGATTCAAAGGTTTAAGTTCATACGCAAAATCTGCTAAATAAGCTCTTTCACCTCGTGTTAAAATCTTCATTCGTGAATCCCATTCAACCATTTGTCTTAACACATTCAAATTGATATTTTGGGTAGAATCGCTTATATCTTCTTTAATGTTTTTAACTGGGCTCTCTTTCTTGAAATAATCAGATGCTAAAAAGACCTCATTAACAGAAGGAGCTATTCCGTTTTTAAGATTAATGGCTATCTTATTAAAGATTGATGCATGCATATTATTTTGCTCCCTGGTTTTTTTCTCTATTATTTTAAATAAATCTAGCAAGTCAATTCCATTCTCAATGGCTTTGTTGTATTTTAAAATTATAAATTTCAAAGTACCTTCAAGAAGATAATTGTATGAAGTATTTATTTGATCAAATATCTCAGGTCTGTTTTTTCGAATGTCAGACATCAGATCAGTTTCAAAATGTAAGATGTCTTCGTTTAAATCTTCCAGTTTAATTAATGAAGAAAAAATTGTGTCTATTTTTCTTTCTTGAGATTTGGAAAGGCTATCATATTTCTTTTTTAGTTCTTCGTAAAAATCAGTTCCCTTGGAAACAACCTCAATATTCATTTGTATTCTTTCAAAGTCTACTTCCTTTTCCTCCTCTTTATTTTTCTCTTTGACTGGTACAGAATATTTTTTTAATATCTCCTGTGCAATTTTAGAAGACATAAATTTTTCAATCTCCTTTGAACTTGAAATATCGTCCCACAATTTTTTGTTCTTTGCATATTCTCCATAATCATCACTTTCGGAATACTTCTTAATCAATTCATTCATCAATTCCATCAACTCGCTGAAGAAGGCTACTAAATCATCCTCAAGCTTTTCTTTTTTCCAGATTTTTAATAGATCAAATTGTTTTCCTTGTTTAGCGCCATCAGTATAAATGTAAATTAAGGAAATTGAATATGGGATTACTGCTGACCTTATTTGACCCATTGCTCGTTTCCCCTGCCCATAAATTTTTTCCAATTCAGTAAACAAAATAATTTTAGAAATTAAATTTTCATAAAACTCTCTATTAATATTAACAGTTTTCTTTCCTCTTGCCTCTCCAGTGATTTCTTCTAAGAAGTACCTGAAAACTTTTTCTCCACCTTTTTTCACGATATATGGCTGTTCTCCCCACGCTGTAAAATACTTGCCTAATTGTTCCTTAGAAAAGCGATAATTCTTTGGATACTCCTTTTCAATCCGATTCTTATTTGAACCAGCGATTCTTAACTTGGTATTGAATTCTCCTCTTGATTTTTCAAAGAACCATTTCCTACCTGAAGGCGTAACGACACTGTCGGAAAGAGCTTTGAGTTTATTTAGTTGAGGACTTCTTGAACTTAAGTCAACATTAGAAACTTTGGCCCGAGAATTTGAATATTTGCTTATATCTGAAATTAATGAGTCTAATCCTTCCTCCTTTATCTCATATTTTTCTGCCAGTACATTTAATGTGTTTTGATATTCCTCATTTTTTATTGAGCTGTAAGTAAACCATGGTGGATTGCCAATGATAAAATCAAACTTGCCGGAAAGAAAATAAGGTTTGTATAAATTCTGTAAAATGAATTTCCAGATGCTGTCTCTTCCAGCTTCTTTTACTTTTTTCAAGCCTTCATAAATTTTATAAAAGCTTTCAGCAATTTGCTTGTTAATACCTCCGGCTTTGTATTGACGCCGCAAGCTATTTTCTAAAGTTTCCAGTGAAGCTTTCTTTTCATGTAAGGTTTGTTCTGCCAGTTCATCGCAAACATCTACCGCTACATCGAAAAGGTTTAAATCTTCCAGTACATGAGTGGTTAATAAAAATTTATCCTTATCAATGTCCATTTTAAAATTAGAACCGAAAAGATCCCGTACACCTTCCGGAATTTTTAATGTATTGGATAAGATTACATTAATATGTATCGGCTGCTTTAAGTTTCTTATCTCTTTTCCCAATGAAAGCAGGAAAGTTGTTTTAGCAATCTGCACACTTAAAGGATGGATATCAATTCCATAAATTTGGTTGGATAATTCTTCCGGTGTTATCTCCGGATGAAGTGTTTTCATCCTATGAACTGCGGCACGTAAAAAAGAACCGCTTCCACAAGCCGGGTCTAATATTTTTGAATTTTCTTTAAATTCAAATTCGTTTACAATTCTTTCGCAAAGCCAGTCCGGCGTATAATATTCACCAAGTGCATGGCGTGTATCAAGGTCAATTAATTCCTGGTAAACTCCTTTTAATACATCTTCATCAATGTCATTAAAATCAAAAGTTGAAATTTCCTGTGCTATCAGCCGGAATGCTTTTTTAAGATTCCGGAAATTGCGGTCGCCTTTTACCCAATGAAAAAAGTCATTATCAATAAAATTCCTGATGTTGTATTTATTAAAAATCTCTCCGTCTAAAATACTTTTCAGTTCATCTTCATCAATATAGTCATCGTTACTTACAATGCTATAAGCAAGCATTTTAGAAAACACGCTCAAATAAGTATGAATGAGAAATATCTTTTCATTCGCATCAAACTTACCGTAGGCAATACTCAAAAACTTTTTCCATTGCTCAAAAGATACCTGCACTTCGCCATATTTCTTTGCTTCTTTAAACCATGAGCTTAATTCACGAAAACTTTCAATAAAAATATTGCTTTGGTATCCAAAGGCTTCTTCGATTCTTTTAAGGGCACCTCTAAAAACTCTCTATTTTTCTCTCATTTTGTTTTCTGTGATTTTTTCTGTGATTTTTCTTTGACTGATATTTTTTTATTCCATATTTAGTCTCCTTTTACACTTGTTGTACTTATTTTTTTCATTACCAGGCA
>DATKQQ010000253.1:0-7930 GCA_035532615.1 Hanamia sp.
CTAACTATTGGCTCTTAATTCACAGGGACAGGCTCCAAAAGGCTTCTGCTGTCAGGTTTTTATTAACTTACCGTCTATAATAAAATGGAAGACAAAAAATATGACATCATAGTAATTGGCTGCGGTTCAGGCGGACTTAGTGTCGGCCTTTTTATGGGTATGGCCGGTTTCAAAGTACTGATGATTTCAAAAACAGACCATTCAATTGGTGGCGATTGTCTCAATGATGGTTGCGTACCGAGCAAAGCATTTATACATGTGGCAAAAATTGCGCACCAGGCAAAAGAAGCAACCAACTTTGGATTGCAATTGAATGGCGATATTGATATAAAAAAAGCGATCAATTATGTATATCAAAGACAAGAAATAATCAGAGAACATGAAAATGCTGCGTGGCTAAGAGATCAGGGAGTGGATGTTGAATTGGGTATGGCACATTTTACCTGTAGGGATGAAGTAGAAGTGGATGGGAAAAGGTATAAAGGGAAAAAAATTGTTATTGCCACCGGCACCCAACCACGGAAGCTTACCATCCCCGGAGTAGAGCAAGTAAGGTATTACGATAACGAAAGTATTTTTCATCTTGAGGAACTTCCCAAAAAGTTATTAGTTATTGGTGGCGGTCCTATTGGGATAGAAATATCCCAGGCCGTGAACCGTTTAGGAAGCAAGGTTACCATCGTCCAGCGAGGGACAGTGATATTGAAAAATGACGATGAAGCAGTCACTTCAATTTTACTCGATCAGTTACAAAAAGAAGGGATTGAATTCTACTTCAATGCAAAAGCCGATCATTTTTCTTCTGCTAATGAAGCAACAATTATTTTAAAAGACAGAAGCAAAAAAAGTATTCAGTTTGATGCAGTATTTGTAGGTATTGGAAGAGAGTTGAACCTGGAAGCGTTACAATTGCAAAATGCATTTGTTTATTTGAAAGAAGGCAAAATTATAAAAAACAAATATCTGCAAACCACCAATAAAAATATTTTTGTTTGTGGGGATGTGGCTAGCGATCTTCAGTTCTCACATGCTGCTGAATTTCATGCACGCATTCTGTTAAACAATTTCTTTTCACCTTTTAAAAAGAAATTGAATGATGACCACATGTCATGGGTAACCTTCACTGATCCGGAAGTTGCTACTTTTGGTTTGAGTGAAAAGCAACTCAAAGAAAGAAATATTGGGTACGAAAGATTGGAAAGGAATTTTGATGAGGATGACCGGGCCGTAACAGATAATTATCAATATGGCAAATCAGTTCTTTTTATCAGCAGCAAGGGTTTTCTAAAAAAGCAAAAGATATTGGGCGGCACTATGGTTGCGCCTGGTGCCGGAGAGTTAATACAGGAACTCATTTTAACCAATACCAGCAAGCTTTCTATCAATGCTGTTTTCAACAAAATATATCCTTATCCAACTGCTTCAAGAATTAATCAGCAGATAATTGTTCAATATAAATCAAAAGATTTAACGGGTACAGTCAAATCTTTTTTAAAGCCACTTTATAAATTATTCAGCTAATGGAATACTGGGAAATATTTAAGACGTGGTTTTTAAGCCTTGGAGAAAAATACAATGTCAATCCGTATATCTTCGGCAGCATTTATGTTGGCGCTATCCCTTTTTTCTTTCTTTGCCTTAGCTGGACAATCAGACGAATAAAAAATAAAAAGCCTTTTGTCTTACCATTATTACTTTCCGGATTTTGTTTTATATCAGCTTACTTGTACCTGATAATCGCCGGTAAAAACATTCCTGTTTGGGTTTACATTTTTATCGGCATAATGATAGCATATAGTATTTATTCTACTGCTAAGAAAATAAGGGAAAATACAAAAGCCGAATCTTAAATTTAAATGATGGTATCGTTGACACCTGGCTTCAATTAGCGATACAACTATAAAAGATAACACTCAACAAACCGTTGCTTAGTGAGCGGGTATTTAAAAGGTTTATCTGCTATAATTTTCAAGTATTCAAAATGCATATTGTTTTATGACTGCTTATTATTCTGCCAGTTTATTTTTATCTGGCTTATCAATATCATCTATAGAGCTCGTATCTTTTATTGAATCATTTAAACGGATTTTTGTAAAAGGCATTTTGAGTAAGTAACCAACCGTAAATTCTTCTTTATTTCTATACTGTGCAGCACCCATAACGATGCTATCCTGCTTTACATTTAATTTTGCCGTGTTGTGAAGACGGTCCCAGAATGAAAATACTACGGAATAGTTACTATCCGTTTCTGCTTTGATAACTGAATGATGAATGCCATGCATTCGGGGCGTTACTATAATGTAATTTAAAATTCTTTCAAATGTAACTGGCAGCTTAAGATTGGTATGATGAAACTGCGTTGCTGCTTCAAAAATAATTTCA
Organism: Hanamia sp.; assembly: GCA_035532615.1. Lineage (GTDB taxonomy): Bacteria > Bacteroidota > Bacteroidia > Chitinophagales > Chitinophagaceae > Ginsengibacter. The sequence goes on from DATKQQ010000253.1 coordinate 2,383, forward strand.
TAAACAATCACCTGCAATGGAGTAGCACCGCTAAGAAAGCTGATGGTACCCCGGAAAATAACAGAGCCAATCATTTCTCCAAAATGGAAACGGAACGCAGTGCTGATATCTAAATCATGATCCGTGTGATGGACGAGATGAAAGCGCCACAAAAAAGTGAATTTATGATTGAGTAAATGCCATCCATAATTTCCGTAATCCAGTATTAAAAAAACGATGATTGACTCCATCCAAAAAGGCAGTTCAAATAAATAGGCTACGCCAAAATGATAAGTTTGATTGATTTGGCAGACCCAAACAATGACTGGTAGCATTAAGAAACGAAGCAAGGTAAATGCAGGTAATGATACAATGGAGTTAATGAATATCCTTTTCCATCTTTGCTGTACCCGTTTCCGTAATTGGAATTTTGATTCGAGTACGAATAAAAAAAGAAATACGATTACCAAAATGGGAACACCGATAATATCAAAAATAGAATGAATCAATTTTCTCTTAATTTTTCACCCTCGGTTTTAGAGGGCACAAGTGTTGTGTCTTTATTTAGTCCCAGTTGCTTTTGTATTTCGGGTGAAGAATTTTCCGGTGTTATTCCCAGACGCAACATCCACGAACGAATACCTGTTTTAGCTTCCTTCCAAAGATTGGTAGGAGCCTTATATCCATAAGCCCGCCATTTACCTGGTGTAACTTTACCTTTTTTTGCAACAAAGGTTTCAAATTCTTTTACCCAGTCATTAAAAGTTTGCATGAATGCAACTTCTTTTATCACATCTTCTGCTTGGTTATCACTGTACTTTTTCCCTTTACCACTTGTGCAATATTTCCATAAATTATCAGGAACTTCCACACCACCATAACGGCATTGCCAGGCTAGCGGGGCATACGCATTACGCATATTATCGAATGGCTCTTTATCTCCATCGAAATAATTTTTATGTCGCAATATTTTAGGGACATTGTTTTCATCCATCTCATCACCGCCTTCATCTCCGTAGCAAAAGAAGCCTGCTGTTCTTCCTTCAAGGTGGTTTACGCTCATCTCTTTCCACAAGTCAGTATGCTCCAATGCCATCGCTTTTTCAGGGTCTTTGTGGTCTATCGTATTTTCATCAGGATTACCACCATTCATACATACTAGCCTGTCAAACATCAATTTTAAATTACTGCTAGGTGCATACCAGTTAACGGGTCCTATAATCGCCCAGGCATCGGCCATATCCAACCTTGCATACATATCCATTTCCCACATCAGATCTTTTTCCATCCAGCTTCCCTTTTCATAACAATTGCAAGGCCATACGCAAAGCGCCATGGATGTGGATACACATGCATTGCAGCTTTGTATCTTTACTCTTCCATAAACATTGCCCAAATCTTCATAATCAATTTCCCATTCCTGTGGCAGCATTTCAGCCATTTTCATCATTAAGGTTCTTGACTTTCCGTCAATACCGGGGCAATTGTATTGCCTTCGGTCAGAACCTGAGATAATCATTATTCTGAAGGGCCGCTTTTCTGCAGGTAATTTGGCATTATCGTCGTTAGGCTTCATAATTTATTTCTTGTTGGTGAAAGATAATATTCTTTATCGTTTTATTATTTGTTCTAACGCTCTTGAAACTTCTGTAACGGGCTTTTTGCAGGACTTATCCTGGCAAACATAAATGGTTGTTTGTCCATCTACCAGTTTACTTTCCAAAAGTGGAAGGCTTCCTTCGCTGCGGCCACCAGAAAGTAATACGTTGGGCAAGTAATGAGTATCAATTTGTTGCCGTATACCGCTATACTGATTTCCAACGATTGCTACTTCAAGTGGTGGCGAAACAAATGCAATCTCCAATAATCCCCAGTTAGAATAATATGCAATATTTTTCTGCAAATCATCTTTTATATTTACCAGCATCTGCTTGGCTTTACTTATATAATCATCTTTGTAAAAGTATTGTCCCAATACAAACAGGTTTTTTGCCATTTCAGAATTGGAGGATGGTATTACATCATCAGCCAATTCCATTTTTCTCGAGATAAGATTGAAATACTGGTTATGTGTATAGAAAAACATGCCAGATGTTGAATCATAAAAATGTTTCAACGTATAGGCAGTAATTTGATTGGCCTCTATCAGCCACTTTTCGTCAAATGTTGCCTGGTATAATTCAATGAAAGAAGAAACAGTAAATGCATAATCATCCAGCAAACCATTTACAAACGATTTTCCCTGTTTATAATTCCTGGAAATTTCTCCGCCAGCTCCAATAGCATTCTTCAAAAGAAAGTTTGCATTTTTCAAAGCTGCTTTCAAAAACATTTCGTCACCAAATACACGGTAAGCCGTTGCATATCCTTTCAGCATTAAGGCATTCCACGAGGTGAGAATTTTATCATCCAATCCTGGCTTTATTCTGTTACTCCTGACCTTTATCAATTTTGTTTTTGCATCAGCTATTCTCTTTTCTAGTTCAACAATAGTGAGTTTATACTTTTTAGCAATGGCCTCATCCGTCTTGTCTCTGAATAAAATATTTTTTCCATCCTCCCAATTACCTGCTTTTGTAATATTATAATACTCCATAAAAAACATAGCGTCTGTCCCCAAAATATTTTCAATTTCATCTTTTGTCCATACATAATATTTTCCTTCTTCACCATCGCTGTCGGCATCAAGCGATGAATAGAAACCACCTTCAGATGAGGTTAATTCACGGCTAATAAAATCAAGTGTTTCGTACACCACTTTTTTGTACAACGGATTTTTGGTTAACTGATAGGCATGAGTGTATAAACCTACCAGTTGTGCATTGTCATAGAGCATCTTTTCAAAATGAGGCACATGCCAGTTGGCATCGGTCGAGTAACGGGCAAATCCACCAGCAAGCTGGTCGTAAATTCCGCCGAATGCCATATTATCCAATGTTGCTGTAACCGCATTTAAAGCATCCTCTTTTTTTGAAAAATAACTATACTGCAGTAGATATTCCCAGTTAGACGGCATAGGGAATTTAGGTGCCCGGTTGAGGCCGCCTTTTTTAAAATCAATACCCGGTTTCATTCCGGCAAACTGCTTATAAAGGTCGTTGGCAGTAAATGTTTTATCTGCTGCTTTGAAAGATAAATTTTCAACCGATTGAATTCCCTTTGTAATTTCTTCCGCCTGCTTCACTAATGCTGAAGGATCCTTTTTATTTGCATCAACAAAATAATTCAGCATCTTCATCCAATCATTTTTCGGGAAATAAGTTCCTGCGTAGAACGGTCTGCCGTCTGGAAGTGCAATTGCATTAAGTGGCCATCCACCGCTGCCGGTTATCAGTTGTGCTGCTGTCATATACACCTGGTCTACATCCGGGCGCTCCTCTCTATCAACTTTGATGGCAATAAAATTTTCATTCATCAAACGTGCCACCGCTGTATCTTCAAAACTTTCGTGTTCCATCACGTGGCACCAGTGGCACGCAGCATAGCCAATACTGATGATAAGCATCTTGTTTTCATCCTTAGCTTTTTTCAGCGCCTTTTCTCCCCAGGGATACCAGTTCACCGGGTTGTGTGCATGTTGCAGTAAATAAGGGCTGCTTTCATGAATGAGTTCGTTGCTGTATGGATGACTATTATTCACTTTTTCATCTTTATTATTTTGTGCCTGGCCACAGGAAGAATTAAATAATACTACTGTGCCAAGTAAGATAGTTGCAATTTTATTCATTATGATAGTTTAAGTAATCCCGAATTTTTTAAAATAGAACATCAAATTATTTTTGTTTAACCAGTGTTTTAGTAAAAGTTTAATGGCATAAGATTCAACGATTGCACTCTTTTAAATGAACAGCTATACTAACAGTAGCTTTTAACTACGCTTCATTTAACCAGCCACCTGTAAAACCAGCCCGCCTGAGACCATTGATGATATGAGGCGATTTTTTCATCAGATTCCAGATAAGACCTGTATTATAATTTTCAATCATTAAAATAACCGGACCCTCGTTGATGGCAAATTGCCATTCCGATATCCATCCAAGCGGGTGACGTTTCTTTTCAGGAAATGTGGGATTAAAGCTTGCTTCAAAGCCATAACGAGCATTTTTTTTTAAATCTAGTGTTTCAATGGCATAACGAACCGTACTTAGCACAATAGCTGGTTCAAATGGAAGAGATGCTACTACAGCCCACGGTGAGATAGTGCCATCATCGGGATCAAGCGGTATGCCTCTAGCTATGTAGCCATAAAAATTTATTTCTTTTCCTTTTATGGTGTGCCTGGAATATCCGGGACCATCACTTGCTGTGAATCCCCAACAACTCCTGCCGTAGTGCGCAAATTCCGAAGGGTTCTCAACGGCATACAACTGTTGAATACGTGTTGCCCGGCAACTGTTTACAAAATAATCAATACCAAGTTTTCTATTCGCTTTACTTATACCTTTAAAATCAATCCATATCTGCGACATCTGGTGAATAAACAACGGCCCCGCATGAATGTATTCTATATCGTAATGTTTTTCCCAGTTAAAAGTTGAAATCCATTTTTTGTATCCCTTGGGATCTATCGGAAAAGTGGGTGAGCCGAGCAAAAGAATATAAATTAAGTGCGCCTCACTGTAACCTTTATCCCAACTGTGCTTTAGAAATCCCGATTCCGGCTTCCAGCCATGCGTAATGGTTTCTTTACCATTCAAGGCCCATTGCCAGTCTATCCTGGCATACAATTCATCCGCTATTTCACGAATGGCCCTTTCATCTTTATTATCACCTGTAAAATAATTTTGAGCAGTGAATATACCAGCAAATAAAATAGCGGTATCAATGGTTGAAAGTTCACTTTCCAACGCACGCTTGCCGGTTTGCATATCCAGGAAATGATAGTAGAAGCCCTTGTATCCGGTAGCATCTGGTTCTGGGCCCTGGTGACTTTTTAGAAAAAATTTCAACACTTTAAGTGTTCTCTTAACTGCTTCTTTACGTGTCATCAACTGATGTTCAACTCCTGTAACATAGCAGCTAAGCCCCATGCCTACAGCGGCTATGCTGGCAGGTGCGTTTGACTGCGTTGTATCAGCTATTAAACCGGTATGTTCGTTTACTTCATGAAGAAAATATCCGAAGGTTTCCCTCAGTAATAGATCCAGCATTTCTTCGTCTGTGCCTTGTGGATTAACATTTTTCAAGATTTCTTTTTTAATTAATAATTTATTCAATTTCTAAGCTGATAAAAGCTATTACCTGTTCCTCCTTCTTAATTGCTTTGGCGGTATAGCGATATAGATTTAAATAACCGGCCTGCGATCCCTTCCAAAAATACATCAAGATTCGTTTCGTTCCATACTTCAAAGGACCAGTTGCAATTCTGCTAATCCACAACGTTGCACCCAATGGCTAATTGCTGTATTTGCCGGGCTGCATCGTAATTAATTGGTACTGCATAACTGCACTATATCACCAGAAGAAAAATAATCTGGTATTGGATTTTTCAGATTCATTTGATGATATAAATCAAATGGTACACTAATATCTGCTAAAAATAATTCGCCGGTATAGGCTGCACACTCTT
>DATKQQ010000254.1:0-26332 GCA_035532615.1 Hanamia sp.
GTTGATTGGGGCTCACATATCCCGGAGTTGATGCACGCTTTCTGGAGGGTCCTTTTGAATTACCTTGCATTTGAATTTGATTTTTAATTCTCTATCCCAAATGTAGCAAAGCTTTCGGAGTTAATCAGCAAACCCTAAGTACACTTTTAAGAACCTGGTGGCTGCTCAAAAGTACTGGTGCAGGATGGCTGCCATTGGGCCTTATGGCCAGGTGGTGTATAGCGATGCTCTTTGCCGTATAGTGCAATAAGGTTTTTTGAATTTTAGGGCTTCACGCAATGAGGACAACTGTACAGGCAGTTATTCTTTTTTTTGGGGGTGGGCACAGGGAAAAAGTAAACCATTAAGAGGAATTAAAGTTCTATAAACATTAAAAATACACTACTCCCTTATTTGTCCATTCCCTTTTATCACCCACTTTTCTGTAACTAATTTCTCCAAGGCAAATGGTCCGCGTGCATGGAGCTTTTGAGTTGAAATACCAATTTCTGCTCCAAGGCCGAATTCTTCACCATCTGTGAAGCGGGTAGATGCATTGGAATAAACGGCTGCTGCATCTACTTCTTTTAAAAAGCGTGAGCATTGTTTTTTATTTTGGGAAATAATGGCCTCCGAATGTTTGGTAGAATATTTTTGAATGTGCTGCAAAGCCTCGTCCGTATCTTTTACAATTTTAATGGCACATTTAAGGCTTAAAAACTCACGGCCGAAATCTTCAGCCGTTGCTGTTACCAGGTTTGGATACCCTTTTAATAACCGGTAAGCCTTTTTATCTGCAAATATTTCTACATGATATTTATCCAATCCCGGTTTTAATTTTTCAAGGAATGCAGGAGCAATCTTTTCATCTACCAAAATGGCATCCACTGAATTGCAAACTGATGGCCTGGAAACTTTTGCATTAACAACTATGTCAACCGCCTTTTTTATGTCCGCTTCTTTCTCCACATAAATATGGCAAACTCCTGCGCCTGTTTCAATTACCGGTACCCGGCTATTCTCGCGCACGTACCGGATAAGGCCATCAGAGCCGCGTGGAATGATCACATCTACATAACGGGTAGCCGTAAACAATTCTTTTACTGCCTCCCTGTCGGATGGTAAAAGGGTTACACAATTTGGATTGATATCATTTTTCTGAAGTGAATTTTTAATAATCTTTATAGCGATCTTGTTTGTTTCCTCCGCATCGCTGCTGCCTTTGAGCAGGCAACCATTTTGACTACGCAGGGACAAGGCGGCAATGTCAAAAGTTACATTTGGCCTTGATTCAAATACAGCGCCTACCACGCCCATCGGAACGGAAATTTTTTGTAATTGCAATCCATTGGGCAAAATTCTTTCCTGCAATTTTATACCTGCAGGGTTAGGCAGTTTGCTAATATTGCGGATGCTTTTGGCAATGTTTTGTATTCGTTGTTCATTCAGCATTAAACGATCGTTGCGCGGATTATCCGGATCTTGTTTTGCCAGGTCTTTGGCATTTGCTTTCAATATGGTTGCGGTATTTTGCAAAAGTCCATCGGCAATTGATTGTAAGGCAGCTTTTATCTGCTTGTCGGTACAGTTTCGCAAATCTATAGCGGCTTTATATGTTTTTATAAAGAGCGGTTCTACGGGTTGCATGTTCTATATTTTAATTCTAATATTTAGTTTCTTTCATTCTTAAAAAATGAATTAAAAAAGCACAATATCATCTGCGTGTGCTGCCATCACATGTTTTACATGCAGGTTTTGGCGTAGCGGTTCCGCCGCAATCTTCACTTTAGCCACGCCGATAATTTTTTCTTCGTCATTCATAATCTGCACCACTTCGCCCGCAGCAAATTTACCCTGAACATTGGTAACGCCAACTGTTAGTAAACTGCGGCGCTGTTCCAATGCCTTCACAGCTCCTTTATCCACTGTAATGCTTCCAATAGTGATGCTGCCGCTTGCCAGCCATTTTTGCCTTGCTTTTAAGTTGCTTTGCTGTGCTGTAAATATACTCCCGTTGTTTCCCGCAAGGGCATCGACAAAAGGGTTGGTGCCCGATAGACCGCAAATAATAACCTCTATGCCCAATGATACAGCTAACCTGGCAAAGGTGAGTTTGGAAACCATTCCTCCAAGCCCAAGGCTGCTTTTTTCTCTTTTTACATAACCCATCACTGTGCTGTCAATTTTCCCCACAACAGGAATGATTTCTTTTTTGTCATTCAAAAATCCGCCGACTGAGGTACAAATAATAAGGCTATGCGCGTTGAAGCCAATTGCTATCAACGTGGCCAGTTCATCATTGTCTGAAAATTTTAATTCAACATTGCTTACAAGGTCATTTTCGTTTACAACAGGCACGATTCCATTGTTCCAAAAAGCTTCAAATGTTTCTTTCAATTGCAGAAACTGCGGGCGATGACTGAAATGAAATCGTTCACAAAGCGCCTGTGCCACCGGTATTTTATAGTCGGCAAAATATTTTGAATACAATTGTATCAAAATGGGATTACCAATAGCTGCGGCGGCTTTTCTTTCGCCTAAAGTTCCCTTATAATGCTGAATAAACGCCTTGCCGCTGCCCACTGCGCCGCTACTCACCAATACCACATTATATGTTTTTGAAAGATCGGCAATGGACGCCGCCACTTTTTTAATAACCGGTTTCCTGATAACTCCATTTTCGTCTGTTATTGAAGCGGTGCCCAGTTTAATAACAATTACCTGCTTTTGCATTTGGCAAAAATATTGATTACGGGATAATTAAAAATTCGATTTACATAATTATTAATTTTACCGACAGAGCTTGTCTCTACGCAACTCTTTCAGATTTCCCCATCAAAATAAAAATTCCTCTCTTTTACATTACCATCCACTGGGAGCGCTCAGAAATTTGGGAACTTTGACTCGTGTTGTTCAAAATAAAGGCTTTGAAGACGATATTATATTTTGCACGAATACCGAATTTATTTACCAGGAGGAGAGATAAACAGGATTTAACATCAAAAAATATTTGAAGAAATAATAACTGAAAGGTAAAGATGAGATGATAATAAAAAACCTGCAAACATTTGAATTTGCAGGCTTTTTATATTTCTTGTGTCAAAAATAATTAATTGAAGCGGAGAGATAGGGATTCGAACCCCAGGAGGTGTGACCCTCAACGGTTTTCAAGACCGCCGCATTAGACCGCTCTGCCATCTCTCCGCCGCAAAAGTAACGTTTGGGTTTTAATAAAAAATAAATTTTTGATTTTTTTTAAGCAATTTCTCTCCAATATCTTTTTAGTTTAGGTATGTAATGTATAAATGAACATTTGATAGAATAAAAAAACCGTCCATGCATGGACGGCTTTTGATTGCTATTTCAAATAAAAAGCGTTAGAGTAACAAAAAACTTTTGATTTGTTGCCAATCTTTTTTGAAATTTTTCTTATTTCTTAGTAGTATCAGCGCTCATCTTAGTAGTATCAGCACTCATCTTAGTAGTATCAGCACTCATATTACTGGCTGAGGAATCTGTAGCAGCCGGTGTAGTAACTGATGTTGAATCTGTAGTAGTAGTTTCTTTTGAAGAAGAACCACTGTTACAAGCTGTTAAAAAAGCAGCTATCGAAAGAACAAGCAATAATTTTTTCATTTTTTTTTGATTTTTGATTTTTAAAATATTTAATGTTTATACTCCTTTTCAAAAAAGGTAACCCAATACAAAAAATTTTTTTCAAAATTAATTTGGGTTACTTTTCCGTTTTAAATGTATTAATTATAACCGGGTGAAAACGATTGATCAGGAAAAAGCATTATTGGACGGACTTGCTGCCAACGATACGAATGTTATTGAAGCTATTTATCGTGAAAATTATCCCGCAATTAAGAGTTTTATTATCAGGAACAATGGTTATCCGGATGATGCCAGGGATGTTTTTCAGGAAGCCATGATTGTTCTTTTTGAAAAAGCGAGGTCGGGTTCTTTGGTTTTAAGTTGCCAATTGCAGACTTATATGTATTCGGTTTGTAGAAGGCTTTGGTTAAAAAAACTTCAGAAACAGATTCGGTTTAATCAATCCATCGAACCTGTTCATGAAATAGTGGCCGTTGAGGATGATATTGAATGGCATGAAAAAAGAAATGATGATTTTATAATGATGGAAAATGCATTGCAAAAGATTGGTGAGCCATGCAAAAGTTTGTTAGAGGCATTTTATATTGAAAAAAGATCAATGCCTGAAATAGCGGATTTATTCGGATATACCAATGCAGATAATGCCAAAACACAGAAATATAAATGCCTAATGAGATTGAAAAAATTATTCTTTGCACAATATAAAAATACAGATTGAGATGGAAGAGAATTTACTTTTAGATGCCGTAGAAAGATACCTAAGGGGAGAAATGAATGACCAGGAAAAGCTTTTTTTTGAAGAACTCAGAAAAAACAACCCTGATATAGACCAGGTGGCAGCAGAACATACTTTTTTTCTGGGAGAGCTTGAAAGAATGCGGGAAATCAAATCTCTTAAACACAATTTGAATGAAGTTGAAAACAAATTGATCAATGAAGGTGTTATTTCCAAAAGAAAAGAAAAGACAATTGCCAAAGTGATTTATCTCTGGAACCGCTACAGGCGTACGATTGCGGTTGCTGCAGCTATAGCGGTTATTGTTTCACTGGGTACAGCGAGCATCATTTCTAAATTTTCAGAAAATAAAAAAGTTGCAGACATCACTCCTTTGGTGGATAATAAATTAAACCAGTTTGAACACAAATTAAACCAGATGGAGCATAAACTGAATGATGCAGCTTCTACTTCAGTTTCCTCCAGGCCTAAGTTTGAAGCTAATTTCAGAGCGACGGGATTTTTGGTAGATGGCAAAGGGTATATTATCACAAATGCACATGTTGTAGATAATGCAAAAAACTTAATAGTTGAAAATAGTAAGGGCGATCAGTATTATGCGAAAGCCATTTTTTCCAATGACACTACAGATCTCGCTATTTTAAAAATTACCGATACTTCATTTAAAAAAGTAAAAGGGCTTCCTTATACATTTTCTAAAAGTTCCGCTGAGCTGGCAGAGCCGATTTTTACCCTGGGATATCCACGCGAAGATGTGGTGTATGGCGAAGGATACCTAAGTGCTACATCCGGTTATTTTGGCGATACTACTTCTTATCAAATAAGTATTTCTGCAAATCCGGGAAACAGCGGTGGCCCTGTAATTGATAATAAAGGCGAAGTAATAGGTATTATCAACAGCAAAGAAACCAATGCTGACGGAGTAGTATTTGCAATAAAGTCAGTAAATATTTATAAAGCTTTAAAAGAAATAAAAAGAGAAAAAGATATATCTATAAAACTTCCGAATAAAAATACCCTTAATGGGCTGAGCCGCGTAAAGCAAATAGAAAAGCTGGAAGATTTTGTGTATAAGGTGAAGGGGAATTGATAATTGAAAATTGAAAGTTGGAAATTAAATACTAGGAGTAATTGAAGTTTGGACCACTAATCACTATTCTCATTTCTCTAATCTCTATTCACCATTCACTATTAATGCTTCATCATCAAAATAAATGCTCCGGATATTCTCCCTTTTCTACCAACCGGTTGATGCTTTCTTTTACTTCCGGCGCGTCTTCTTTATAAGTAACCCCAAACCATTGAGCGTCGGTTGGGATAACTTTTATTTTTCCTTTTCCTTCATGTATAAATGAGTCTCCAATAATGGGAATAAAGAATTCAGCCTTAGGATTTTCAGCATTTTCCTGTAAAAATTTTATAAATAATTTTTGAATAAAATCAAATACACCAGGATCGAACCCCCAGAAGTTCATGCTGACAGGTGTTTCGGGAGGAAGAGGAACTTTAAGCGCACTTTCTATGTAAAATATTTTCCCTTCCTCAGGGAAAATTTTTGTACGCTCATGAATGCCAATTAAGTCTCCCTCAAAGTCAACTTCGCATACACCACGACTCACACTTCCGTTCTCAGAAATGGTTTTCGAGAGCAGATAGCCTATAACACAATATTTTTCAGGTGACACTTCTTCATTCAAAAATTTCACTGCTTTTTCAAAAGCGTCTCGTCCATAAAAATCATCTGCATTAATTACGGCGAATGGTTCATGAATTACTTCCTTACCACATAGAACAGCATGCGCAGTTCCCCATGGCTTAGTACGTTCTTCGGGAATTTCAAAATTTCCGATATAAGAATCCATTTCCTGCATTACGTATTCGGTTGCTATTTTCCCTTTGAGTTTCGGTTCAAATAAATTTTTAAAATCTTCTGCAAAAGATTCGCGGATAATAAATACGATTTTCCCAAATCCGCTTTTAATAGCATCATAGATTGAATAATCAATGATTGTTTCTCCATTAGGGCCAAAAGAATCCATTTGTTTAATACCTCCATAACGACTTCCCATTCCTGCTGCTAAAATTAAAAGTGTAGGTTTCATTTATATCTGTTTTAAATTGATTAATAATAAATTAAATTGTTGCGAAATTATGAAAGAAACTTTTATGCCAGAATCATTAATGAAAGAGAGATTCCCTGAAATAATTTTAGAACAGCCGGAAATTGTTGAATTAAAAGATGATCTGTATAAAAAAAATAATGTTCGGGTTTACGTGTTGCGACTCGATAAAGTTCATCCGGTAATTTCAGGGAATAAATTATTTAAGCTCTGCTATTTTTTAGCAGATACCAAAAAATCGAAGCATAAAAAAATAATCACTTTTGGGGGTGCCTATTCCAATCACCTTGCTGCTACTGCATTTGCCTGCAAAGCAATGGATTTTAAATGCATAGGAATTATAAGGGGAGAGCAGCCGGAAATACATTCTCCAACATTATTATTTTGTAAAGAAAACGGAATGCAACTTGAATTTATCAGTCGGAAATCCTATAAAGAAAAAGATGAAAAAGGATTTGCAGGAGAATTAGAAAATAAATATGGAGAACACGTTTTGATTCCTGAAGGCGGCTTTTCGATTAAAGGAAAAGAAGGTGCGGCACTCATCAATGAGTTTTTGTGTGGCAAAAATTATACATTTGTTTGCCTGCCTGTGGGAACGGCTACCACTTTTGCCGGGATCATGGAGCGCAATGATAATGAAAGTGAAATAATTGGATTTAGCGTTCTTAAAGGGTTTAGAGATATAGAAGAAAGATTATTTACGCTACATGTGAATAAGGCAAAGAAATATACTTTAATTGAAGATTATCATTTTGGAGGATACGCTAAAAAAACAAATGAACTGATATCTTTTATGAATAACTTTTACGAACAACATAAAATTCCATTGGATTTTGTTTATACCGGTAAAATGATGTTTCGTGTAAATGATCTTATAAATAAAAAATATTTTTCTCCCGGTTCCCAAATTCTATGTATTCATACAGGAGGTTTGCAGGGAAATAATTCTTTACCGGAAGGAACCCTGGTTTATTAAAAGATTAATAGAACAAGAGTGGTGAGAACAAGATAAATCAATGAGCAAATCAATAAATTAAATAGAATGATCATAGACATTTTATCGAATGCTGAAAAGTATTTTTGTATGAATCCTTTTTTCAAAAAAGCATTTGAATACCTGCAGTCAATCAACTTAGATGAAATTGAAGATGGCAATTATGAGGTTGATGGTGACAATATAAGAGCTATTGTTACCAATAAACCGGGAAAGTCCGTTGAAGAATCTTTAACAAAATTTGAATGCCACAATAAACATATTGATATTCAATTTTGCATAAAAGGGAAAGAACAAATAGGCTGGAAACCACGTCAAAGTTGCATTAACCAAAAGAGCGAATATGATAAGCAAAAAGATGTAACCTTTTATAATGACGCGCCAGATATGTTTTTTACATTAACCAATCAACAGTTTGCTGTTTTCTTTCCCGAAGATGTACATGCACCCATGATAGGAAATGAAAAAATAAAAAAAGTAGTCATAAAAGTGAAAATATAACTTGAGTTGCATGGGCTTTCGCCTGACGTTTCGAGGCGCATGAATCAATCATAAGGATATTAAATTATAAATGCGCCGAACCTATCCCCGCCTCAAGCTGAGCAATCTTTTGAATGATGAGATCGCTTCGTCGCCAAAATGATTAAGTAAAGCAAGAAGATTTTATTGGCTCTCCGCAATGACGGAATGGTCGCGCCAATTGCGCACGTTCGTGATTAGGTTAATAAGACATCTTTTACACATTTCTAATTCACCATCCAAAATAATTCTTCGAATTGTTATAGCAAATATCCTGGATGATTTTTCCTGTCCAATTTATGTCATTTGGCAATTCTCCATTCTCAATTTCATCACCAAATAAATTGCACAATACTCTTCTGAAATATTCATGCCGTGGATAGGAAAGGAATGAGCGTGAATCTGTAATCATACCGACAAAGCGGCTCAGCAAACCCATATCAGATAAGGCATTGATCTGTCTGGTCATTCCATCTTTTTGATCCAAAAACCACCAGGCTGAACCAAATTGAATTTTGCCAGGGAAAGTTCCATCATTGAAATTACCAATCATGGAGGCAACTAATTCATTATCGGAAGGGTTCAGATTATAAATAATTGTTTTGGCTAATTGATTATTTGAATCGAGCCGGCCTAAAAATTTTACCATAGATTTTCCCTGCGAATAATCGCCAATAGAATCCCAGCCGCTATCAGGTCCGCATTGTTTCATTTTTCTTTCATTATTATTTCTAAAAGCCCCTATATGATATTGTTGCACCCAACCCTTTTCCCAATCCCAGGTTGCAAAAACATGTAGCATTGCTGATTTGAATTTTAAATTTTCTTCAGGTGAAAGTTCTTTCCCATCGTGTGCTTTATTGAAGATAGAATTGATCTCTTCATCCAAATAATCTTCTGCATACATATATTCCAGGCCATGATCTGAAACTGAACAACCCATGGTTGCAAAAAAATCGTGTCGTTTTTTTAAAGCCTCCAGATAAGTTGGGTAAGATGAAATTGTTGTCCCACTTATTTTTTCTATTTTTTTTACGTAGCCATTAAAATCATTCACATTATCAACATTCATGGCCTTATCCGGTCGAAAAGCGGGAAGAATTTTTATTTCAAATCCATCTTCCATTATTTTTTGATGATATTCCAGGGTATCAGTGGGGTCATCAGTAGTACAAACAACTTTTACATTCATTTTGCGCAGCAGATTGCGAACGGAATATTCTTTGGTTTGTAATTTTTTATTGCAATCACCGTAGATTTTTTTGGCGCTTTCCGGATTTAGTATTTCATGGATATCAAAATATCTTTGAAGCTCCAAATGTGTCCAGTGATAAAGTGGATTACGCAGAGTATAAGGGACGGTTTCAGCCCATTTTTCAAATTTTTCGTAATCCGTTTTACTTCCAGTGCAATAGCTTTCATCTACTCCATTGGTGCGCATGGCACGCCATTTATAATGATCTCCATATAGCCATATCCGGGTGATATTTTCAAAATTAACATCATCAGCTATTTCTTGTACAGGTAAGTGACAGTGATAATCTATGATGGGCATTTTCTCTGCAAAATCGTGGTATAATCTTTTCGCAATATCAGACTGTAATAAAAAGTCCTGATCTAAAAATTTTTTCATAAAATTGATTCTAAAATATTTTATTTTTTGTTTCTGCTGGTTCTATCAGAACTCCCCTAATCCTTTCCCAAGGATGGGAACGAGCTCTATTAAGAGCCTGTATTTTTACTCATTGTCCCATCTTGTAACTTCTCCTTTCTACTCAAAATCAACCCGTTTCATTTTAGGTGCTAAAAAATGCATTAATACCCATGCTAACAGGTAAGCACACCCGCAAATAATAAACATGATAAAATACCCTGCATCGAGATTGCCAATCGCTTTAAAATGGTCAAATAATTGACCGGCCAGGTAAGCAATTAAAATGCCTCCCACGGCTCCTGCCATACCACCCATGCCGGTTACAGACGCTACTGTTTTTTTAGGAAACATATCAGACACAGTTGTAAATATATTTGCAGACCATGCCTGGTGCGCTGCAGCGGCAATTCCGATTATAATTACGGCCAGCCACATATTCAATGAACCAAGATATTGAGCAAACACTACCGGCAATACCAGGAAAGCATATATCAACATAGATATTTTGCGTGCACGAAAAACCGGCCATCCTTTTTTGATAAAAGACATTGGCAACCATCCTCCCCATATACTTCCAACCGATGACATAGTATAAACCAAAGCGACCGGTAATGCCATTCCTGTACCCTCAATGCCATACTGCGCAGTTAAAAAAGAGGGAAGCCAAAAAAGATAAAACCACCAAATCGGGTCAGTAATAAATTTTCCGAGAATAAAAGCCCACGTTTGGTTATATTTCAACAGTTTAATCCAGGGAACTCTTTTGTTGAGTTCAACATCAGTGGCAGATCCAGCGTTCTTTGGTCTGTCTTCTGATTCATCTTTATCACTATGGATATAATCAAACTCTTTCTTTGATAATCTTTTTTGCTTAGACGGAATTTCATAAAATATAAACCAAAATACCAACCATATCAAACCGAAAGCTCCGGTAAAAATAAAAGCCTCCTGCCAACCCCATTTCACTACAATAAAAGGAACTGTAAGCGGTGCGAGTATCGCACCAATGTTGGCTCCCGAATTAAAGATACCTGTTGCAAGTGCTCTTTCTTTTTTAGGGAACCATTCCGCGGTAGTTTTTATAGCAGCCGGGAAATTGCCCGCTTCGCTGATGCCTAAAGCGGATCTCGCAATTAAAAAACCAACTGTACTTTTTACAAGCGCATGCCCCATTGATGCAAAGCTCCAGAGCGCCAATGATACGGCATAACCAATTTTGGTGCCTACTTTATCTATGAATCTTCCCGCTACCAACATGCCAATGGCGTAAGAAAGTTGAAACGCAATAACAATATCAGAATAATCAGATTCAGTCCACTTGAACCTTATCTCAAGATCATTTTTTAATAAACTGATCACTGACCTGTCAAGATAATTAATGGTAGTTGCGAAAAAAAGTAAGGTACATATCGTCCATCTGTATTTACCAACGGTTTCATTAATATTTTCGATCGCAGAAGAAAAACCACCTTTTTGTAGAGATTCCGGCATTTTATTTTTTTTAAATTGGTAATTGGATTTTTTGATTCAATTCTGTTTTATTGGCAAATAAAAGTTTTTAAATATAATTAGACTTTTCCTGAACCGAATATTCCCATTTCAAGCCCTCTTATTTCAGCAAGCCCCCGCATTCTCCCTATAGCCGAATAACCGGGATTAGAAACTTTGTTCAAATCATCCAACATTTGATGGCCGTGGTCGGGACGAAAAGGTATTGACTTTTTTATTTTTTGCTGAATTGAGGATATTTCCTTTACTATTGAATACATATCATTGTCGCCGCCAAGATGGTTGGCTTCGTAAAAATTACCTTCTTTATCTTTGGTTACGTTTCTTAAATGAACAAAATGAATCTTTTCGCCAATACGTTTAGCCATGTCTGTTAAATTGTTACCGGCAGAGGCGCCAAGCGATCCGGTACAGAAACAAACGCCATTGGCTTTATTATTTACTTTATTTAAAAAATAATCAAAATCATCCATGCTGCTTACAATTCTTGGCAGACCGAGAATCGGGAAAGGAGGGTCATCAGGATGAATGGCTAATACAACACCACATTCTTCTGCCACAGCGCTTATCTCTTTTTGAAACTCACAAAGATTGTCACGCAATGAATCAACATTTATCTCAGCATACAATTCAAGTTTTTGTAGCATATTAGCAGTCGTTGTTTTTTTCTCACCCGGAATACCAAACATTACAACGCCTGCTAAATCTTCCAATTGTTTTGCAGAATAATTCTTAAATCTGTCTTCGGCCTTTTGTAATATATTTTTTGAATAAGATAAATCCGCATTTTTTCTTTTCAAAATAAATAGATCAAAAACTGCCAGGTCAACCCAGTTGAAATAGAGCGCCAATGAACCATCCGGCATTTTATAATTTAGAGAAGTGCGTGTCCAGTCGTTGACGGGCATGAAATTATAAGTAATTACAGGAATACCACAAGCAGCCACATTACGAATAGAGGTTTTATATTTTTCAATATATTCTTTGTAATTGCCCGATCTCGTTTTTATATTTTCATGAACGGTAATACTTTCTACCACGCTCCACATAAATCCTTCCTTTTTTAAAACTTCTTTACGCTTATTAATTTCAACTTTCGTCCACACCTCTCCGTGGGGAATATGATGCAATGCGGTAACAATTCCCGTTGCGCCGGTTTGTTTTATATCGTTCAAACTTACCGGATCTGAAGGTCCGAACCATCGCCATGTTTGTTCCATTTTATACATTGATCTTCACATATTAATTTACGCAATTATTTATCAGTTATAAATTACCACTTCTGCAATTGATATCTGATCTTATTTCAGCATTCCTGAATTTACTTTATTTTCTAAAACTACCATCATCCCGTCTTTCATTATATTTTTCAAATCTTTAAGAACAGCTTTTTGAAATCCCGGAAGCAGCGATAGATCAGAATCCCATAATGAAATATTTTGCAATGTTCTTTTCACAATTACATCCGGCGAGTCATTTTTCCATAAATTAAAAAATATTTCTGCCTGTTCATCATCTATTAAATAAGGGGTTCCTTCAAACTCTCCTAAAAATTGGTTGCCGTTTTGTGTCACGGCTTTCATGAAATAAAGATATGCGGCAAAACCTAGAGAGAACAAGGAAGGTATTGTTTTATTTTTCTTATAAAAATGGATTAATAATGGAATACAACGCAACTTCATCTTAGAAGTATAATTTAAGGTTATGCTTTTCCATTGATGATTGATGTGGGGATTGCGGAAACGATCGAGTGTTTTTAAGATGAATTCTTCTTTTACATCATCATTTATTTTGTAAGAAATGGCCGGAGCTATTTCATTTCTCATTAAATTTTTAATAAATTTTTCTGAAATTTTATTTTCCATGGCGTGCTGCACGGTATCTATGTTTGCATGAAATGCAATACCACAGCTAAGTGTGTGGGTTGCATTCAGGATGCGTAATTTTAATTCGCGATGTAAATTAATGTCAGGCTGAATCACGATTCCTTTATCAGCTTTTGAAAAAGATAAAATATCTTTT
The DNA here is from genome assembly GCA_035532615.1 of Hanamia sp. Lineage (GTDB taxonomy): Bacteria > Bacteroidota > Bacteroidia > Chitinophagales > Chitinophagaceae > Ginsengibacter. The sequence continues at coordinate 13,155 of DATKQQ010000254.1, forward strand.
ATTTTTTTGTCACCTTCAATAGCCCATAAAGAATATACCTCGCTTACAGTTAATAATTCATCCCGGAAGCCTAATTTTTTTTCGATCTCATTTTTTGTTTTTTTGTCCGGAATGCCTGGTACAATTCTGTCCACCAGGGAATTGCAGAAGTAATTGTTTGTCTCAATCCATTCGATGAATTTGGGCTCCAGAGAATTCAAATGTGCAAGTTCGAGAACTATGGCTTCTAATTTTTTTGCATTCTCCGAAATTAATTCTGTGGGTACTATCACAAACCCACTATCCTTACTACCCTTAAAAGCAATAAATCTTTCATATAAAAAAGCCAATAATTTTCCCGGGAATGAAACCGGCGGGTATTGATGTATATCATCATTTATTAATTGAATCCCCACTTCTGAGGTATTGGAAATGATAACTTTTAAATCTTTATTGTATGCACATTCTAAAACCTGCTTCCATTCATTTCGGGCAATCAATACCCGGCTCACTGATGAAATGATAATATTTTTTTCAATTTTTTTACCCCCCAAGATTCCTCTTTCACATAAAGTATATAATCCATCCTGTTTTGAATAGGCAGTGGCATCGCCTTTTGAAGTACTTTTTACCATAACAATACGCCCGTTAAAAATACCTGTTCTATTGGCTTTGTCAATAAAATAATCGGGTAATCCGCGTAGCAGAATTCCGGTTCCAAACTGTAAAACTTTTTCGGGAAGATCAGGAAGGTTTTCATCAGGAATAGTAACTGTTTTCGGAGAAATTTTTTGTAAAGTAAATCTCGAAAGATTCATAATTATTTTTTGTGATTATTGGATGATCAATTGTTAGGCGACTTTACCATCCAGGAGAATGATAAGAAAATTTTAATTATCGAATTCCTGGTCTTCCTCCAAAAAACCTTTTTTGTTTTGAATGTCGTTTAATTTACAAGTGTAACCCCATTATAATTATTAGCAATGGTATTGGATAAATTTTTTTACGCAAACGATACCGGAGCATGATTCCCTGCCTTTAATCAGCGAAATAGTAAAGAGAATAATTGATTCTTTCATGTACATATAATAAAAAAACCTTTTCCTGAAGTTTCTTAATATCTTTATTCAACCTTTTTCTGCTTTACCTCAAATTCTTTCATATTTTTTAATTCTCCCTGGGAATCTATTTGGCCGGCAGCGATTAATTCTTTCAGTCTCCAAAGCAAGTACGCATCACCGGTAGTTCGTTTTGATTTGCTTAAAAAATGGTGGATCACTTTATTGGCTTTCTGCCAGTCAGGAGTTATAAATTCTAAGAGATATTTATCAAAATAACCGGCATCATGTTGCGACAATTTTTTGGCTCCTTCAAGAATACGAACCATTTTATTTTCATTACAGATCTTTGCCCATTCATCGGGATCAATTTCAAATTCTGATGGGGTAATTGGTCGTGCTAATTTCTTTGCTTTCAAAAATTCTTTTGGTGGGATATCATATAAATTCTCCGGGTAAAAAATATTTCCCTTGTCATTTATAAAAGGAAGATTATTCAAAGTAAGAACAAATACGCTGCCGGCAAATTCTTTCAATTGAGCCATCAGCCAATAATAGCCGCTTACATCATGCTTGTTGGGAGCTACCCATATCCAAACAATTTTGTGTTCATCATTTTTTAGTTTCGCTTTTATGGTTTCTACTGCTTTTTGATCATTTACTTCACCGCTATCAACATGGCCGTCGTAATCTCCTCCTGACAATACATTCCTCCACCATTGCTTTCTTTCTTCAATCCCTTCATCAGAATAGATATCTTTTAGCGGGCCAACCGCAAAATCATCTTTGATCTCAATAATTTCACCACGAAGCGATTCGTCTAAATCAAAACTTTTGGAAAGTGTATTTACATCTTCGTGTTGAAAAACTATATGCATTTTGTAATTGTGAATTAAAAATTATGAATTAGAACTCCTTAATAATTCTATGTTTTCTGATTTACATGGAATAATAAAATCCGAATCGTGCGATGCTAATTTTGTTCCGTGTAGTTTGCAGGTGGCAAGGATAATAGAGTCATTTGGGAGAAGGTTGTAAGTTGACATAAACCTGGGCATTTCGAAAATAAAATCTGGATTTCCTGAAAGGAAATGAAATTCTTCTAAAATATTTACTTGTTCTTTCTCGCTTTCAAGTGTAATTGCGATTTGCTTTTTTTGCTGTAATGTCCGTGGTGATACTCCTGTATGGTAGCCGAGTATATAACAAAGATATTCACTTATTACAATCTCATTTATAAAAAAATGATTGGTGATATCTGAAAATAAGGTTTGATAAAAATCTACTTTATTACCCTTGTACGTTTCAATTAATACAGTGCTATCAACAAAAATCTTATTGGTCATAAACATCATATTTTGTCTTTGGGAAATCTGGATGTTTAGCCGAACCTACAAGACGCATAAACTTCTCTGCCCTTTCATTATTTTTTATTTTTTTTGCGCCTTCTTTTTCGCTTTTCATTTCCGTAGATGATATAATCATTAATTCAAGTTCTTTATTATCATATTCTTCAGGAACAGAAACTGTAAGTTTTCCATTGTGCGATGTCCCAGTTAATTTAATTGCTTCCATAAAAATATTTTTACAAATTTAAAACTTAAAGAATTAAGAATTTAAAATTATAAATTATGAATTGGGGGCTTAGAAACTTACTTTTTAATTCACAAAACCTAATTTTCAATTCCTGAAAAGCCCTTTGCTTGTTTTAGAATTGATGAAAGTATTTTCTTTAATTCTTCTGATCCTGAAAGAAAAGATTGAGCAAGTTTCAGTTCCATTATCTCAGCATTTTTAAACGGCCTTGGCCAATATGAGGTTTCTCTTGATTCCTTGCAGGCAATTGCAACTTTATGAATAAAATCACTTTTAGATTGAGCTCCAATTGCTTCTTCAATGTTTGCACCTATAGAAGTTCCGCTCTTAAGCAATTGAATTAATAATTCTTTTTCTACTTTTTGCTTTCTCAAATACATTTACAATATAATTGTAGGCAATACAAAATTGTTGGACTTTTCTAAATAGAACTTTCCTAAATAATGTTGTTCTCTTTTTTAATTTTCCATTCTCCATTCTCCATTCTCCATTCTCCATTCTCAATTTTCCATTGCTACCAAATCCATCTCCACCTTCAGATTATCAATAATAAAATCCTGCCTGGAAGGTGTGTTTTTCCCCATATAATATTCTAATAATTGTTGAATATGCATTTCGGGTAAAAGCATAACCGGTTGCAATCTGATATCGGTGCCAATGAAATTACCAAACTCTTCCGGCGAAATTTCCCCTAATCCCTTAAATCTTGTAATTTCAGGTTTGCTACCTAATTTTTCTATTGCTTTTTGTTTTTCATTTTCATCATAACAATAAATCGTTTCCTGTTTCTCTTTATTTTTACCAGGCATCGTCCTTACCCTGAATAAAGGGGTTTCCAAAATATACACATGCCCGTTCTTTACGAGATCAGGGAAAAACTGTAGAAAAAATGTCATCAGCAAAAGGCGGATATGCATTCCGTCAACATCAGCATCTGTTGCAATTACAATGTTATTATAACGCAGGTCTTCATAATCGGTTTCAATGTTTAAGGCATGTTGCAAAAGATTAAATTCTTCATTTTCATACACAATCTTTTTAGTAAGGCCAAAGCTATTTAAAGGTTTCCCACGAAGACTGAAAACTGCTTGTGTTTCGACATTGCGTGATTTAGTGATTGAGCCGCTGGCGCTATCTCCTTCTGTAATAAAGAGTGTAGTCTCCATGCGCTTCGCATTGATTTCATCTTTATTTTTTCCTTCCGCTACATCGTCAAAATGATACCGGCAATCCCTTAATTTTTTATTGTGCAGGTTGGCTTTTTTAGCTCTTTCATTTGCCAGTTTTTTGATACCTGCCATGTCTTTTCTTTCACGCTCGCTTTGTTCAATCCTTCTTTTGATGGCATCAGCAGTTTCCAGATTTTTATGTAAAAAATTATTGAATTCTTTCCCCAAAAAATCGCTGATAAAACTTTTTACTGCGGGTCCTTTTTCATACATTAAACTGGATCCCAGTTTTGTTTTTGTCTGGCTTTCAAAAACAGGTTCCTGTACCCGAATGCTGATAGCTGCGCAAATACTTCCGCGAATATCTGCCGCATCATAATCTTTCTTATAAAAATCGCGAATCGCTTTTATATAGCCTTCCCTAAAACCCGCGAGATGCGTACCTCCCTGCGTGGTAAACTGCCCGTTTACAAAACTGTAATATTCCTCGCCGTATTGATTGTTGTGAGTTATGGCTACTTCAATATCTTCCTCTTTTAAATGTATTATGGGATACCTTATTTCATCTTCATTTGTTTTGCGCTGGAGCAGGTCGAGTAGCCCATTTTTACTTACATATCTTTTGCCATTATAATTAATGACCATACCTGCATTTAAAAAACAATAATTCCAAAATTGATTGTCAAGAAATTCCTGCAGATATTGGTAATTTTTAAAGATTTTTTCATCGGGAATGAAAGTTACTTCTGTTCCGTTTTCTTCTGTAGTTTTTTCTTCTTTTGCATCTTTTATTAATTTGCCTCTTTCAAATTCGACAGTTTTTTGTTTGCCTTCCCGGATAGATGTTACTTTAAAATATTCGCTTAAAGCGTTTACTGCTTTGGTTCCTACGCCATTGAGCCCCACGCTTTTCTGAAATGCCCGGCTATCATATTTTGCGCCGGTATTTATTTTGCTTACTACATCCACTACTTTTCCTAATGGGATTCCTCTTCCAAAATCACGAACGGTAATTGTTTTGTCTTTTATAGAGATATCTATATGTTTTCCAAATCCCATAGTGTACTCATCTACACAATTGTCTATCACTTCTTTTAATAACACATAAATACCGTCATCAGCGCTTCTTCCATCGCCTGTTTTCCCGATATACATCCCCGGGCGCAGGCGGATATGCTCTTTCCAGTCGAGGCTTTTGATGGATTCTTCATTATAATCAAACAAATCTTTTTCAGCCATAATACTTTTCGAATTTTACGCAAAAGAAAGAAATTATTTACACTTTACTTCTGCAGGTATTAATTATATAAATCAATTTCCTTTGATTTCGTCAAATATACTTAAAGCGAAAAGTAAATAATTGTGAATGTTATGAACAGACTGTGAAGATCCAATAAATATCGGATTAAAAAGGTATCCTTACAACAGCCATAGGCAATGTCTCCACTGCCCACAACTAAAAATTAAATATGATTTTTCGGGAATTCGTTATTTCTTTTTTGATTGGGAATCGCTCTGCATTTCTTTTACATTTTCCATTAATTTTTTAAGATTTTCCTTTTGCTTTTTCCATTCATCACTTTGAAAAAAATTATTGGTTTGCGTGATTGCTTCCTGTAGATTTTCCTGTTGTTTTTTCCATTCATCACTTTTAAAGTAAGCCTTCACTGAATCGGTAACATGTTTCAATTCCTCATTTTGTTTTTTCCACTCATCACTATTGAAATATTGTTGCATTTTTTCGGCATTTTTCTTTATTTCTTCCTGGTTCTTTTTCCATGCATCGCTATTAAAATACTGTTGCATTTTTTCAGCATTTTTCTTTATTTCTTCCTGGTTCTTTTCCCATTCGGGGCTATTGAAATATTTTTGGATTCCAGCAGTGTTTTTTTGAATTTCCTCTTGCTGTTTTTTCCATGCATCACTATTGAAATATTGTTGCATTTTTTCAGCATTTTTCTTTATTTCTTCCTGGTTTTTTTTCCATTCGGGGCTATTAAAATATTTTTGGATTCCGGCGGTACTATTCTGTATTTCCTTTTGCTGCTGTTGCCAGGCTTTACTATGAAAATATTTTTGAATTGAATCGGCACTTTTATTGATGGCTTCCATTTGTTTTTTCCATTCAGGCCCTTTGAAATAATTTTCTGATGAAGGGAAGCTATCTTTCAATGCATTCATAGATACATGAGGAGCTATCGGTGGTACTGGCGGTAAAGGAGGTGCAGGAGGAGCCTGCGTTATTGGTGGTGCAGGAGGAAGTGGTGGTGGTGGTGGAACCTTTCCAGGATGGCTTGAATCTGATACTAATTTTACCAATTTAGAATGTCCTGGTAATATGTTAGGAGCTATAATGATTTGTGCAAAAGATAAAGATGCTTTTGAGTTTTGCAATTTTGTATCCTTATCCATAGTTTTATTTTCTTTCGGAGTAAGCCATGCGATGGATATAGTAGCGGTGATTACAATCACTAATGCGATTAATTTCTGGCGGAGATTGATACGATGGTTTTTCATTTCCATAATGTTTTTGATACGATGTAATAATTGAGAATGTTTTCTGACTGCTGCCATTACCAGGTTATGGCTCTGTTTATCCGATTCCTCCAGTGAGAGCAAAGCGCGGGCATAATGATACGGATCCGAGAATTGCAGCACCATTTCATCGCAGCATTGTTCGCGCTCATTGCGAATGTTTTTAGATATCCACCAGGCAAAAGGATTAAAGAAGAAAATAATATCCAACACCGTTTGAACCAGGTTCCATAAGTAATCATTACGACGGATATGTGCCAGCTCGTGCAACAAAATAGCTTCAATTTGCTGCGGTGATAAATTATTAATAGCTGCCAGTGGCAATAAAATAAATGGCCTGAAAAAACCAATCATTACAGGAATCTCTATTTTACAGGAAATATATGAATAAACAGGTTTCTTAATGCCCATCTTATTGGCCAATTCCCAGATATAATCCATAAATGCAGGCTCCATATCTGAAAGTTCCTCTGTTCTTAAACGGATGGTTTGAAAATAGTCGAGCATTAACCGGAATCCAAAGCATATAATTCCGGTCAAATAAACAGCGACTAACCAAGGAAGATAATTATTTAAAAATGCAAAAGAGAAACCATCAGAAGCAGCGGCAAAATAATGATTGGATACTATTTGCTGTAGAGAACTGTGCCCAGTTATTTCCTTTGAAATATATTCTGTTTGTCGTAATGACAATTGTTGCAAAAACGTAATTACAAACCATACAGCAATGCCCAAAAACGCAAAAGATGAAATGGCGTACCGAAATTTGGCAAACGATCCTGAAATATATTTTAATATCAACCGAAGAAAAATATAAACAATAAATGCCTGCCACAGACTATATACTAATGTGTAGCCAAGGGCCAGGACAGTGGGAGAGGAGAGAAAGCTAAAAGGGTTCATTACTTAATTTTTTAGGATTCATAATTTTTTGGAAACTCCAAAATGGAAATGTCTTATTTTTTTGAATTGATTTTCTCTTTGGCATCTCTTTCCTTTTCTATTTCATCCAGGTATTTTTTTATTTCATCCAGTTCTTCTTTTGATGCTTTGTAGTTACCCAGCGCATGCATGATCAGTTTGACCGGCGATCCTTTAAACATACCGGTAATCATTTTACTCACTACTTGTTTTTGCATAGATTCTTTCTTTATAGCAGCAGAATAAATGTGCGACCTTGCCTCATCATTTCTGTTCAATAATCCTTTTTCATGCATGATCTGCATCAGCTTTAATGTGGTGGTATAACCGGATTCCTTATTGGCAGATAATATCTCATGTACCTCCCTTACAGTAGAATCGCCTTCTTCCCATAATATTTGTAAAATTTCCATTTCACTTCCTGTAGGTTTTAAGAACTCTGTTCTATTCATTGCTATTTTTTTTAAGTATCTACGAATAATTTCGTAGTCAAATGTACGAATCTTTTCGTAATTTCAAAATAAAATATAGTCATTGTAAAATTTTTAACAATTGATCGCTTTTGTTGAAGACCGGAATCAACAATTTTAAGTGAAATTGAGAACCATGATATCAATTCTAAAAAGTTAGTTGCCTGGAAATGACTTTGCAAAATAGTTTTGAAAGAATTATCAAGATTCTTTTAAAATGAAAAACAGTCCCATTTCTCTTTTGAATCAATATTTTTTTATAATTTAGCAACTTTAAACGTCTGCTATGAAACGATTTTCAAAACTGATAATTCCATTTTTACTTCTAATAATTTTTTTTATTTTTTTACATTCAATACTGCAGGCTCAACCTGGTGGCAACGGTTGCGATTACCAGGATCCTGATATTCCTTGCCCCATAGATGGCGGATTATTAATTTTAATTGCAGTAGGCGTAGGATATGGCATTATGAAAATGATAGCTGCAAAAAAAAGCGGAATTGTAATTTCATTATCCTTTTAAATTCCTGTCATAAAAATTTTTTAATCGTTGGGTGAATCCTGATGACTATTCTTTACACAACAATTTTCACAGAACAAAATCGTTATATATTCAGGTCCTTTCCCAACCGAAAAACCTTTAGCAATTAGAATTTTTCATCTAAATTGCAGCCACCCGAAGATGAACCCCTTCTAACAAATTTATTGCCATTCAAACTGAATATGCATATCACAAATCAAGTATCAGGAACCAAGTATCAGGAACCAGGTATCAGGAATCAGTTATCAGTTAGTAAGGGGCATCCTTCTATCGGCAGGCGTCATTTTTCAATTTTCAATTTTCAACTTCCAATTTTCCTAATCATCCTTTTATCTTCTTGTAGCTCCACAAAAAATTATACTTATTTCCAGGACATTCCTAACGATACTACCCTCACCAACCTGGTATCAAAAAATTTTGAACCCAAAATTCAAAAAGGAGATTTATTAGGAATTACTGTTGCGAGCCTTAGTCCTGAAAATACCCTTATTTATAATGCGCCCCAGGATTTACAGGCGGCATCTCAAGGTGCCCAGGGACAGGCACCAGCCTATTTGGTTGATGAAAATGGAAATATTCAATTTATAAAATTAGGAACTCTTCATGTAGCAGGAATGACACGCAAACAATTAAAAGATACCCTCGAGAAAGAACTCACTCCTTACCTGGCAGAGACAGTAGTAGCAGTTGGTTTTTTAAACAGGCACGTTACTATGATGGGTGGTGTATCGCCCCAGATATTACTAATGGCAGGTGATAATATGACTTTGCTGGATGCTCTTGCGGCCAGTGGTGGTATTGGAGAGAAAGGTAAAAGCGACAATGTAATGGTGATTAGGGAAAAAGGAAATTCAAGGGTATTTAAAAGATTGAACCTAACTGATAAATCTATCTTTTATTCCCCTTATTTTTATCTGCAACCCAATGATATTATTTATGTAGAACCGTTAAAAGTAAAGGAGGATAAAACTTTAAGGGTATTTACGTATATTAGTTCTGTGGTTTCCCTGATTTCAATCTTGTTTGTACTTTTTAGCCGTTTTAATTTGTAAATTAAACTTACCGATGGACGAAGACCAATTTTTTAAAGAAAAAACAAATTCAAATATCTTTAAGCAGATAATTTACAAATACCTGCCTTTCTGGCCATTTTTTGTAATTACGGTTTCTATTTCCATGTTCTTAGCTTTTGTGGACCTTCGTTCCCAGGTGCCGGTATATATAGCATCGGCGCAAGGTTTATTAAAAGATCCTCAAAAGAATGGTGGAGATTCCAAAGTGTTGGATGCCCTGAATATCTTTGGAGAAAAGAAGATTGTTGATAATGAAATTGTAGTTCTTCGATCGCCGGATTTAATGCAGGAAGTAGTGAAACAGCTTGACTTGTATGCCACAGTATATAACAAAGGGAATGTGCGTTCTGAAGTGGAAAACAAAATGGACATTCCCATCCTCGGAGAATTAGTGCAGGTAAAGGATAAAGATCCCATTGTGATCATGGAGGGAAAGCGCACTGTAGTAGCCGAGCAGTTTAGATCTATCAGAACCAACCTGGCATTTATGGGACTTAATGAGAAGCGAAATACTCTTATGATAAGTTCCAGCATTTCGGGCGAAGGGAAAAGTTTCGTTGCTATCAACCTTGCGATTAGTTTCACACTCACCGGTAAAAAAGTAGCGTTAATGGAAATGGATTTGCGGAAGCCCAAACTAAGCAAAATTTTAAAGGTGAAAAAAACGCCCGGGATTTCAAGTAATCTTTCCGGAAAAGCTTCTGTGGATGAAATTATAAAAGAAACGGAATTTCCCGGATTGTATATTATTTCTGCAGGGCCTATCCCGCCTAATCCTACGGAACTGATCCAGGGAGAAGAATTCGAGGTGTTAATGACTGAATTAAAAACCAGGTTCGATTATATAATTATGGATACGGCTCCTGTATCGCCTGTTACGGATGCACAATTGCTTCAAAAATTTGCAGATATTAATTTGTTTGTAATCAGGCATGCGGTTACACCCAGGGTATTCCTTTCCATGATAGACGCATTGCATAAACAGAAAAAGTTTAAAAATATGTATCTTGTATTTAATGGAATTAAACCACGTGGATTTAATATTTATGGTTATGGTTTTGGAGGGTATGGAAATGGAAATGGAAATGGAAATGGAAATGGAAATGGATATGGATATGGTTACGGATATGGATAGGGTTACGGAGGCGAATATGGTGGCGGATATTATCTGGAAGAAAGAAAAGGAATTTTATCATTTTTAAAAAAGCGTTTCCGCAGATAAGAGAAACATAATATAACCCGGCAATGAAATTATTTTTACTTCAGTTAAAAAAAGTAGGTGACTGAGGAATAGCGAAGCTGTGAGTAATTGAGAATTAATAATTGAAAATGGAGGATTAAAAAACGTAAGAACTTAAAATTAAAAAATCATCGAAACAATAAAGAAAACCTGGTATGCAGTATATACACGACCAAGATGGGAGAAGAAAGTGGCTTCCTTACTGCTTGACAAAGGCATAGAAAATTATTGCCCTATTAATAAAGTTACCCGCCAGTGGAGCGACAGGAGAAAGGTGGTTCTGGAACCTGTATTTAAGGGATATGTTTTTGTAAGGCTTGAGGAAGACAAAAAATGGGAGGTAAAAACTGTTCCCGGTATTTTAAATTTTGTTTATTGGCTCGGAAAACCCGCACAAATCCGGGATCAGGAAATTGATATCATCAGAAAATTTTTGAATGAGTTTGATGATGTGCAGGTAGAGTCTAAAGGGTTTGTAGTTAATGCCGAGGTGCGCATCAAACAAGGAGTACTTATGAATTACAAAGGAATGGTAGTAGAAGTGCTGGGAAATCGTGCCGTCGTAAAAATTGATACGCTCGATCTGCAATTGAGCGCTCATTTTGATAAAAAGAATTTGGAATTAATATAGTTTTTTGGTCACGCCTGAGTGGTTGAAGCCATTCAGACATGGATTTTTAATAGCGTGTGTTCTTCTCCTTCAGAAATGTCCTCCTGATCTTTTCGAAGGAAGGGTTGGGATGAGGTTTTTTTACCAATTCCGATAGCTATCGGGATACAAAAATTACCACAGATTGAAACAGAAATATTTTATGATCAGGTTTTCCGGTTTTATGTTATTCTCTTACGTGAATTCAGAATTATTTTTTTAATCCAACTAAAAAAAATCATTGTCTATACAACGCAGTCAGGCACACAATAAAATCCGTATAATCCGTGGCCTCCAATTTAAAAATTAATTCATGCAAAAAAACTCAAAAATATATGTGGGAGGCCACCGTGGCCTTGCAGGAAGCGCAATAATAAGAAAGCTAAAAAAAGAAGGACACGAAAACTTGCTTTTAAAAACCTCTTCAGAGCTTGATCTCCGGAACCAACTTGACGTAAAAGAATTTTTTGAAAAAGAAAAACCCGAATACGTTTTTTTGGCTGCAGCTAAAGTTGGTGGTATCAACGCCAATAATACTTACCCGGCAGATTTCATCTATGATAATGTATCCATTCAAAATAATGTGATTCATCAATCCTACAAAACAGGTGTTAAAAAATTATTGTTCCTCGGCAGTAGTTGCATTTACCCCAAAAATGCAAAACAGCCAATTAAAGAGGAATACTTATTGAGCGGCTACCTGGAACCTACCAACGATGCATATGCGATTGCCAAAATTGAGGGTATAAAAATGTGCCAGTCCTATCATAAACAATATGGTTGCAATTTCATCAGCGCCATGCCTACTAATTTGTATGGGCCCGGTGATAATTACGATCTTAAAAATTCACACGTACTTCCTGCGTTGCTTCGCAAATTTTATGAAGCAAAATTAAATAATGCGTCTGCAGTTACCATTTGGGGAACCGGTAATCCGCGCCGCGAATTTTTACACGTTGATGATTTGGCTTCCGCCTGTTATTTCTTAATGGAACATTATGATGTTCCTGATATAATCAACATTGGTACCGGAAAAGATATTTCCATTGCCGAAATGGCTTTAATGATAAAAAATATTTCAGGATATGAAGGCAAACTTGTTTTTGATACTTCCATGCCTGATGGCACTTTCCAAAAATTATTGGATGTAAATAAGATCCATGAATTGGGGTGGCATGAAAAAATAGGTTTTGATGAGGGGATTAGAATGACTTATGAAGATAAATTTTTGTCAAATAAAAATTGATATTCCGATAGCTATCAGTATCACCATTCAACTAAAAAAATTTGTGCAGGATAGCAGGAATAGCGGATAAAGCTCTACCGATGTCCGTCATAGAAGACAAGGTACTCCTGATGTGTTATCTGCAAAAGCATGGAGGCCCTGACGGTGAGGACTTTTTATCAGTGCCCTCAAAGCAAACTGGTATTAGGCCATCTCCGGCTTTCCTTATTTGATCTTTCTGATTGTGGCCGGCAGCCAATGATGTTTCAGGATCGCTATGTAATTTCATTTAACGGCGAAATTTATAATTTTCATGAACTCAAAAATGAATTGACACAATCAGGAGTTTGCTTTCATGCCCAAACTGATACAGAAGTGATCCTCGCAGCATTTGCAAAATGGAATACACAGAGCTTTAATAAACTGTCGGGTATGTTCGCTTTTGCCCTTTATGATATATTGGAAAAAAATCTTTTCCTCGTAAAAGACGCATCCGGAATTAAACCGCTTTATTATTCTTCCAGTTCCGGTTCCGTTGTTTTTGCTTCTGAAATGAGGGCGTTTTCTATAATAGAAAATAAGTAACTATTCAGCCTAAAAAAAATGTGTATAAGTCCATTCCCTCATGGACTATATGCAGGTACAAATGGGATGATGGGTTTTCCGTTAATTGCCATGGAAATTGCATCCATTATAGCGTAGCCATTTTTACGCATGGTATC
>DATKQQ010000255.1:0-7190 GCA_035532615.1 Hanamia sp.
TCAATGATCATTTTGATTTGTTTCCAAAACTCAGATGGAGTTATTGGAAACAGCATGGGTGTTTCATTCATACTTCTACATTTTCTTGTTCACAATTGAAATTCCAAAAACGAAATTAGTGAGCTTAATTATTAAAAACAAGACATGGGTAAATATTAAACAGGTGTTGGTAAGGTTTTATTAACAAATGAAAATGAACAAGCCAGATTCAAACAGTATGTGATGTAAAATAAAGTTAAGTTCAATAAACTTTTGTTCAGTTAATTTAATCCTGGCAAAAAATATTAAGTGAAAAATTTAACAGTTGAAAAATTAGATTGCGACAGTATTTATAAGAAAGATCGAAACTTCCACCTTCCGGCATAAATTAATAACCTTATGGGTAGACGAATGCTTTTTAAAGCGTGTACTTCATCGATAAATTATAAATCATCTGTAAGTCACGGCAGATTCTCATTGAGTAGGATAGTAGAAGATATGAAAGGCCTGGAAGATTAAGAATCAGCCAGAATGCGAAACATAGCGGGTTGGGGAAAGTAATGATCGCTATGGAAATGACCAACGAGGAAATTGCCCGGGAATTATTTGTAAATAAAAGAACTATTGATACCCGTCGCCAAAATTTGATCAACAAGCTTCATGTAAAGAATACATCAGGATTAGTAAAAGCTGCTTATAAACTGCATTTGGTAGAAGAGTGATTTGTAATCTCCTACCATTCTATAGTCTCTTCCTCTTTTATTGGATTTCTTGTTTTGATCTCCTCTTGGTTTTTTTTTATTTCTTCCTTCACATCTGGCATTTGCTTCTTCGGTTACCTGATGCACTTATTATTAAAGAATTAATAAAAAAGATAGCAAGAGAAGAAAAAAGGAAGATTTTTATTTTGACTCAAACTTTATTTCAATACCTGTATATTTGATAGAGGTATTTTTTTACATTTAACTACTACCAAATCTAAATAGTTCAAGCTTATATAATAATGCAAATAAAAGAATTGAAACCGGGGAAGGCTGTAGCTTGAGCAGTTGCGGTAGTTGGGTTATTTCTAATAAAACATGAATGTTCAAGAGCCCTTTCTGTTCCGGAAAACGAATTAACCAATGAAGTAAGTATATAAGCAAATGCAGGAGTATTCAAAAATTCCCCTATTTCTGAAAAATCGATGTACACGTTAGAAAGTGCAATCATAATACCACGATGAAGTATATTCGAAATTTCAGAAAGATCATCAATGAATGTATTAAACGCGGATGGTTGAGTCAAGATCCATTCGTGCGCTTTCAGATGTCATTGCATGAAGTCAAAATAACACCTTTATCCAAAATTGAATTAAAGGCAATTTCAGAAAAAAAATTCTCAATTGAGAGGCTAGAACAAGTCAAAGACATTTTCCTGTTTTGTTGCTATACCGGCCTTGCATATGCAGACATACTGAAATTAAAGAGAACAGACATTTCATTAGGAGTCGACGGCCAAAGGTGGATTTTTACAAGTAGGAAAAAAACAGAAACACCTTCAAGGATACCTCTTCTTCCATTTGCAGAAATCATAATGGAAAAATATAAGGAGAATATCAAATGTATTTATAATAATCGTCTACTTCCGATATTGAGTAATCAAAAAATGAATGGCTATTTAAAAGAGATCGCGGATATATGTGGGATCAAAAAGCGGTTAACGTTTCATATTGCGCGTCATACTTTTGCCACTACTATCACACTTAATAATGGTGTTCCGATAGAAACAGTCTCAAAAATGCTTGGTCACAAGAATTTGAGGACAACTCAGCACTACGCGAAAATTTTGGACATGAAAGTAAGCGACGATATGATGTTGTTGAAGGAAAAATTGACATCTGAAATGTCGTGTGGTTAAATCTGCTGACGTCTCGTTCTAACGAATTGAACCGATAGAGGAGTTTTAGCTCTCATGAATTTCATATGCTGGCGTAGATATTATTGAGGATATCTGCACTCTTATCAGGAATCTAGATCACCAGGCAGGTTAAATTGAAAGCGGCTTGGCTGGTAGCTTTTTATTTCTGATTCATCTGTTCCAAAAATTGAAAATAGCCAAACTTAAACTTTAAAGTTGAATTTTATAATATTTTCACTATATTTGCAACTGTAAAGTTATTTTATATTTAGAAATGATTCGAATAAATGGACACAACAAAGGAAGAAGTAGAGGCATTTTTAAAAGATTTTAAGGAGAAGATGGCCATTTTCGAAATCATTTTTTATAGATCCAGAGGTAAAAACCTTATGACTTTTTTAGAGTTGGAGCTGAGTGAAATTTCTGCACGAAAACATTTGGAAGAACTGACTCATGAGGATTTTTACAAAGGACCATCTAAAGATAAAGATGACGGCCCTGAATTGTGGGAATTCGGAAAAATAATTAAAGGCAGGGAAGTATACATCAAAATTACGAGAGGCTATTTGAACAAGCCCGTAATTTGCATTAGTTTTCACTTTGCTGAAAGAATAATAACATACCCGTTTAAATGATAGAAGAAATAATTGACAGCCCTTTTAATGATGGTAAAGCGACTTTGAATAGAAAGCCAGGCAAGTTTCCGTTTCGTAGAGATGAATTTGAAATTGTTGAGCACTTCTATGTTTGCGATACCAGTCAGGAGGAATTTACAACCGCTGAACTGGATAAAATAAATCTTAACCAGGTTTATAACCAATATCGGAAAAAATATGGAATTCCTTTCCCTGACCATATTAGGCAAATAAGACAGAAATACGGTCTTTCGGCTTCGAAAATGTCAACTATTTTAGGATTAGGACCTAATAGCTACAGGTTGTATGAGCAAGGGGAGATGCCGAGTACAGGGAACGGGCGGCTTATTGTAGCTGCAGAAGATCCCTCTGAATTCAGAAAGTTTTTATTGATGAGTAGGGAAATAATCGGTGAAAAGGACTTTGAAAGGATTGATAAGCTTTGTCAAAAAATTATTGCAGGAGAGGAACTGAATGACATACCAACCTATTTACCATTATCGGTTCTCAACAGAAAAACTACGGATGAATATTCAGGGTATCGTATACCCGACCTCGATAAGATATCTCATATGATCATGTTTTTCTCGAATGAATCTAATACATGGATAACTAAATTGAATAAGCTTTTATTCTACTGCGATTTTCTTGCATTTAAAAACTCAGGCTTTGGTATTACCGGACTGAACTATCGGGCGGTTCGATACGGACCTGTTCCATCCAGGTACGAAGAAATTTACAATTTAATTGATTCAGGGGACTTGTTAAAAAGGAAATTCGACGAATCAGGTGGTTATGAAGGATCTTATTTTGAACCCTTACTCACATTTAATGAGTTGTTATTTGATTCCTTTGAAATTGAAATTATGAGAAAGGTTTCCGAAACATTTAAATATTTCAGTGCTACTGAAATTAAGGAGTTAAGTCACCGTGAAGCAGCCTGGCAGGAAAATATAGAACAAAAAAAGCTGATTAGTTATAAGGATTATGGCTTCTCACTTAAAGCAATTTAATTTAAAAATATAAGTTTATGGAACAAGATAAAAATAAAGGAATTGAGAATAAAGAAGGTGACGGAAAAACCAAAGAAGTAATTATACTGGTGAATTCACGGGAAAAACAGTGGAACGAAAAAACTATTTCATTTGACCAGGTTGTTATATTGGCGTTTGGCTCAATATCAAATGATCCGAACGTGAGTTATACCGTTACCTATAAAAAAGGAGACAACAATAAACCGGAGGGCATATTGGTCAAAGGGGATATCGTAAAAGTTAAAGAAGGAATGAGATTCAATGTTACACAAACTAACAGATCATAGCCCTGACCTCAAAAAGTTGAGAGACGAAGGATATGAGGTTTTCATCAAAGGAGCTCATGTCCTGGTTAGCCATATTCCCTACGTAAATTCAAGGCGGGAAATTTGTTATGGTACCTTGGTAACAGATCTGACGGTCGCGGGCGATAAAGCAGGTGTGCCCAGAAATCATGTTATATTTTTTATTGGCGAACAACCTTGCCATAAAAATGGTGCAGTTATCACCGCTTTGGTGCATGGCCAAAATAAAACAACTATTGGCGAAGGCATAGAGATAGACAGATCCTTTTCAAATAAACCCCCGAACGGATACACGGACTATTACCATAAGTTCAAAACCTATATCGATATAATCAGCGGCCCAGCCCAATCTATCGACAGTTCTGTTAAGGCGCAAACATTCCGGTTGGTAGAGAGTAATGAGTATGACCCTGCCTTTAATTATCCCGATACCAATTCAAGCAGAGCTCAAATAAGTGAAGTCTCAGAAAAGCTAAGAGGGCATAAGATAGCCATCATTGGATTGGGTGGAACCGGTTCCTATTTACTTGATTTTATTTCAAAAACTCCGGTAAGTGAAATTCATATTTATGATGGGGATGATTTTTTGCTTCATAATGCTTTCAGATCACCTGGCGCACCCGAAGCTGAAGTGCTGAAAGCTATTAAAAGTAAGGTTGGGTACTTTTTGGATATTTACTCCAGGATGCACAAAGGCATTAAAGCACATTACGAATATATATCCGAATCAAACTTGGAAGAACTGGCCCGGGTAGACTTCGTATTCATTTGCATAGATAACGGAAGCATCAAGAGACAGGTAATTAATTACCTGAACAAAACAGGGATTGGATTTATAGATGTGGGTATGGGTATCGAAATTTCAGATAATAATTCACTTTTCGGTATCGTAAGAGTAACCAGTTCACTGAAGGGCGAAACAGATCATATTTTTTCTAAAGGAAGAATTTCATTTGCAGAGGCAGATCAGGTTGATTTATACGGGCGGAACATTCAAATTGCGGAATTGAATGCATTGAATGCTGCCCTTGCCATAATAAAATGGAAAAAGATGACAGGGTTTTTCTTTGATGCAGATAAAGAATTGCATTCTCTATATTCTATTGATGATAACTCAATTATTAACGATGATATTAGTTCATAAGTTTGTTGATAAAATACCGGAAAATATAGAAGAGGGAGTTATATACATCTCTATCGAATGTGAAACAGCAATTCATAAATGCTGCTGTGGCTGCGGAATGGAGGTAGTTACACCGCTTTCACCAACTGACTGGACCCTGATTTTTGATGGAGTGTCGGTCTCCCTGGATCCTTCTATTGGCAATTGGAGCTTCGATTGCCATTCACATTATTGGATAAGAAAGAATGAGGTGATCTGGTCAGGTTCATGGAATACACGAAAAATAAATGACAAACGAAAAGAAGAACTGGAAACAAAATTGCAATATTATAATAAACCCGACGGGTTAATGACAGCGGCAAAACCCAAACAAAGAAACGGACGAAAGAAAAAAGCACGCAAGGCAAAAGGTGCCAAATCTATCTTTTCAGGTAAACGCTCCAACAATTGATGGAAGCCAGGTGACAACAGCTTAACGATATGAATTCCCGGCTGCTGTCTCTGCTATTCAGGGCAATTTTATCAACCAACACATATAAAATATCATGGAAAAATATTGGTTTGAGGACTTAACCGGCGAACAATCCTGGACATGTCTTTGGTATGATTATATTATTTGTGGACAATGTGGAGGTATAAGAAAGGCGGAAGGAAGATGCCCTGTTTGCAACTGCAAAATGCCAGGCCACCAATCAATTAAACTTAAGGACAAGTACGGACAGGAATTTGAAATACCCATGAATACCATGATGGGTGCAGAAGGGCGATATGAAGATTATGTGTATCTCAACATGCTTGAACAGGAATGGCGGAGACCCGTATCTAAATATGATGCAATGCCCTTTATGAGCCAGGACAAAAAACCGGCGGCAAAGGCTATAATAGTATTGGTTTTTTGGACTTATTTCGAAACCCGGATTGAAAGACTTTTAGCTTCTGCGATGAGAAACCTGCCCGATTCAATACGTCAAAATCTATTTAAGAGGTATCAGTCGATTAGTACCAGGACTAATGAGTTATATAAGGTCTTATTTGGAAAAGCAAACTCTTACTTTTTAGATCTCGAAAATCTTGGTCATGAAAACATCTCCAAACTACTACAGCGCATTCAGAATAGACGCAACGATTTCATGCATGGCAAACCTGAGGCTATTGATGATGTTTTAATTGAAGACATTGTAAAGTCTTTAAAAGAAGAACATGAAAGTTGGATTAAAGTATTTAACCTAAGAGCTCTAAAAGCCTGAATTAGTAAAGGATATCCCGCCCTTAGAACACCATTCATCCCCAATATCAGGCTTGACATACCGCAACTTCTCCTTATATTTTGACAGTTTTGCATCAAACAATCTACCTGCCTTCAACCGAGGAAGGCGGGAAGTTTTTTTATTAATTATATTTCGCCTTGACTTTTTATTGAATTAGGTATTTTTTTTATAAAACATTCCTTACTTTGTGGAATAACACTTTTTGCTTTTATCCAAAATTTCCAAACGGCTGCAGTTTATGCAACAAACTTTAAAAAATTAAATGAAGGATAAATCTGTTCTTATAAAAGAGTATCTAACTAAAATAAAATCCGCCAATAAAGAACTTGCAAAAAAGGAAATATTCAAGGATTTGTTGAATAGATTATATGCTGGAAATTCTGAGACTGAAAAAGTTATCGATGACATTACACTTGGTGCTGAAAAAACAATTGTAAATATTCCGAGAAAAGACAGGTTGCACAAAGGCAGCGCCGATACTCTCTACAATAAGATTATTATTGAATACGAAAATAATTTAAGCACTTCCCTTCATCATGCTAAAGAATAATTAGCAGGATATTTATTAGGAGAATTTTCAAGAGGCGAGGGATATGATTTTACATTAATCGCTTCTGACTTTATTACCTGGAAAGTTTTTGCGCCTAATGTTGATCAATTAGATAATATTGAAAATTTAAAGGAGGATGAGCTACAGTTAGATGAAGTTGTCTCTGCTTCTTTTACATTAACAGAGCGCAATGCTGAAGATTTTTATTTCTGGATAGACCGCTTTCTTTTTAAAGAAGAAAAACAAAGGGCTACTCTTAAGGGCATCTCGAATAACTCAAACATTATAATAAATAATATATATTAATTATGTATAATAAATTATCTGTTAATAAGATATATATTATATTTGCGTATGAAAAAAGTATTTAAACGCAGCAAGGCAGTAGGTTTTTTTG
>DATKQQ010000256.1:0-7207 GCA_035532615.1 Hanamia sp.
TAATGAAAAAAATAAGTACAACAAGTGTAAAAGGAGACTAAATATGGAATAAAAAAATATCAGTCAAAGAAAAATCACAGAAAAAATCACAGAAAACAAAATGAGAGAAAAATAGAGAGTTTTTAGAGGTGCCCTTAAATACCATTTTAAAAACTTTTTGTTGATAGCATTTCAGTCAACAAAAGTCTCTTTCAAAATTGCTTTCACTTTTACAATCTCTTTTTCAGACAAATTATCAAGCTTTTTAATTATTCTTTGTCTATCAATGGTTCTCACCTGATCTAAAACAATCCAGCCTTTTGCATGAGTATGTTTTATTTCCGTCCTTGTTGGATATGGTTTTGAAGTACTCGTAAGAGGAGCAATAATAATAGTATTCAAATATTTGTTCATTTCATTTGGTGAAATAATAACTGCAGGCCTTGTTTTTTTCATCTCACTCCCAATAGTGGGATCAAGATTTACCAATACAATTTCATATTGAGTTAACTCCATTCTTCAAAATTTTCGTCTTGAAAAACATCATTCATCACTAATTTATCATCTCCGTTTTCATGCATTTTCCTGAATGACTTTTCCCAACCTTTTCTTGGCTCTTGTTTAGGCTTTAAAATGATATATCCTTTTTCAAGAATCAATTCAACAGAATCGGTGATGTTGTATTTTTCTAAAACGGTTTTTGTCAAACGTATTCCTTTTGAGTTCCCGATTGGTATTACAGAAATTTCCATGTTTATTGTATTTGTAGTTACAAAGTAATTACTCTTTTCTGGGATTTCCAAATGTCGTGAACCGAAATAAAAGGGTTGGCAAAATCGATTTTGGATATTTTTTGCTCTTATCCCTCCACCTCCATATAACTCTCCACCGGCTCACAAGTACAAATCAAATTTCTGTCTCCATAAGTATTATTCACTCTGCTTACCGAAGGCCAGAATTTATTTTCTTTCAGATAAGGTAGGGGAAATGCAGCTTGGCTGCGTGGGTAAGCATGATTCCAATCATCTGCTGTGATAACAGATAATGTATGCGGTGCATTTTTTAAGACATTATCTTTTTTATCTGCTTCACCGTTTTCAATGCTTTTTATTTCTTCATAAATAGAAATCAGTGCATCGCAAAATTTATCCAATTCTTCTTTGTTCTCACTTTCCGTGGGTTCTATCATAATAGTTCCTGCAACCGGAAAACTTAATGTGGGCGCATGAAAATTATAGTCCATTAATCTCTTTGCCACATCTTCCGCTTCAATGCCGGCGCTGGTTTTAAATGGGCGCAGGTCAACAATAAATTCATGAGCACAGGTGCCACCTTTGCCGGTAAACAAAATTTTAAAATTATTTTTCAAACGCGCTTTCATGTAGTTCGCGTTTAGAATTGCGTATTCAGTTGCTTTTCTCATCCCGGATTCACCTAACATTTTTATGTATGCATAACTTATTAATAAAATACTTGCTGAGCCATATTTTGCAGCGCTCACGGAATACCGACCACCGACTACAGACGACTGACCACCACGGTTGTCGGTAGTCGGTTGTCCGTCGTCGGCTGCTATCTTTCCCGGTAAGAATGGCGCCAACTTCTCATTCACACAAATTGGTCCCATGCCCGGGCCCCCGCCACCATGCGGTATTGCAAAAGTTTTATGTAGATTCAAATGACAAACATCTGCGCCAATAAATCCCGGGGACGTTAATCCAACCTGCGCATTCATGTTGGCGCCATCCATATAAACCAATCCCCCATTATCATGAATGATCTTACACATTTCTACAATGCCTTCTTCAAACACGCCATGTGTAGATGGATAAGTAACCATCAAACCGGCAAGAGAATCTTTATATTTTTCTGCCTGATTTTTTAAATCTTCGATATCAATATTTCCCTGCTCGTCACATTTTGTTACTACTACTTTACAACCCGCCATCACAGCGCTTGCAGGGTTGGTACCATGCGCGGAAACAGGTATTAAAATCACATTTCGATGAAATTCATTTTTGCTTTCAAAATACCTTTTTATGGCAAGCAACCCGGCAAACTCTCCCTGGGCACCGCTATTGGGTTGAAGGCTACAAGCATAAAAACCGGTAATGGTACATAATAATTTTTCAAGGTCTTGAACGATATAATTATAACCTTCGGTTTGTGAGGAGGGGGCAAAAGGATGAATCTTACTGAAATGCGCCCAGCCTACAGGAATTAATTCTGTGGCCGCATTTAATTTCATCGTGCACGAACCAAGCGCAATCATGGAGTGGGTAAGCGACAAATCTTTGTTCTCAAGCATTTTTAAATAACGCATCATTTCTGTTTCGCTATGGTATTTATTAAAAACAGGATTTAATAAAAACAAAGAAGTTCTTTGTGAAGGTTGAGGAATATTTTCTAAATCCATTTCATCATCAAAAGTGATGGTAGAAGTGTCTATATCTTTTGCCGCATTGAATACACTTAAAATATCCAGCACATCATTTTTGGTGGTAGTTTCATCCAGGGAAATAGTTACCAGTTTTTCTGAAGGAAAATAAAAATTCATTTCATTTATTTGAGAAATGGCTTTTAATCTTTCCGCATTATTTATTTTGAAAGTGATGCTATCAAAATAATTTTTGTTTACTAATTCATAGCCACTTTCTTCTAAATGTTCAGCGAGAGTTTGCGATAATAAGGTTACTCTTTTTGCAATATTTTTCAATCCTTCGGGGCCATGATATACTGCGTACATCGCAGCCATGTTTGCCAGCAAAGCCTGCGCCGTACAAATATTGGAGGTAGCTTTTTCGCGGCGTATGTGTTGCTCTCTTGTTTGCAAAGCCATACGAAGTGCACGGTTGTTTTGTGCATCTATGCTAACACCAATAATACGTCCTGGTATATTTCTTTTGAATTCATCTTTTGTTGCAAAGAATGCAGCATGAGGACCTCCAAATCCCATAGGTACACCAAATCGTTGTGAAGAACCTACAGCCACATCCGCGCCCAATTCGCCGGGAGGTGTCAATAATGTTAGCGCCAATAAATCGGTAGCCATTATTACCTGTGCATTTACTTTATGTGCACTTTCGATAAAATTTCTATGGTCCTCAATACTTCCTTCACTATCGGGATATTGAACGATCGCACCAAAATAAGATTCATCCAATTGAACGGTTTTGAAATTTCCGAAAACTGGATCTATTCCTACAGGTTTTGCCCGCGTCATCAAAATATCTTTTGTCTGAGGGAATATTTTTTCATCTATGAAAAATTTACCGGAACTGATATGGTCGTGGTCTTTATTTTTATGATTAAAAAGCATGGCCATTGCTTCAGCAGCGGCAGTTCCTTCATCGAGCAAACTTGCATTTGCAATTGGCAAAGCTGTTAAATCACTTACCATAGTTTGGAAATTCAAAAGGCTTTCCAAACGTCCCTGGGCAATTTCTGCCTGGTAAGGAGTGTATTGCGTGTACCATCCCGGGTTTTCAAAAAGATTTCTTAAAATTACAGAGGGCGTTATGGTATCATAATATCCCTGCCCGATGTAGGATTTAAAAACTTTGTTTTTATTGGCAATTGTTTTAAGCTCAGATAAATATTCAAATTCACTCATCGGCTCGGCTATATCCAATTTTTCATGTAGCCTGATTCCTTCAGGAACTGTCCTATCGATAAGCTCTTCTAAACTACCAACGCCAATGGTGGCAAGCATTTCCCTGGTTTCATTTTCATCTGGCCCAATGTGCCTGGAAGCAAATTCAGCAGATTGTTTTTCAAAAAGATTCATAATTAATTTTTACTTTTTACTTCCACAGTAAACCTGCCTGCCGGCAGGCAGGCAAACAAATAATGTATATTTTTAATTAAATACATCAATAAAGACGCAAAGTTACGATGCAAAATGGAAGGAAAATATCGGAAGAATTAACAAGTTTCGCCCAAAATGTATCTTTACCAAATGAAGCAAGACATTTTGGTTAATTGGGAGAAAAAATCGGAAGAAAACCAGAAAAAATATAAAATTTTTTTAAAGCGCGCGGATAAAAATAAAGTATTGAAACAATTGCCCGATTTGCATGAAGAGGCCTTTGAAAAAATTGATTGCCTGAAATGCGCCAATTGCTGCCGGAATTTTTCACCGCGTTTTAAAACACCAGACATCAAACGGATATCGAAACATTTGAAAATGAAGGAAGGGGCTTTTATAGAAACCTATTTACGCCTTGATGAAGACGGGGATTATGTAACCAAAAGTTCTCCCTGCCCGTTTTTGGGAGAAGATAATTATTGTAATATTTATGAAAATCGCCCTTCGGATTGCCATCGCTTTCCTTATACTGATGAAGACGTATTACTAAAAAGGCCTGCGATCACTCTAAAGAATTCTACTTTTTGCCCAATTGTTTATTTTGTGTTGGAAAAGTTAACGGCATCAGACCTTCCAAAATAACTTCGTAAAAACACTTCAGAGATGAAGTAGTTTCAATCATTTTGTATATTTTTTCATTACTTCGTTATTGGGGGTTAGTTTCCCTGCATTCATTTCAGCCAGTGATTTATCTATCGCTTCTTGCTGCTCTTCACTGATTTCATCCCACCAGTCTTGCTGATCATCAATAAACGTTTTACAACGTTCAACTGTTTTTTTTGTTTTGTATTTAATCGTGGCAGGCAATCAGCTATTTCTTTGTCCAATGTGGTTGTTGCTTTCGTAATCGCTTTTTGTAAATCTACTTATTTATATAGTGCTCTATTAATTAAAATTGGATAATCTGATATTTTCAAAATTCATTCGCTGCATGGCAAAATTTTAAAACATGAAAGGTTTATTATTGAAATTCTATTAGCCCGTTTAGCAACTCAAATCTTTCTCCATTAAAATACAAATCTTTAAAAAAGTTAGTTTACTGCCTATTTAATCACAACAAATTACAGAAAACGAAAACTTATTTGTTATTATCGGGAATGTTTTTTTATAAATGGTTCCTTGAACAATCACATAACCTAAAATTCCTTATATCTTTGTAATTAGGCGTTAAATAATTTAGAATGATAGAAATCAATCAGAATTCCATCGCTTCCAGATTCATGCGTTATGCACGAATAGACACACAAAGCGACCCTAAAAGTGGCACGCATCCTTCTACAGAAAAACAAAAAAATCTGAGTAAAATTCTTGTGGAAGAATTAAAAGACATAGGAATAGAGGATGCGGAAATGGATACTTACGGTTATGTGTATGCGACAATTGCTTCTAATTCTTTGAAAAAAAATGTGCCGGTAATTTGTTTTTGCAGTCATATGGATACTGCTCCCGATTGCAGCGGAACAGGAGTGAAGCCTATACTTCACAAAAATTACGATGGGGGAGATATTGTATTACCTGATGATAAAACGCAAGTACTGTCGATAATCAACCATCCGTATTTAAAAAAACATATCGGCAGCGATGTAATTACAGCAAGTGGGAATACGTTGCTGGGAGCTGATGATAAAGGTGGAGTGGCTGCTATTATGCAGGCTGCTGAATATTTAATGACTTATCCATCTATAAAACACGGTGAAATCAAAATTCTTTTCACACCTGATGAAGAAATTGGTGAAGGCACAGCCAAATTAGATATAAAAAAACTGGGCGCTAAGTTTGGCTATACCTTAGATGGTGGACCATCTGGTAGCCTCGAAGATGAAACCTTTAGCGCAGATGCGGCTACAATTGTTATAAATGGAGTAATTGCGCATCCAGGTTATGCAAAAGATAAGTTGGTAAATGCTTTAAAGGTAGGCGCAGAAATTTTGCATGCGCTTCCAACCAATGAATGGGCGCCCGAAGCAACAGAAAAAAAAGAAGGATTTGTGCATCCTGTTCGATTTGAAGGAATTGCTGAGAAGGCGGTAATTGAATTTATTATCAGGGATTTTGATGATGAAAAATTAAAACAGTATGGTAAAAGATTAAAAAAAATTGCTGATAATGTTGTAAATCATTATAAAGGAGCCACAATCGAATTTTCTATTAATGAGCAATACCGTAATATGAAAAAGATATTGGATCAATTTCCCCAGGTGGCGGAATATGCTGCTGAAGCAATTCGCAGAGCAGGACTTGAAGTAACAACAGAAAGTATTCGGGGAGGCACTGACGGCAGCAAGTTGAGCTATATGGGATTGCCATGTCCCAATCTTTTTACAGGTATGCAGGGTATCCACTCCAAACAGGAATGGATAGGCGTAAATGATATGGCCAAAGCCGCGGAAACGATTGTGCATTTGTGTGTGATTTGGGAAGAAAAAAGTTAGTCTTTGGCCCTGAGTCTTTAGCTTAGTCGTATAATTTTGTATATTTATACGACTTAAATATTTTTTATGACAAAGAAAGTAACACTGCTTTTAAAAGATGATAATCTGAAGTTTGCAAAGAAAGTAGCGAAGAAAAAAGGCACGAGCATGTCAAAGATGGTTGATGATTACTTTGCTCTTTTAAAACGTATTGACAAGCAATTTTCTAAGGAAAAGCTGGACCCATGGGTTCAGAAGTTCGGGGGCATTGTTGATACTGGTAAAAATGAAGATATCAAATCTATTTACAATATTGATTAATGACGAAGAAAATATTTTTTGATGCAAATATTTTAATTGACTTGACCAATGCCGGTAATGAACTTTATGAAGAAACTCTTTTTCTTTTTGATCATTTTGTAAGGAACAGAGACCAATTATATTGTTCTCCTACTTCATTTGCAATTACTTATTTCTTTTTAAACAAGACAATAAATAATATTCAAAAATTGAATAAAACTGCAATTGATTTTTTTTCAACTTTCACTTTTACAAGGGAAGATAATATCATAATGAAAAAGGTAATTCAATCTGATTTTACTGATTTAGAAGATGCTTTGCAATATTATTCTGCGGAAGATTGTGGAGTGAATATTATTATTACTAAAAATTTCTTCGACTTTAAAAAATCATCAATACCTGTTTACCATCCTTTGCAATATTTAAATGAGTTTTTACTTTGATAAAAGATGAACGTGCATTTCTCTCAAAAAGTGAATACTCTTTTAACATTTTCGTTAAAGTTTCTATGGGTGTAAGACAAAACTCCAATAAATTAGAAAATAGCCTATATTTGTATTCCACAAAAACTACAAATCATGGGCAGACCCAAAAAAACGTATACCCTCTCCAGAGAAGAGATCGTAGAAATGCTAAAATTTGAATTGGA
>DATKQQ010000257.1:0-2050 GCA_035532615.1 Hanamia sp.
TCCAATTCAAATTTTAGCATTTCTACGATCTCTTCTCTGGAGAGGGTATACGTTTTTTTGGGTCTGCCCATGATTTGTAGTTTTTGTGGAATACAAATATAGGCTATTTTCTAATTTATTGGAGTTTTGTCTTACACCCAAAAACATCAAAAATAAATCAAAGTCGTATATTTAATTAATGTTTCGTTTTTTACAATATATTATACTTTTTATAAGTTTGCAAGTAAATGGCCAAAGTATTCCAATTCTGAAATTAAAAAAAACGAATTCTTTAACATATCAAATAAGCTAATCGCTAATAAATCGATAAGTGTTGATTCTCTTCTCCATATTCTTGAGAGTTGGGATAAATATCAGGACATCGAACCAGTAAATCAAAGTTATATATTTTATTATGATGACCCCTACTTTGGAAAAGTTCCGATGCGACTTTTTGTACCCTCCACATATAACAAAAAAATTAAAACCCCTTTGATTTTACTATTACATGGCGCGGTTCGAGTCAGTAGCTTCAATAGGGCTAATGATTTAATAAATAATATTTTGAAACCATCTGAAGCTGATGTGGGCTTTTTCTTAAATTATTTATCAAAGCAGGGTTATATTATTCTTATGCCATTTGCTGACCCAAAAAAAAGATTTGATTGGGTAATGAATAGCTTTGGAAATCCAAGATTAAATGATACTACAAGACCAAATAAAACTTACCAATCTCTGGTTAATGTTATATTAAGATTAAAGCAGTCCTTAAATATTGACGATTCGAAAATTTTTGCATTTGGTCATTCTGATGGAGCTGATGGAGCTTTTTGTATGTCGCTATTTCAACCAACTATTTTTGCAGGATTTATCGTATACAATTCAATGCTATTGAATTTTTTTTCCAATATTTATCTAGCTAATACCCAAAACAGTAATTTATACATAGTTCATTCAGATCTAGATGATAGAAGACCCATTCAACAAACCAGGAAAGTTGTAGAATTTTTGAAGGCTCGTTATAACACAATTCGCTATAAAGAGTACAAAGGATATAAGCACTTTGATAAACATTTAATTATTGATTTACCTTTTGCTAATAAGTTCATTTTGAGTACAAAACGAAACCCATTTCCCACACATATTTATAAGGAATCAAATAATTTGCAAAACGATCAATGCGATTGGCTTCGGGTGAATGCCTTTGACCTCAATTTACCAAAAGCAAATTGGCAAACTGATTTTAATTTTGATTCATATGATAAAATAGATAAATCTTGGAGGCCCCTTCAATATTATGTAAATGAAGAAGGGTATGCAATTAAAGCAAATTATCATGATAACATATTTACCATTGAATCTTCTCGTGCTACTAAAATGGAAATATATATAAGTGAACAAATGGTTGATTTATCAAAAGCTGTCAAGATTTTTGTCAACACAAAATTAGTATTCAACAAATTAATTGGATATTCCCCAACAAAAAATTTATTATTACTTCCTTTGAAAGAAGCTTCGATAGACAAATGCTTTTCTTTAACTCCATAAAAATAGATACACAGTAATAGTTTTATACCGTGTTTTTCGTTTTGTAAACCAATTCACCTTCTGCAACCATGTTTAATGCGAATAAATTCATTTGCCTTTCCATAGCATTTCATTTCATTTTCAAGATTTAAAAAAAATTAACCAAGATCGATGTTCCTTTTTCTTCAGATTGCAAATTCTCGAATGGACGCCACCGTCTTGTTTCATAATATTAAAGTAAAAATACAAACTTAATTTTTTATTATACCACAAGCGGTTCGTATCACAAAACACGATAATCCATTTCGAAAAATACCCTGTGCCTTCATCATTTTGTCTTTGGTAGTCGTTCACTTTTCGGTGGGGGTCGTTCACTTTTCGGTGTGGCTATACAAATTGAGAAAGAGGGAAATGTGTTTACAAGTTTTATTCAGTAATATCAGCGTGGGTTGTCTCCAGTTTGTTTTTGCCATCATTGGTGATAATGTTGCAATTTTTAAATTGAATATTTTTTGCAAAGAAAATACCAAATGGTTTATCTGCT
>DATKQQ010000258.1:0-2261 GCA_035532615.1 Hanamia sp.
AAAATGATCCGTTATAAAGAAGAATTCAAACCGCTTGATTTAGAGCAATACCAACAAAAATACAAGCAGGCCAAAATTGCCTACCTTGAAAGAAAATTGAGCGAACTCAAGATGCCGGCGGCTTAGTTGTATAGAAGAAATAGTTAAGAGATGTCCTTTTTCTCCAAGGTTGCCAACCTTCCAAATGTTGGCAACCTTCATCATCAGAAAATCCTGATTCGCAGAGAAAATAAAATCTTTAATTATTTATTCTTTTACTGCTCGAAACGAAACCGGGCAGGTTTGTAGTTGTTACTTTGTTTTTAAACAAGTTGATTCTTTTATACTTTGAGTAAGTAACTGTTAAGCACAGGTTAAGAGACCCGGTCCAGTAGCGGGTTCTGACATCGAATTAAAAATACCACTTATTTGTTGCTTTACTATCAAACTGTCAGAATCAAAGATTTACAGGATGAACCAACTTATAATCAAAGCACCTCTTAAAATCGCAAAAATCATAGTTCAGACAAAATAAAGATTAACAGCACACGGCATACTATTTGTTTGCTTAGTAAACATTAGAATTGCTCACACAATTGCTTTCTCATAATTTTGAAAACACAATGCTCTCTGCTTTTTTTATAATTCACTCAGTCGTTAACATCCGCAGCCAACAATTTTTATTAAGCAAGGAATTATTAAATGATGAAGTATAACCTTATACCCATTTTCCGCTTCCGAACTTTTTAGAAATTGATTATGTGTATTGTTTAATTCTGGTTTTTTTGAACAACGCTGAATTTATTTTTAGCATCATTTCTTTAAATACAATCGGCTTAGCAATGAAGTCGTCAGCGCCGTATTGATTAATAGCGCTTTCCGCTATTTTGCAAAAGCCTGAAATAATAATAACAGGAATACTTTTTGAATAAGGTGATGATTTGATCCTTTGGCATAAATCAAGGCCATCGTAATTATCAGAAAGAAAAACATCTAATAAAATAAGCTGTGGATGCCACAGTTTAATAGCGCTTATGGCCACATGCCAGTTGAAAAAGATAGAGACTTCAAAACCCTTTTTTTGTAAAAATGCTTTCATTGCACCAAGCATTTCTTTGTCGTCATCTATTACATAAATCAGGGGCATATAATAGTAGTAACAAATAGCGTGCAGAATTAAGAATCGTTGCTTTCTTAACTTTTCTGTTCCCCAAACAATAAATTTAATAATACAGATTAGAGGATCATTTTACACAAATAAATGAGGTTCTTATTCTTCTAAATTTATACTTCGCAAGGGTTAAATTAGCCTGCTTACAAAGTTTAATCATTCAAGGTTTTATCCTTTGCAGAGTGTATTTGTTTAAGTCTCTATTCATATTATATTATGGTTTATAATCCTCTGCATTTTGAAGATTTAATTCTTAGAATGAAACGTGGGAATATTAGTTCGTGGACAGGAATCCCGCCCATGTTTTAAAAATTTTCGTCTCAACATCCAAGTAAAAATCCTGCTTATTTGTCTTATTATTTTCTCAATTTGGGCATTAGGTGATAAACATCTTCGGGAGGCATGGATTAATTTATTCATAGCAATATGGATTTTTATTTCTCCAAGAGTTCTATGATTTTCCAACGAACCAAATGCTCGCAGGAATATGTTTATGGTTGGTGCGGTAGTTTTTATCTTATCAAATCTGGAATCAGGCAATATCAAAATCATCCGTAGAAAATCCCTTTTCAACTTTGAAAACTTCTTAACGAAAGAGTTTTATGAAAGGAGTGGGTTATCACCATAATCCCAAAAAAAGAAATGTAAATTATTAGTCTTCGGGAGTTGCCAACTTACCAAAAGTTGACAGCCCTGATTCTCCAATAAAAAAATTACTATTTAAATCTATTCCCCTACCTTTATAGAGCCCTCTTGGATTCTAATCAATTATTTTCTCTCTATAAAGAAGACACATTTTATCACCGAAAGTAAAACCTGGAAAATGCCGAGCGCATCAAAAAAAATCTCATTAAACAAAAAGCCAAAAATTCTTTCAAAAAATCTTTTCCCTGTTGTAGGTATCGGCGCTTCTGCGGGCGGCCTTGAAGCTTTTAAAAAACTATTAAAAGCGATACCCGAAAAATCAGGTATGGCCTATATCATCGTACAGCACCTGCATCCCGACCATAGCAGCGCCCTGCCGCAAATTTTGCAGAGAGAAACCAACATCCTCGTACATGAAATAAGCGACAACGTAGAAGTAGAGCCTGACAATATTTATATTATTCCG
>DATKQQ010000259.1:0-3425 GCA_035532615.1 Hanamia sp.
CATCAGTTTTATCCAGGTGCCTTCAGATTTCCTGATTGCTTCATTCCAGTTTTCAGGTGTACCTAACGCTTTTGAATTTTTATAATAACGAATATTATTAGTAGTTGGGAAGGTTTCTAAAAGTTGCTTAACGCCATCATCTGGGCTATCATCAGTAATTACCACTTCGAAATCCTTAAAAGTTTGTATAGAAACGGAGTCTAATAATTTTTTTAAATAATCAACATGCTTGTACGCAGGAATGCAGATGGAAATAAGGGGCATCTGGGATTTTTTTATTAAACTTTATTTTTCTCCAATGATAACAAGATGAAAAGGATTCGCCTTCTGTTGATATGTGACTTTAAATCCGCAATAAATTAATAACTCACTTAAGAGTTCCAGGCTATAAACATGATGATGAATGCACCTGTTTGAAAAATTATCTTTTGTTCTGCTTATTAATTCATCAACAGAATTTAAGTATGAATCTTTTGCAATGTCATGAAGTTGAATTACCTCTTCAAAATGAGTAGTATCATTCTCATCCGTTTCCGTATTGAAATCCTGCCGAAGATGTTCAAATGTTGTGTAAGGCCTTTTGTGGTCAAAAGTAAAATCTTTATCTGGCAGCACTAAAATAATCTTCCCTTCTTTTTTTAAAACATCATACCCGTTTTTTAATGTTTTTATTGGATTGGCAATATGCTCAAGGCTATGACAGGAAAGCAAAAAATCGTAATTATTAATCTTTATATCCTTTAAGTCACTCGCCTCACAAATAAATTGATACCCTTTTTTTCTACCCAAATATTTATAATTTAACCCTTCTTCAATTTTTCCCTCCCATACAGTTTCATTACTGTAATTTATCCCATCAATTCGTTTTGCAAAAACATAGACAGGGAAGTAAGATTTTAAATTAAAAAAACTACTCGGTCCGCCAATCTCTAATCCGGTTTTATTTAATAAACTATAGCTAATCCTTATTAATTTTCTTTTTTCAGGACGTAGAATGTAAGAAATTAATGTAATTACATATTGGAAAATCTTCATCATTTATAATTAATATTGCAAAGAAAGTATTTCTTTATCAATATTTACACCAGTGTTTTTAAAATAGATTCGGAATTAGTTTTTCCATTCAAAAAAATAAATTTCTTAAGAAAAGAAATAATGAAAATTGCTGCGACAGTTATACTTTATTATCCTAATGAAATTGTAATTAGAAACATACAATCCTATATCAATTCGGTTGAAAGATTATATATCGTAGATAACACGGAGATTCCTGTTGCTCAAATAACTGAACGACTCATTGAATTTCCCAATTCCATTTATTTACATGACGGAGAAAATAAAGGAATAGCCGCCAGACTGAACCAGGCAAGCCATTTAGCTACAAAAGAAGGTTATGATTGGTTATTAACCATGGATCAGGATTCTTCATTTCAGGAAAAAATTTTGATTAATTATTTGAATTGTTTCCATTCATTTGCAGGGAAAGAAAAAGTAAGTATGTTTGGAATAAGCTACTTCGAAAAAATGACTAATCTTCAAATTTGTAACTCAATTAAGGTCAACGAACTTATAACATCTGGGAGTTTGCTCAATCTTCAATTAGTACCGGTAATTGGAGAGTTTGATGAAAAGTTGTTTATAGATGAAGTTGATTTTGAATATTGCCTCAAATCAGTTCTAAATGGATTTGGCATTTTCAGATTTACTAATATTTTCTTAACTCATAATCTAGGCGAAACGTCCTATCATCGTTCATTTAAAACATTCAAATTAACTTCAAGAGTTTTACATTCACCTGAAAGGATCTATTATATGACCAGGAATATTTTATATGTCCAGTCAATATATGGGAAAGCTACCTTTAATGAAATTAAGATTAGAAAAATGAAATTATTAAACCGGTATAAAAATAATCTTCTTTATAATAAAAAGCGATTCCAGGTAATTAAATATATCGCAAAAGGATACTGGGATTATAAAAAAAACAGGATGGGGAAATTAAAATAATTTTTATCGATATAGGATTGTTAAGAGGTATCTTCACTTTTAAAAAATCATAATGTTTTATGGAATCACTCAGGGAAATCTTTGACAAATTAGATGGAAAATTAATTCACAAATGGAATCATTATATAGAAGTTTATGATCTATACTTTAATAAATACAGAGGTAAAGAAGTTAATATACTTGAAATCGGCGTATCTCAGGGAGGTTCATTGGAAATGTGGAAAAAGTATTTTGGGGATAAAATGCACTTATATGGAGTTGATATCAATCCAAAATGTAAAGAATTGGAAAATGAGCAGGTTACCATTTTTATTGGGGAACAGGAGGATAGAAATTTTTTAAATGAATTAAAAAATAAAATACCTAAGATAGATATTCTAATAGATGATGGTGGCCACACCATGATACAACAAATTGTAACATTTGAAGAGATGTTTACACATGTGAAAGATGATGGGATCTACTTATGCGAGGACACACACACTTCTTACATCTATGAATATCATGGAGCGTATAAAAAGAAAAATACATTTATTGAATATAGCAAAAATTTTATTGATTACATCAATGCATGGCATTCAGAAAATAAGCACCAACTGGACGTTACGAGCTTTTCCAAATCAGTGTATGGTTTGCATTTTTATACGGGAATGGTAATAATTGAGAAGAAAATAATGCAACCCCCAATTGATATTCAAAGAGGTAAACTCACCGTCGGGTATGTAGAATATAAAGCACAAAAAAAACCGTCAATACTTAAACAAATTCAAAGAAAGATTCAAAAAATACGAAATTAATGACGAAGCAGAATCAGCAAAATAGAATTAATTTTCAATCAATTTCAAAAATAATTCCAGGCCTTTTCTTTTATTTTCATCAAGTTTAAAACTGATACAATCCGTGTAATAATGATGGAGATCGAAAAAAGTAACCGGGTTTTCTTTCACTACTTTTTCAAGGTTATTTAATCCAAAAGCGTTTGCAGCATTAAATTCATTGATAAAATTTTCATTCAGTTTTTTATTGCTGACCCATGCTGCGAATACGAAAGGTAATCCAGTAAATTTTTCCCATTCTAATCCGAGGTCATAAATGTATGGTGACACTTTTCTTTGTTGTAGTGCCCGATCTCCAATTACAAGTCCTGCGGTAGTTCCTGAAATACCGGATTGATAATCGTCCGATGTTTCTTCAAAAACCACATTAATCTTCCAATAATTTTTAATTAAAATTTTTAGAAGAGCTACTGAAGTCCGGCTTTGATAATCGAGTAAAATCCTTTCAATTTTATCCAATGCCATTTCGCTGAAAAGGCAAACACTCGCCACTTCACCGATACTTCCAATACAATAATCAGAAATGATATGATATTCCTTCATTTCAGGTATGATTGCCACAGGAACTAATCCTACATCAAT
>DATKQQ010000260.1:0-2211 GCA_035532615.1 Hanamia sp.
ATATACTGCATTAATTATAATATACAAATTTATTTTTAATAAAGTCGCACACACAAATTTAATGCCAAAAACGCCCTAATACTCAATACAGTAATGTATTACAGCCGATTTTAACTATATTTTAAAAAGGAAAATCCGTTATAATATAAATTTGCCAATTAGCGGCCAA
Organism: Hanamia sp.; assembly: GCA_035532615.1. Classification (GTDB taxonomy): domain Bacteria; phylum Bacteroidota; class Bacteroidia; order Chitinophagales; family Chitinophagaceae; genus Ginsengibacter. The sequence continues at coordinate 170 of DATKQQ010000260.1, forward strand.
TGTAAATTGAAATTATATTCAAAAAAATCAAAAATGAAAAACCATTATGGCAGACGAAGATTTAATTGAAAAGTTTCAGAAAGTCGAAGACAACTTCAAAAAGGCTGTCATAACAATCATAGAGGGCAAAATCAAAAAGTGTGTAATCGGACGTTTATAAAAAAGTGAACGATAAGTGGCTTTGTGTGTTGACACGTTTGACACCAGTGAGGTTTTAGCACGAAAGAATTCCCGTTCGAATCAGATGTTTGTTCACCTGCTCTTAAGCTCTCTTCAAAAGCTTGTCTGTAGCAGAGAATGTTGCAATCAAAACACATCCGCTTCCAGGCTGCGAAATAAAGTCAGCAGCGCCATTATAAGAAGCCGCGCGGCTTTTAATATTGGCAATACCTATTCCGTTCATCTTTTTACCGGTATCAAAACCAATTCCATTATCCGAAATGATTAGCTTAACAGATTTTTTATTTTGCAGGAGTTTTATAACTACTTTAGTTGCTTTGGCGTGTTTCAGAATATTATTTAGTTGCTCCTGTAGGATTCTATAGGTATTCAGTTTGAATTCATCATTCACGCTATTCTCAATAAAATTTTCTACTTTAAATACTATTTTCACAGCATTTAATTCCATTGTGTCGTGGCGGATATTTTCGATAGCTACGCAAAGGCCTAAATCTTTAATGGCATTTGTTGTTAAACCCTTACTTAATTTCCTGATCTCTTCAATAGCAATGAGGGTGTATTCGGAAGAACGGCTTAAATACATTCTACTGTCTTTCCCTCCACGCTTTGCCATTTCTAAGTATAGCTTTGACGCGCCGAGTAACTGGTTTACATTATCGTGAAGTTCTTTTCCTATTTCCGACCTTTCTGTTTCTTTAGCATCCTCTGTTGCTTCGGCAATCTGCGTTTCCTTTAATTTGATCTCCCGTTCCAGGCTTTCTTCAAGCACTTTTTGTTTGCTAATATCATGCATGGAACCAATCACCCGGTAGGCATTGCCATTTGGGTTTCGCAGGATGATACGGTTGACTAATACATTGGCAACGGAACCATCCCTTCTCAAAAAACGATAACCATTCTTCCAGTTAATTGTTTTTGATTTTAGAGCCCTGTGATATTCTTTCATAAACTCTTCTTTATCATCAGGATGAATATGGATTATCCAATCTTCTGAAGACATCATGTTTCTCTTTCTTTTATAGCCGAATTTCTTTTCATAAGCATCATTTACCATCACCTTATCAGCTACAAGGTCAGAATCAAATAATATATCGGATGATAAATTAAACATGATCCTGAAATGCTTCTCTATCTTAGTAAGCAATTTCTTTATCCCGATATTTTCATATTTCAGCTTTTCATCTTCACACTTTTTTAGGGCCAAAATAATATTGTTATCCACTATTTTTTGCCTCCTGTTATCAATACGTTTTTGCTTTGATTTTGCAATGACGATATTTTCAGCTACTATTTTTTCATTCTTAGTATCAATGCTTTTTTGCTTTGATTTTGCAATGACAATATTTTCAGCTATTATTTTTTCATTCTTAGTATCAATATTTTTTTGCTTTGATTTTGCAATGACAATATTTTTGGCTACTATTTTTTCATTCTTAGTATCAATATTTTTTTGATTCTTTTTTGCAATGACGATATTATCTAAAACAATTTTTTCTTTTTTTAAATCGATATTTAGCTGATCCAAAATGCTTTGACTTTTGTCTTCAATGTTGATAATTGCTCTTTCAATCCCATTATCATTTTTAAAAACCGCATAGTTGATTTCGCAGGGAAATAGTTGGCCGTCTTTTTTTATGCCGTTTAGTATAATGGATTTTTCTGCTACAGTCTGTTGTTTTAGTAATTTTTTAAAATTACTTTCCGTAATATCAAAAATGTCCATCCTGTTTTTAGTCAGTAATAACTTTTTCGAATAACCGAAAAGTTTTGATGCAGCCTTATTAACCATTATGATATTTCCGCTGCTTAAAGTAAAAACGATATTCGCAAGCGAAGAATTATCAAAACCAAGCTGTCCCAGA
>DATKQQ010000261.1:0-4377 GCA_035532615.1 Hanamia sp.
ATATACTGCATTAATTATAATATACAAATTTATTTTTAATAAAGTCGCACACACAAATTTAATGCCAAAAACGCCCTAATACTCAATACAGTAATGTATTACAGCCGATTTTAACTATATTTTAAAAAGGAAAATCCGTTACAAATAGAAGCTAATGAGATTGGAGTTTATTTTTGTGAATTCAATACTCCCCAGGATAAATTATTTTTGATAAGCCTATAAAAAATCTAATATCTCCTGACAATTTTGCACATTTTTCCTGTTGGCACAAACCTTGTCATTAAGAAACTAATTATTAAAACAAATTATAAATTATGGCAAAAATTATAGGTATTGACCTCGGAACTACGAATAGTTGCGTGGCAGTAATGGAAGGTAACGAACCCGTAGTGATAGCGAATGATGAAGGCAGGCGAACTACGCCTTCAGTAGTGGCTTTTCTAAAAAATGGGGAACGTAAAGTGGGGGATCCTGCAAAAAGACAAGCAATAACCAACCCTATCAATACAATTATGAGCGTAAAACGTTTTATGGGGCATAAGTGGGATGAAGTAACTACAGAAGCCGGGCATTGGAGCTACAAGATTGTAAAAGGTGATAACGATACTATAAGGATAGATATAGATGGAAGGCTTTATACGCCCCAGGAAATTTCAGCGATGATTCTTCAAAAGATGAAAAAAACCGCTGAGGATTATCTTGGTCAGGAGGTTACGGAAGCGGTAATTACCGTTCCGGCTTATTTTAACGATTCTCAAAGGCAGGCTACCAAAGAAGCAGGAGAAATTGCCGGATTGAAAGTCCGTAGAATTATTAATGAACCTACAGCAGCAGCTTTAGCTTATGGATTGGATAAAAAAAGTATAGATCAAAAGATTGCTGTATTTGATCTCGGTGGTGGTACTTTCGATATTTCTATTTTGGAATTAGGTGATGGTGTTTTTGAAGTCAAATCAACTAATGGCGATACGCATCTTGGTGGCGACGATTTTGATAAAGTAATTATGGATTGGCTGGCAGCAGAATTTAAAAAAGATGAGGGAATTGATCTACATAAAGATCCGATGAGTTGGCAAAGATTGAAAGAGGCTTCAGAAAAAGCGAAGATAGAATTATCATCATCTACTGAAACTGAAATTAATCTTCCTTACATTACAGCGGTTGACGGAGTCCCAAAGCATTTGGTAAAAAAACTGACTCGTGCTCATTTTGAAAAGTTGTGTGATGATCTTTTTGCACGTTGTTTAAAACCATGCGAAGCCGCTTTGAAAGATGCGGGGTTAAGCAAGAATGATATTAATGAAGTAATTCTTGTAGGTGGTTCTACCCGTATTCCGAAAGTTCAGGAATTAGTAGAAAGTTTCTTTGGCAGAAAACCACACAAAGGCGTAAATCCGGATGAAGTAGTTGCTATTGGAGCTGCTATCCAGGGTGGTGTTTTGACAGGAGAAATAAAAGATGTTTTGTTGCTCGATGTTACTCCGCTATCTCTTGGTATAGAAACAATGGGTGGTGTAATGACTCGGCTGATTGAAAGCAATACTACCATTCCTACAAAGAAAGCAGAAGTATTCTCAACTGCGAGTGATAATCAACCCGGGGTACAAATTCACGTTTTACAGGGTGAGCGTCCAATGGCTTCTCAAAACAAAAGCCTCGGAACATTTAATCTTGATGGAATACCTCCGGCTCCACGTGGTGTTCCCCAGGTGGAAGTAACTTTTGATATAGATGCAAATGGGATTCTGAATGTTTCTGCAAAAGATAAGGGCACCGGAAAATCTCATAACATTCGTATTGAAGCCGGTAGTGGCTTGAGCAAAGAAGAAATAGAGAAAATGAAAAACGAAGCCAAAGCCAATGAAGCATCCGATAAAGCTGAAAGGGAAAAAGTGGATAAGATGAACCAGGCTGACAGCCTTATTTTCCAAACAGAAAAACAATTAAAAGAATACGGTGATAAAATATCAGCAGATAAAAAAGCGCCTATTGAAACCGCTTTGGGAAAACTGAAAGAAGCGCACAAAATACAGGATGTAAGTAAAGTAGATAGCGCTGTTACAGAATTGAATACAGCATGGACTGCGGCAAGTGAAGAAATGTATAAGGCTACTCAAGGAGCCGGAGCACCAGGGAGTGATGGGCAGCAAGCTAACGGGCCGCAGCAATCTAATCAGCAAGGTTCAGAAGCAAATGCTGGCGGAGATAATGTAACCGATGCAGAATTTGAAGAAGTAAAATAATAGGATCAGAAATAGATGGGATTGAATGGATGATTAAATAAAGGCTCTCAGAAATGAGGCAGTTTTTTAGTTTTGTAAAAATGAAATTAAAATTGTTATCCGCGTTTTTAAAATGACCCTATCCGGAAAGAATTTTTTGCAAACCGATTCTCATAAACGGATTTATTCTTTTGATAAAAACTATGAGTGATAAAGATTAATATCCGGATCAAATACTTTTGACATCGGGATGACTTATTTTTATTTTCGCCTATCAAAAATTAAAAATTATCATGCTCAATACTGAAACTTTTTCTCTTGCTCAAAAACTATGGGATTACCATCATGTAAATCATATTGTACACAAATCCGATTGCATACTCGCACTTGGTAGTCATGATTTGAGGGTAGCAGAAAGAGCAGCAGAATTATATTTACAAGGCCTTGCGCCTTTGTTAATCATGTCAGGCGGTTTGGGAAATTTTACACGTGAAATTTGGAGCGAAAAAGAGGCAGATAAATTTGCGGCGACTGCCATTCAGATGGGAGTGCCTGAAGAATTTGTTTTGATTGAAAATAAGTCTTCCAATACAGGGGAAAATATTTTGTTTACCCAGAAATTATTAGAAGAAAAAAATTTAAATCCACAAAGTTTTATTGTTGTACAAAAACCTTACATGGAACGAAGGTCTTACGCTACTTTTAAAAAAAATTGGTCAGAAAAAGATCTTTTGGTAACGTCGCCTCAAATTTCCTTTAAGGATTATCCAACTGAAGAAATACCCATAGAAAGAGTGATAAATATTATGGTAGGCGATTTACAAAGAATAAAATTCTATCCTGAAATGGGTTTTCAGATTTATCAGGAAATCCCGGATGAAATTTGGGACGTTTATGAAAGACTTGTTGCGCTTGGATTTGATAAACATCTTATTAAAAAATAAGAGTGGTATTTCATTTTTCTTTTTTATTATTGCAACCCAAAAAAAGAAAAATCCAGCCCAGTATAAAACATAAACCGCCAAAGGGAGTAAAGATACCCACCCAATTGTAACCCGACATCCCAACTGCTATTATCCAGGTAAGAATGTACAACGAACCACTAAATAAAATGATTCCTGCAATAAATAATCTGCCCGACCATTTCAATAAATTATTTGGAAATTCTCTATAAATTATTCCTACAGCTAACAATGCAAATACATGATAAAACTGGTACTTTACGGCAGTTTCAAAAATCTCCAATGCATTATCTGAAATGCTTCCTCTTAATTGGTGCGCTGCGAAAGCGCCAATAGCAATAGAAAGCGCTCCTAATATTGCTGCAGTTTTAATAAATCCTTTATGCATGATGTACTGCCCGTGTTTTATTTTTTTGGGAAACTGATAGAACTTTTTCTTTTTCATTGTCAATATTCACTTTTCCCGTATCATTTTTTTTTGAATTAATTTTTTCAGAGGCAGGATCAAATAAAAATTGCAATGAATTTTTTGTAAGATTTGTTACCTCCAAAATGTGATGTGCTTTCAGGTATTGCGGTTCGCGCTCTTTTAATTTTTTTTGAATAAAAAATAATAATTCAGAAGTATTTACTTCTTTTAATAATGGCCTTTTTGACGTTTCATCCATTACCCGTTCCAAAATATAATTCGGTGAAGCTTTTAAATAAATAATTTCGCCATGACTTTTCATCCATTCCATGTTATCAAAAAAACAGGGGGAACCGCCGCCACAGGCTACCAGGCATTTCTTTTTATTTTCAAATTTCTTCAGATGCTTACTCTCCATTTCACGAAATTTTTCTTCGCCATGTTTTTTAAAAATATCTTCTACAGACATTTTACATGTTTTCACTATTTCTTCATCCAAATCATAAAAAGCATAACCATTTTTGGATGCCCAAATACTTCCCCAATGCGATTTGCCGCTTCCCATAAAACCAATTAAAAAAATATTATTTTTCAAAATCATTTATTTAATCATTCAAAGCAATTTACATAATAATACTGACTTCTATTTAGGGTCTGCTCATAAACTCGCCGGAGCCGATTTTATCATATTATAATTATATGATATGTTTGTTATCTCCCCTGATAAATTTTTCAAAATATTTTTTAGGAGCAATAGTAGGGACACAAGTGCCTGCCCCGTTAA
>DATKQQ010000262.1:0-37643 GCA_035532615.1 Hanamia sp.
GGATATATATGCGAAGTTTAAAAGAAAACCTAAATTAAATCATCCATTTTTATAATATAAAGGCGATTTTTTTCTGCAAGTTGATTCTATGATAAAGAATTCCAGCAGATGGCTTTGAGAAATCATCAGGCAAAAGAAAAACAGGCAGTTTTCTTGCAGACACTATTTAATATACTTCCTTCGGAAGATTTGCAACAATTTCTTTTTTGATCACTTTGGTCAATCGGTTTTTCTCAAAGCCTCTTAGTGTTACAAAAATGATGGTTCTGGTGAGAGTTGGTGATTCAATTTCTCTCACCATTTTTAATCTTCGTTCGCCCATATAGAGAGTGGCGAGATGAGGGATTAAAGTAAGTCCGCCATTGCGGTCTATGATCTTTCTTATAGTTTCCAATGATCCATTTTCGTAAGCAATATTTTTTATTTTTTTTACTGCAATAGGTATCTCCTTTTGCAGAGAATCTTTATTGAGAAGAAATTCTCTTATGTCTTCCTGCAATATAAGTTCGTCAAGAGGGATATCATTCCATTTTACTTTTTGCGAATTGAAAATGGAATGTTTTGAATTCACATAGAGCACAAATTTTTCTTCGAAAAGAGGATCTTCATAAAACCCTTTTTTTATAAACGGCGCAATTGTAATGGCGCCATCTAAGTTTTCACTTTCAAAATTCTCAATCATCTCCTTTTGACCGATCTCAAAAATCTTTAAAATTAATTCCGGATATTTTTGAGAAATCTGTTGTGTACATAAAGGAAGCAAATAAGGTGCTAATCCCGGAATAATTCCCAAACGAAAAACACCATGTGGCGCGTTGTTTTTTTCAGCGGCAATATTGATAAACTTATTGTGTTCTTCGAGAATTTTTTTTGCCTGTTGAATAAGGTCAATCCCCTTCATCGTAGGAACTACCGGATGTCGGGAACGGTCGAAGATCATAATCTTAAATTCTTTTTCCAATCGCTGAATTTCTTTACTGAGTGTTGATTGTGCAATCCCGCATTCATCTGCCGCGCGAGCAAAATTTCTATGCTTGTCAACAGCAATAATATATTCTAACTGATTAAAGTTCATTAAACAGGTTAATTGGAGTAATAATATTTGATCAAGTTACAATCAATTTTCAAAAAATCCGGAATTTCTGATACAAGTATTACTATTCGCTTCAAGTAATCCTCTTTTAATTAAATAGTTCCTGAAAACATAAGAAAGCGAGAGTCTTTCAATTTTCTTCAAAATATCTTTAGAAATTCTTTAAATGATAAAATTAAAGGACTGAATCCTGCTGCAGATGATTATTATCCCAACATTCCATCTTTATGAAATAAATGCCAGGATTGCTGTTATCATTTAAAAAAAACTTTGATAGGAATTAGTATCAATTATAAATTGATAAATTAAGTTAAGGTTATTTTTTGATTTATTATAAAAGCCGGAATAATTCCGGCTTTATGAAAAAATAAGAAATGCAACTATTATTGATGCAAAGTAATTTTAGGAAGTTTAGTTTCCGTGTTATTGGTTACCTGAACATTTGTTAAGGTTGTGTCTTTGTAACCAAATTTACCCTGGAACATAACGCTGTAAGTTCCGGCACTTAAGCCACTCATCATATATTCTCCATTATCTTCCGGTAATGCAGAAGCGGTGTCTGTACCGTTCCACGCCGTAACGTAAGGTTGCGCAGAATGAGGTACCACAATTCCTTCTATTCTCCCTGTTTGATCCTTAGCGTAAATGCTAATGAAAGGGTGTAAAAAATATTTTCCGTGAAATTCATTTATAGATTTGCAAATATTAAAATCCAGGGACATGCTGGTTTGCCCGGAACCGGATTGATTATCCTGATCGTTACCATGAATTTTTATATAAGCATAATTATCATAATTATAAAACAAATTCAGGGAATATTTCACCCCTGAAACAACGACATAACTATTAGGACCAAAGGAGACCCTCATTTCCAGAATTGTTCCCGCTGGAATATTTCCCGTGGCAAATATCACATTGTTGCCATTTCTTAATGCTAAAATGTTATAAAGACCGGGTTGAATACCAAGTGTATCCCATATACCATTTTTGAAGAAATGCAGTTTATCCTGATAATGATCATTCCCGCAATTCCAAGTATTATCCTGGCCGTGAAAATTGTAATAGTCTCCCGGGTAGTCATTGCTTCTCCCCACCGAACTAGTGTCAATTTTTAGTTCTATATCCTTTATATCTATGAATACTGAGTCATACTGGCACGGATCATCGCCCAAATACACAGAAACATTTCTTGGTTGCGAAGTATTATTGACCGTAATGGCGTTTTTTTTGCATGAAAAAAACATAATTGAAAAGAAAGTAAACAAGAATGCGAAACGGAGAGGTGTTTTTTTTGCGAATTTCATAGAGTTTTTTTTTAGATTAGAATTAACTATTTAACATAGTAACCAGCAAAACTGAATGGAAATTATTTCAATGTAAATTGGCCCCAGGTTAAACAATCTGCTTTAAAATGAATTTCATTCAGACTATAATTGATTACCTATAAAGAACCTAAAAAGAAGAATATTTCAATAAGTATATTGATCAACAATCCTGCCAAATTAACTATTAAATCTCATTTAAGAAAGCTTGAAAATTAAAAATGACACTGATTTTACAATGAGATAATTACGTGAATTTTGGATGTTTATACTATCAATTAAAATCCCTTCCGGCATATTATTTTAATTAATCTCCAAAATATTATTTAAACAAAAACGTGAAAGAATTATTTCATTTAGGTAGCGGCATACGTCTTATTTTTTGCGCAATGTAATGTCAATAAATCTCTGTTGATGCGATATATAAAAATGGTACTGTGATGGGAATTAAGAAACAATAAGGAAAACCGGTTATTGAAATTAAATAATAGTCAATCCTAAACACCTAATTTTGAATTATCAATTTTCATTTATCCTCTAATTCCTTTGTTTCTTTCATCGTCATGTTCTGAATTACGTGTCTTATAAACAATTTTATATAACAACGCACCTAAAACGGCAATTATTGCAATAGCGATGCTTATGATGGCACTGAACATATTTTTTTACTGATTAAATTTATTGAATCAGCAATGAATATACGATGAAATTATTTTTAGCATTCGGTTTTTTTGCAAGGCTCATTACTGAATTCAGTTTCTAAAGTGATGTGCTGAATATTATTATGTAGCAATTGATGTTTTAATTTATTTTTAATAGCAGTAATTTGTTGGATGCCTTTATCCTCATCAATTACCAGGTGTGCAGTCATGGCATTTTCGGTAGTGCTCATTGCCCACACATGTATATGGTGCAAATCTTTGATTCCTTCAATTTTTTCAGCATTCTTTTTGATCTCATTAATATCTATATTTTTTGGTACTGCATCCAAAGTGAGGCGCAGGCTCTCTTTTAGTAATGACCAGGTAGTGAGTAAAATTACAACAACAATAACCAGGCTTATAACCGGGTCTATCCAATACATCCGGGTATAAAAGATAATAATACCTCCTATCATGATGCCTGCACTTACCAAAGCATCTGCCATCATGTGCAGATAGGCACTTTTAATGTTGAGGTCTCGTTCCTTATTTTTTAAAAATAAAATTGCAGTTACAAAATTGATAATGATTCCGATGCCCGCTACAATGGCGATAGTTTTTCCCGGTAAAGCGGGTGGGTTTGAAAATCGTCGAATCGCTCCATACGCTATTGCGCCGATGGAGATCATCAATATCATGGCATTAAATAACGCAGCGAGGATAGTTGTTTTACGATAACCGTACGTGAATTTATTATTTGATCTTACTTTTAATAACCGGAACGCTAATAGAGATAATGCAAGGCTTCCCACGTCTGCAAGATTGTGGCCGGCATCTGAAAGTAACGATAATGAATCAATGGAAAAACCAGCTACGGCTTCAATAATAACAAAAAGAATATTCAAGCCAATTCCAATTAGAAATGCACTATTGACATTGGTTAGAGCAACTGTATGACTATGATCGTGATGTGAATGATTGTGCCCCATTTAATTAATATTCGTTTTTATATATTTTGTTGTATCTCAAATTTATGCAAAGTTAAAAACCTTTTGCAATGCATATTTTTCTTTTTCAGTTAAAGGTCATAAATGGCATTTCCATGATATTTGCGGTCTTTAGCTTTAAATTAGATGATATGATATGATATGATATGATATGATATGATGATACTCAGGGCCATCTATAATAATAGAAGAGTTATAAATAAAACATAAAATAAACAAAAAAAATATTGGCATATATTTAGTGTTGAAAGAATGAAAGAATGAAAGAATAGAGGAATATCCCTAATTATAATTTCTATAGTTTAAAAAATAAAATCAAATAGCATGAAAACAAATTCAGATGATTCAAATTCCCAAAAGAAAAAAAAGATATATGGGGATCCGGAATATTCAGCAAATCAAGACATCTATAACCGCGAAGAAAAAGAATCTTATAGTGACAAAGAACTTCCTAAAAAGCAAGATGGTAAAATTCCTGTGCCGTTAGATGAAGGCCTTGATGTACCCGGAGCTGAATTGGATGATACTGATGAAAAGATTGGTGAAGAAGACGAAGAAAATAATTATTACAGTCTTGGGGGGGATGACCACAATGACCTGGATGAAGATGAGGAAGAATAAGTCTTGCAAATTCAGAAGCTGATTTATCTTTGTGTCTGGCCATTTCTAATTTAGATAATTTATCGGTAAGATAATTTAATGTGGAATGAATTGCTCTTTTTCGAAATCATATATGATTATTTTTTTAAGAATTAAATTATTTGAAGTATCATAAAATTTGCCCGAATACTTTTTACTCCCTTCATTTTCTTTTCGTAACATACATTTGCAAAAAAGCATAAAATAGTTGCTTTAATTTTTCAACTTTATAAAAATTGCATAAATGTATTTAAAGTTTTCTAAAAGTGACATTGGGCGTTTACGCATGGCCGGTATTGCAGAGGGAATTTCTTTTGTTACACTTCTTTTCATTGCTATGCCCGCAAAATATTTAGCCGGAGACCCTGGGTTAGTTTGGTATGTAGGCTGGGTACATGGCTTTCTTTTTCTTCTTTATATTCTTGCCTTAATTACTACCAAAATAAACCTGGAATGGAAGTTTAAAAGAACAGTAATGGCTTTTGTAGCATCATTGGTTCCCTTCGGAACTTTTATTATGGATAAATCATTGCGTAAGGAAGAACAGAATTTAAAAAAATAATGTTTGATTGATTCAAAAAATTAACGTGTTTCAAATCAATGATGCATACATTATAGATGAACAGATTCTCTTTCTTAAAATAATTATCAATAACAGTTGATTACATTTGTTTGTACTTATCAAAAAATTGCTTTAGCAAATGAATCTTAAAGTTTTATTGTTACTTCCAACATTCCTGATTGTTAGTATATTATTTTCCTCAAAATCTTTTTCCCAATCAAATGAACTTAGCGAGGATAATATTATATGGACCTCACAAAGTAAAAATTCTTCCGAATCTATGCCTTGTGGGGGAGGCGATATTGGATTAAATGTGTGGGTTGAAAAGGGAAATCTATATGTATATATGACGCGTAGTGGCAGCTTTGATGAAAACAATGCTTTATTAAAAGCAGGTCGTCTCAAGTTGACATTTACGCCCAATATTTTTGATGGTAGCAATTTTAGCCAAGAACTCCATTTAGAACAAGGTTATGTAACTGTAAGTGGAGAAAAAAATGGAGTAAAGACAACAGTAAAAATATGGACAGATGCTTTTGCTCCTGTTATTCATCTTGATATCAGCAGCAATAAAAAAATAATGACAACTGCTTCTTATGAAAACTGGCGTTACCAGGATAGAATATTACAGCCGAAGGAAAACTTTGGTAATTCATGGAAATGGGCAGCACCAAAAAATAATATAGGAAGAAAAGATGGAATCTATTTTAAGGATAATGCAGTATGGTTTTATCATTATAATAAATCACCCAATATTTTTGATGCCACGGTTACAGAACAAGGGCTGGATTCTGTAAAGGATTTTTTATACAATCCACTGAAGAATCTTTGTTTTGGAGGATTTTTTAGTGGGAAAAATTTTGTCACCGCTGGTACTTACAAAGGAATTTATACCAATACTGATTTTAAAGGATGGACGTTAAAAAGTAAATCGCTTTCAAAAGATCAATCCTTAGAAGTCTATCTATACACTTCTCAGGTGAATGATTTGGCGGCATGGAAATATTCGATCGACTCATTAGTAAAAAATAATTCGCCGGATATTGGTCTTAAAAACACACAACAATGGTGGCAGCAATTCTGGAAAAGGAGTTTTGTATTTATTGATCAAAAAGATACCAGCTCGATTGGATGGCAGGTAGGAAGAAATTACCAATTATTCCGTTACATGCTTGCCTGTAATGCAAAAGGAATATGGCCCACTAAATTCAATGGTGGACTTTTTACTGTTGATCCTGTATATACTGATTCTTCTGATAAACTTACACCTGATTTTCGCAACTGGGGTGGGGGATTACATACTATGCAAAACCAGCGACTGGTTTATTTTCCTATGATAAAAAATGGTGACTGGGATGCTATCCAGGCGCAATTTGATTTCTATATGAGAATATTGAAAAATGCAGAATTACGAACTAAGGTTTACTGGAATCATGGTGGGGCCTGCTTTACAGAGCAAATGGAAAATTATGGATTACCCGATTATGCAGAATACGGACAAAACAGGCATTCTTATTTTGACAAAGGAATACAATACAATGCATGGCTCGAATACTTGTGGGATACTGTTTTAGAATTTTGCGATATGATGCTCGATGAACAACAATATACAGGAAGAGATATCAGCAAATACATTCCATTTATAGAAAGTTGTTTACAGTTTTTTGATGAGCATTATCAATATCTCGCTCTGCATCGCGGTATCAAAGCACTTACTGAAGAAGGCAAATTGATACTGTATCCGGGTTCGGGTGCAGAAACTTTTAAGATGGCTTACAACTCTACATCTACAATAGCCGCATTGAAAACTATTACCGAACGATTACTAAAATTGCCATCAGTTTATTTATCAAATGGTAAAAGAAAAGAATTGCAGGAATTTTTGAGCAGGATACCAGCTATTAGTTTTCGATCTTTCAAAGGTCATGTAACCATTGCTCCCGCACAATCCTGGGAAAGGATCAACAATGTCGAATCACCCCAGTTATATCCAGTTTTCCCATGGCATATTTATGGCATTGGAAAACCTGGTTTAGATACCGCTATCAACACTTATGAATGCGATACCGATGTAGTAAAATTCAGAAGTTATTTTGGCTGGAAACAGGATAATATTTTTGCGGCAGATCTTGGCCTGACTAAAGATGCGTGGAAATTAACCTCTTTAAAGTTACAAAATTCCGGAAGGCGTTTCCCTGCGTTTTGGGGCCCCGGATTTGACTGGGCTCCTGATCATAACTGGGGAGGAAGCGGAATGATAGGTATACAGGAAATGCTGATGCAAACAGACGGTAAAAGAATTCTTTTATTTCCGGCGTGGCCAAAGGATATTGACGTACACTTCAAACTTAATGCACCTTACAATACAACAGTAGAAGCCGAATTAAAAAATGGAAAAATTGTGATGCTCAATGTTTTGCCGGAAGCAAGAAAAAAAGATGTAGAGGTTTTGTTGAAATAGCTTAGAAAAAGATGTAGAGTTATAAAGACTTATTTTTCCGATGAGATTTTAAGTTCTTTTCCTGACTTCCTCACTAGGATAAAAAACAGGAAAAAAATCTTCTAAAACCCTTGTCAATACTGCAAAAGTATTTTTGCTCTTGGTGTCCCTGCTGTATTTTAGCAGTATGTTCGTTAGAAAGAAAAAAAATAAAAGCGGAGTTGTCAGCATCCAGATTATTGATAAAAGCTCTGGCACATATGAACTGTATCGTACGATAGGAAGTTCTAAAGAGCCGGTAGAGATTGAGCGGCTTTATAAAGAAGGTAAAAAGGAAATTGAAAATGTCACCGGTCAGCAGAAATTACCTTTTGATGATGATGATAAGGAAAAAGAATTAGTAGATATTTTTTTCAATAGCGTAGAAGATTTTAATTTAACTGGCCCGGAACTCTTATTGGGTAAGATATTTGACGAAATTGGTTTTGACAAAATACCGGATGAGCTATTTCGACAACTTGTCATTGCCCGATTGGTATATCCGGTAAGCAAGCTAAAAACGGTCGATTATATTTTTAAATACAAAGGCGTCATCATAGATGTAGAAAAAGTATATCGCTACTTAGATAAGCTGCAAACCCAGCAGATGCAATTAGTTCAGCAGATAAGTTACCAGCACACTTTAAAAATATTAGACAATGATATTTCCATTGTATTTTATGATGTAACCACTTTGTATTTTGAAGCAGCAGATGAAGATAATTTTCGCCAAACAGGGTTTTCAAAAGACGGTAAACATCAACAACCGCAGATTGTTTTAGGCCTCCTGGTAAGCACGGGGGGTTATCCGTTAGCTTATGAACTCTTTGAAGGCAGCAAATTTGAAGGTCATACGATGATACCGGTTATAGAAACTTTCAAAGAAAAATACAAGTTGGAAAAATTAGTAGTGGTGGCAGATGCAGGCCTGTTATCTGCTAAAAACATCAAAGGACTTTGCGAAAAAAATTATGAATTTATTTTAGGGGCAAGAATTAAAAATGAAACACTTCAAACCCGGCAACACCTGCTATCTTTAAAACTTGACAATGGCGGCAGCAGTATTATTGACAAAGGCAACGGCCAAAAACTTATCGTCAGCTATTCTGCAGGGTGAGCGAAAAATGATGCGTTCAACCGCAAACGGGGCTTGCAAAAATTAGAAAAGGTATTGGCTGGCGGAAAACTTTCTAAAAAGCACATTAACAATAAGGGCTATAATAAATATCTTAAGCTGGAAGGGGAAATAAACATCAGCATTGATTACAATAAATTTAAAGACGATGAAAAGTGGGATGGATTAAAAGGTTATCTCACCAACACCCAACTTACCAAAGAAGAAGTGATAGAAAGCTATAAGCAATTATGGATTATCGAAAAAACGTTTAGAATATCAAAATCAGATTTACGTATCAGGCCCATCTTTCATTATCTAAAGCGCAGGATAGAGGCTCACATCTGTATTGCTTTTGCTGCTTGCAAAGTTTATAAAGAACTGGAACGCCAACTCAACAGAAAAAAAGCAAACCTAAGCCCGGAAAAAGCAATTGACATCCTAAAAACAATTTACGCACTGACCATAACCACCCCTTACTCTGATACTAAACATACAAGGCTACTAATCAAAAATCAGGAACAAAGTGATTTACTAAAACTGTTTAATTTGCCTTGGGTGTCCCAGTGAGGAAGTCAGGAGAAAAAAAGATGTAGAGGTCTTGTTGAAATAGCTTAGAAAAAGATGTATGTTATAAAGACTTATTTTTTCGATGAGATTTTAAGTTCTTTTCATTTAGTTATGAAAATTTGTTTCAAAATCCATACAAAAAATGCCCCGACGAATGAGGCATTTTTAAAAATTTGTGACTGCAATTATTTTGGCAGTTTGGGGTTCAAAGTTCATTAAGCTAGTACTTAAATTGTGTTTTTTGGTTTTTGGTTTCTTTTTCTTTTTAGATTTTAATTTTTCCTGGATAATTGTTTTGGTTTTTTTTAAGATTCCTGGATTTTTTGCTTTCTTAGGATTTTGGTTTAAGGTTTTTTTGGATAATGTTTTTAGTTTTCTTAGGATTTTGGTTTCAAGTTTTTTATTGAATATTGTTTTAGTTTTCTTAGGATTTTTGGATGTTTAAGCGTTTCGTCCCGCTTTCTGATACAAAGATGCAATGCATTTGCATATATTGCCCTTCATTTTCGTTGAAAAGCTGATTTTTTTCGATGAATGGGGGGATTTTGTCGTTTGTCTGTTTGGATGTCAAAATCCGTTCTATTTCTTTTACTCTATTTTTCAGGATGCGTGGTGCAACAACACTGATTTGGAGAGGTATTTTTTATTGGGGCTGTAAATAAAAAAACAAGATCCGTCTTTTATAGTTTCAATAATAGGTTTTGCTTCTTTTATGGGAAGTGCAGGGCAACCGAGGCTTCGGCCAATATAGCCCAAATCGCGAATCCATCTTTCACTCACATAATCTGCACAATGAATTACGATGGCTCTCTTTTCTGCATTGTCGTTAATACCTTTTTCCTCCCCCTGTAATCTTAGAGAAAAACCATTATCGCCAAAATAAGTATTTTGAGTTACGTAAAATCCCAGGCTGCTCATATTACTATGTATTGAATTAGAAAATCGTTTTGCAAATTCTTTACCCGAATTGCGACCATGGGCTACATAAGTATTATAAAGAACTTTATAATTAACCATATCTATTACAAACAGGCGCTTTTGGTTGGATGGTAAACTGAAGTCGGCAATTGTCAAAACATCATCATTGGTTAATTTACCGGTAGTACGCAAATAATCATATCCTTTGAGACCTTCAATAAAAGCCTGTTGAGATAAGCCAAGATTATTCAATTGAAGACTATCATACAAAAAGATCCTTCTGAAGTTCAAATTTGTGGTAACTTTTTCTGCCGTCTTTACAAATGATGAAACTGAAACAGAAACAGGTTTAGCTCCGCCAAAAACAAATGGCAGGTCAACCTGGAAAATAAAAAGTAAGGAAAGCAGTAAATAGAATTTCTTAAATGAATTTTTCATCCGGGGGTTTTTTATAGGTTATCAAAAAATAATTTTTCCTGGAAATATTCGCTGTACTGGATATGTTAACGTAATTTCTATTTTCTAAGGAAAATTATAGCTTAAAAAACGGATTGACTTTTTTTAGGCTTGGCAAATATAGGGTTTACAGGGTTTTTAATAGATTTTTATTGATTTTACACTTTTTTTATCTCTGCTTTAACATATTGGGATTATTCTATGAATACAGAGTTTAATAAAAAAACTGATTTTTCTGATTTTTATTGTGTAAAAGGGTATTTTATTTTTGATTAATGCTATAATTCAAATGTCTCTTGCAACGCCGTCTTGTTATATTTGTAAACATCAATTAAAAATAATAAAGTATCAGCCAGATTGTTTCCATATTAAGTAATCCTATTGAGTATCTTAAAGGTGTAGGCCCTTTAAGAGGTGATATTTTAAAAAAAGAAGCTGGAATATTCACTTTTAATGATTTGTTGCAATATTTCCCTTTCAGGCATATAGACCGGACACAAATAATGCCTATCAGCAGGATAAATTCAGAAACGGAATATGTGCAGGTGAAAGGAAAAATTACTTCCATCGAAACTTTTGGAGAAAAATATTCAAAGAGATTGGTAGCTACCATATATGATGGTACAGGTGAGCTTGAGTTAGTTTGGTTCCAGGGAATCAATTGGATACAAAAGACTTTGCATATAGGATCTTCATTCCTTGTTTTTGGCAAAGCGGGATTTTTTTTGAATGCTCCCCAGATCACTCATCCGGAAATGGAATTATTGACAGAAGAAAATAAAAATGCAAAAAGCTATTTGGAACCGGTTTATCCGGCAACTGAAAAATTAAAAGCACGAGGAATGGGAGGAAGGCAATTGGGAAAATTGACTTTTACACTTTTGCAATTACTTTCTGAAAAAGATATTCCTGAAAATATTCCTTCTGAAATCCTGGAAAAATTCAGGCTTGTGAAAAGATTTGATGCTTATAAAAATATTCATTTCCCTTCTTCGCTCATTGATTATGAAAATGCAGTAAAAAGAATAAAATTCGAAGAACTTTTCTTGTCTCAGCTCCGCATGGGTTTGTTACGGTTTAAACGTCATATCTTTTCAAAAGGTTTGGCATTTTCCAAAGTAGGAAAATATTTTAATGATTTTTATAATCTCCACTTGCCATTTGAACTTACCGGTGCTCAAAAAAGAGTTTTAAAGGAAATAAGAAAAGACCTTGGCAGCGGTAAACAAATGAACCGTCTTTTGCAGGGCGATGTAGGAAGTGGGAAAACGATGGTGGCTATAATGACGATGCTTATTGCTGCCGATAATGGCTATCAAAGTTGTTTTATGGCACCAACGGAAATATTGGCACGTCAGCATTTTGAAAGCCTTAAAACCTTACTATATAATATTCCTGTAAAAATTGGAATTCTTACAGGTTCATCAACAGCAAAAGAAAAAAGAGAAATATTAAAAGCAACCAAAGAGGGGGAAATTGCGATATTAACAGGTACTCATGCGTTAATCGAAGATGCAGTTCAATTTAAAAACCTTGGGCTTGCCATTGTAGATGAACAGCATCGTTTTGGTGTGGCACAAAGGGCCAAACTCTGGGATAAAAACGAGATTAATCCACACATTCTTGTGATGACGGCAACGCCTATCCCGCGTACATTAGCGCTCACAGCCTATGGAGATCTTGACTATAGTATTATGGATGAAATGCCGCCTGGAAGAATTCCAATCGTTACGGTTCACCGGATGGAATATGCCAGGCCAAAGGTAATGAATTTTATTAAATCGGAAATCAAACGCGGAAGGCAGGCATACATTATTTATCCCTTAATAGAAGAATCGGCAAAACTTGATTTTGAAAATTTAATGAAAGGATATGAAGAAGTAAAAGCTTATTTCCCGGAACCGCAATATTATGTTAGCATGGTTCATGGAAAGCAAAAAGCTGCTAAAAAGCAAACTAATATGAATAGATTCGTAACCGGGGACACGCAAATAATGGTTTCTACCACAGTAATAGAAGTAGGCGTAAACGTTCCCAATGCCAGTGTAATGGTCATTGAAAGTGCAGAAAAATTTGGCCTTCCCCAATTGCATCAGCTCCGCGGCAGGGTAGGGCGTGGTAATGAAAAAAGTTATTGTATTCTTTCTACCAAATTAAAATTATCTGCGGATGCAAAGCAACGACTGAAAATTATGTGTGAAACGAATGATGGTTTCAAAATTGCGGAAAAAGATTTAGAGATACGTGGCCCCGGGGATATTGAAGGAACGCGGCAGAGCGGGCTCCTCAATTTTAAATTGGCCAATATCATTGAGGATAGGAAAATCCTGGAAGCGGCAAAGCTAACAGCCGAAAAAATTATTGAGGAAGATCCTGTTTTAACTAAAGCCGAAAACCTTTGCCTAAGAAATTTTTTGGAAAAGCAAAAAGGCAAAACTGCCTGGAGCAAAATATCATAAAAGGTTTTTCTTTTAATTGTTGTGTTAATTCCTTATTAAATCAAATAAATGAAATTTTATTCCAAACCTGAAATATTTAAGTTTCGTAGATTTACTGTCTGATATTATTTTGTTTAATTTTGTGAAAGAAAATTAAATCCTTATTTCCCTTATATTTTATAATAAAAAAATAACCTTGAAATTTCCGAAACAAATATTTTATGTTTTTTCACTATTAGTGATAACATTTTTGGTAACCCAAAAGTTATTTGCCCAGGTAGAATTTATTGAAAACAAGGGGCAGTGGGATCCTAGTGTAAAATTCAAAAGTAATGCGGGGGATGGTGCATTTTATCTTACTGAAAAAGGATTTTCGATTGCCCAGTATAATCCTAAAGATATAGAAAATATCAAAATAAGAAGGCATCCCCTTACCCTCGATAACGGAAAGCAAATCTCACAACCCGCAAACGATGAAGTACGCATACATAGATATGATGTAGAATTTTTAAATTCACAAACGCCCCAAATAATTCCGGATAAACCATTGCAAACTGTAAATAATTATTTTATCGGAAATGATAAAAGCAAATGGGCTTCTAATTGTAAGATATATCTTGGGGTTACTTACCAAAATGTTTATAAGGGAATAGATGTAAGATATTATGTGGACGGAGGAGGGAATTTGGAATATGATTTTATTGTTCACCCCGGAGCTGATGTGAATAATATTGCCATGAAGTATTCTGGTATCAATAAATTATCTGTGAAAAACAAAGAATTGAGTATAACTACACCAATGGGTAAAAGTAAAGAACTGAATCCTGTTTCCTATCAGATCAATAATAATGTAAGGCAGGAATTGGATTGCAAGTACGAAGTAAAAGGGAATGTGGTAAGATTTAAAGTAAAGAATTATTCGCCTGATAAAACATTGATTATTGATCCAACAGAAGTGTTTTTTAGTTATACAGGAAGTGTGGCTGACAACTGGGGTTTCACGGCTACTTATGGCCCCGATGGCTCATTTTATGGAGGAGGAATTGTTTTTGGAGAGGGGTTTCCAAAATCATCCGGCTATGATCAAACATTTCATGGATCCTGGGATATAGGTATTATGAAACTTACACCCAATGGCAGGAGTATGGTCTATACTACCTATATTGGTGGACAAGGTGCAGATCAACCTCACAGCCTTATTGTAGATCCACGAGGAGATCTTATTTTGGCGGGAAGGTCTAATTCAAATGATTATCCTACTACTACTAAAGTAGGACCAAATGGTGGATGGGATATAGTTGTCACTAAATTAAACGCATCAGGCAGTGCCATTATAGGTTCCATAAAGATAGGAGGCACTGGCCAAGATGGTGTAAATATAGCTGATGAAGAAAGTGGTTCAGGTACTGAATCTCTTAAAAGAAATTATGGCGATGATTCGCGCAGCGAAGTTTTGCTGGATGCTTCCAATAATATCTATGTAGCATCCTGTACTTCTTCAACAAATTTTCCTACCACTCCCGGGGCATTTCAAACGAAGTTAAGTGGGCTTCAGGATGCGGTAGTTCTTAAGATAGATCCTACCTGCAATAATGTAATATTCAGTACACTGCTTGGGGGTACCCAAAATGATGCCGCTTATGTTTTGGCACTTGGGAATAATAATAATATTTATGTGGCAGGAGGTACTGCAAGTGCTGATTTTGATGGAATTTCAAAATCCGGAGTTTTGAATTCTACTTTTTTGGGAGGAGCGTGCGATGGTTTTGTTACCGAAATGAACAATACCGGCACTGCTGTTATAAGAGGAACCTATATTGGAACAGCAGCGGCCGATCAGATATATGGAATTGATTCTGACACATCAGGGAATATTTATGTTATGGGCACATCAGAAGGAAATATGAAAGTAATAAATGCAAAGTATTTTAATCTAGGGGCCAAGCAATTTATTACAAAATTGGCACCCAATCTTGACTCAGTAATTTATCAAACTGTATTTGGGTCCCGAAATTCTCCGTTGCCCAATATTTCACCAACGGCTTTTTTAGTAGATCGTTGTCAAAATGTATATGTCTCCGGGTGGGGAGGAAAATCTAACATACTAACCGGTTTTGGAACCGGTACTACTAAAGGTATGCCTACAACACTTAATGCAATAAAGCCGGTTACTGATGCTTCCGGCAGTGATTTTTATTTTATCGTTTTGAGAAAAAATGTAGATTCATTGCTTTATGGAACTTTTTTTGGCCAGGAAGATCCGCCGGTTTCTGTAAAAAATCCCCAAACTTTTGGTGATCATGTGGATGGTGGCACCAGCAGATTTGACCGCAATGGAGTAATATACCAGGCTATGTGTGCCAATTGTTTCAGAACCGTAACTTTTCTTGGAACTGCGGGTGTTTATGGCCCCAAGAATATGTCTGAGGGAACGAATGGCCAGTGTAATCTCGGCATGCTTAAAATAGCCATGAATTTTGCAGGTGTACAGGCAGGCCTGAAAAGTTCGATTGATAGCAAACCTAATGACACCTCGGGTTGTGTGCCTTTATTAGTAAATTTTTCGGATACCTTGCAAAAAGGGAAGTTGTATTATTGGTATTTTGGCGATGGAACCGGCGACACTACTAAAGCTCCTAATGCGAACCATACCTACTTGAATACTGGCCTCTTCCATGTAATGTTAGTAAGTATTGACAGTACCACTTGCAATATTTCCGATACTTCTTATGGAAATATCAAGGCAGGAAATAATAAAGCAACCCCTGATTTTATTTCCCAAAAAATTCCGCCTTGTACTAATCTCTCTTATACTTTTACTAATACATCTATTCCTACTTCCGGTAGTTTTCCACCCAATATTTTTACGTGGGATTTTGGAGATAATACCCCTACAGTAACTCAAAGCCAGTCGCCACCTGTTGTTCATACTTATGCTTCGGCGGGAACTTACAAAGTTACCCTTACAATCAATGACACCGCCTATTGCAATTCTCCCGATGATACGGTGAAAACAATAAGATTATCTCCGCAGGTTCAGGCGTTGTTTTCTACCCCTGCTGTTGGATGCGTTCCTTATAATGCAATTTTTGTAAATAATTCTTTGGGCGGCCTCAGTTTTTTATGGGATTTTGGAGATGGTACTACTTCTACCGAGGATAATCCTACACATCTTTATACCCAGATAGGCACTTACAAGATAACATTAACAGCCTATGACTCTACTGCTTGTAATAAAATAGACACTACTTCTTTTACCATTTCCGTAAGGCCTAACCCTACTGCTTCTTTTACCTATAATCCCAATCCACCCAAGCAAAATGTAATAACTAATTTTGTAAATCAGTCTATTGGAGCTACTACTTATTTGTGGAATTTCGGTGATGGTGATACTTCTAATTTGATGAGCCCAAGTCATTTATTCAATTCTTCAGGTACTTTTAATGTATGCCTCGAAGCTACTAATGATGCCGGCTGCAGCGTAGATACCTGCGAAAGCGTAGCCGCTTTGATAAGGCCTTTGGTAGATGTTCCAACGGCATTTACTCCTGGTAAATTTGGTATAAATAGCAATATCAAAGTAGTAGGATTTGGAATAGCACAAATGCATTGGTCTATTTATAACCGTTGGGGACAGAAAGTATTTGAAACTAACAATACTAAAAGCTCATGGGATGGAACTTTTGAGGGGAAACCTCAACCGATGGACGTCTATGCTTATACATTGGAAGTTACTTTTTCAGATGGGAAAAAATATACAAAAACAGGAGATATTACTTTATTACGCTAAAGGATAATTGTTATGTCAAAGTTTTTAAAAATAGGATTCTTTCTTTTTTTTACATGTTATGTTGTACATAAGAGTTGTGCTCAGGATTTACATTTTTCTCAATTTTTCAATAATCCTTTGCTTACCAATCCGGCTAATACTGGTTTTATCCCGGATGCAGATTATAGATTAGGCGCTTCTTATCGAAATCAATATTCTAATATTATGGCGCAGCCTTATAAAACAATGAGCATCTATGGAGACGCTCAGGTTTTTAGAAATAGGATTGTAAATGGCTGGATGGGGCTTGGCGGTGTTATTCTCAGAGATCAGGCAGGTTCTGGAAGTCTTACATCTACCCAGATTTACGCATCAGTTGCTTATCATCAAATGCTTGGATTAAGCAGCCTGCTAACTGCAGGTTTCAACCTGG
Organism: Hanamia sp.; assembly: GCA_035532615.1. Taxonomy (GTDB): domain Bacteria; phylum Bacteroidota; class Bacteroidia; order Chitinophagales; family Chitinophagaceae; genus Ginsengibacter. Next base: position 17,442 of record DATKQQ010000262.1, read on the forward strand.
GATGGGCCAATAAAAGAATTGATCAAAGCAAACTCACTTTTCCCGATCAGTTTGATGGCCAGTTTTTTGATAATACCTTACCAACTTCAGTTCAACTGCTCAATAATAGCGTAAGTTATTTTGATATGCAGGCCGGATTAAATTACGCTTATTTTCCTACAAAAGACATTTATATTAATGCAGGGTATTCTATTCAGCATGTCAATCATCCGGAAGAAACTTTTTTTGAGGAGGGTAATGACAGCAGGCTAGCGTTGAGACATATAGGGTTTCTGAATGGTATTTTTAAAATGAGTGATGTGGTCATTATAAACCCTGCTGCTTATTATACCACTATGGCTGGGGCAAGCGAATTTGTTCTGGGAATGAATGCTGCGTATAACCTTTCGGGTGATGGATCACAACAAATTATTGCCGGTTTATTTTATCGTTATGGCGATGCGGTAATTCCCATGGTTGGGCTTGAAATCAGCAATGTTCGTTTTACATTCAGTTATGATGTTACTACTTCCTCACTTAAGAATTTCAATAATTCTCTCGGAGCTGAAGAATTCAATGTTTTAAATAAAGGCTTTTATAATCAATTCAATGGTGATAAGAAGCAGACATTGTGCCCTGTTTTTTAGTAGCCTACTATCATTTCTTATTCATAAAAAATCCAAATAAGAAAAGACAGATTTGTTTTATTTCAGAATTAGCTCAAAGGTATTTATGGAAAATGTGCATTATTAAAATCAATACTTCATCTTTGCAAAAAAATTATTATCCATCCTTGTGGGTATTTTCATTTACAGCGAAAAGAATGAATCAAAGAAATATTTGTAAAATTAAATGAGTCATGAGTAAAAAAATTGCCATTATTGGTGGGGGAAATTTAGGTACTGCCATTGCAGAAGGATTATTAAAAAGTAAATTTTGTAAGCCTACAGATATTACGATTACAAAAAGAAAAATTGAAACACTGCAAAAATTAAAAGACAAAGGAGTTAGAACAACAGATGTAAATGCAGACGCAGTTCGTAATAGTGAATTGGTGATTCTTGCCGTAAAGCCTTACCAGGTAAGCGATGTATTAAATAGCTTTAAAGAGGAACTCTCTGCAAAGCATATTTTGGTATCGGTTGCTACCGGCGTTTTAATTGCCGATATTCAGGAGGTTATTCAAAAAAAGATACCTGTTTTCAGAGCTATGCCCAATACTGCTATTTCCATTCAGCAAAGCATGACCTGTCTCAGTTATACAAATGCCGCAGAGGTTCATATTAATTTTGTAAAAAAGATGTTTTCTACTTTAGGGAAAGTTGCTGTTATTGATGAAAAATTAATGGAAGCAGCAACAGTTCTTGGTGCCTGTGGTACTGCTTATGCCATGCGTTTTATCCGTGCTAATATCCAGGGTGGAATTGAAATAGGTTTTGATGTGGTAACAGCCAATCTCATTGTTGAACAAACTGTAAAAGGAGCAGCAGAATTATTATTGCAAAAAGGTACACACCCCGAACAGGAAATAGATAAAGTAACCACACCAAAAGGATGTACCATAGCCGGTTTGAACGAAATGGAACACCAGGGATTTAGTTCTTCATTAATAAAAGGAATTGCTGTAAGCTATCAAAAAATTGCGAAGAATTGAAACATAATAATAGTCGGCCAAAACTCAAACTGGATATATCTTTTTCAACCGCGATCTAAGTTGTGCTGATTGCTAACTAATCAACTTTAAAAATTCTTCTTTTTTTCTTCTTGATACATCTATTATTTCATCATTTTGCATGATTACCTGTCCTCCATCGCCACGTAAATATTTTTTGATATAGCTGAGGTTGATGAGGTGCGAATTATGAATTCTATAGAAACGATAGGGCATCAAAATTTCTTCAAAATCCTTAAGAATTTTGGTAACTAACAGCACTTTACCATCTTTAAAATGAATCTTACTGTAATTAGAACTTGATTCAATTCTTATGATTTGGCGAATTTCATAAAAATCAACTCCTTCATTAGTTACTATAGTTATCTTATCATTTTGAGATCGTGAGTTAGAGAGATTTTGGCGAAGCACATCTAATTTTTCAGGTATTTGATGACGGTGCGTATTGACAAGGCGATTTACAGAATTTTGCAAATCCTTTACTGCTACTGGTTTCACGAGATAATCAAAAGCACTGATGCGTATGGCATCAATGGCATAATGATTATAGGCTGTAATAAAAATAATATCGAATTTTTTTTCTTTTATTTCTTCCAACATTTTAAAGCCATTCATTCTCGGCATTTCTATGTCCAAAAAAATTACATCAGGTTGGAGTTTTTCTATTAGTTGAATGGCTTCTTCCGGTTTTTGAGCCTTTGCAATTACAGTAATATCAGGACAGAATTCTGTCAATTTTTGTTCCAGGTTTTCCAGGCTTGGATGTTCATCATCAACTAATATCGCTTTTAAGGGTTCCATAATCTTTAACTTTAATTGATTAATAATAGAAACATTTTATGCGGCTTTTATTTTTATTTGCACCCTGGTTCCAATAGGTGTTTTATTTTCATCATAGAGATCTGTAATCACAACTCCTCCTTCTCCCTTTTGTTGTTGATTGAATATTTGGATTCTTTCGCGGGTCAATTCAATGCCAATGCTTTTATGATGAGGTTTGTTTTCTTTTTTATATTTTGCAGATTGCTCACGACCTATTCCGTTATCTTCAACGATATAAGTGATATAATCATTCTTGAGACAAGCTGTTAACTTTAATTCCAATTTTTCGCATTCACTTTGAGATAATCCATGAATTATCGCATTTTCTATGTATGGTTGTATCAACAAATGAGGTACTTTGTAATCACCATTCAATAATAGAGGATCTATGTTTGATATAAAACAAAATTTATGATCAAAACGTAATTGTTCCATTTCCACATACAATCTGATGCCTTCCATATTTTTTGTAAAAGAAGCTAATTCATTTCTGCTACTGTCAAGCATGATCCTTATTAATTCCGAAAACTTATTCAAATATTCGCTGGCTTCTTTTTTATCATTTTTCATTATAAAATTTTCAATGCTGTTGAGGCAATTAAAAATAAAATGTGGATTCATTTGTGCCCGGAGCGATTGCATTTGCATTTCTGTAATTCGTTGCTTCAATTCAGTTTCTGTGCGTATTTTTTTCGATTGTATATTTTTGTTGATTACAATTGAGAAAGCGATAATTAATAATAATAAACCTGTAATTGAAATGAGCCATGCGTTTTTAAAAAGGATCTCTCTTTTTTGAATTACCGAAAGCTCTTTCAAATTTGTATTTTCTATTTCCTTTTGTTTCATCATCCAGTCTTCTTCCTTTATCACTGTATTGCGCCTGTTATTTTCAGAAAATACCGAATCATTGGCAGTACGATAAATTCGGTAATAGAATAGCGAGGAATCTTTGTTTTGCATGGCATCATATTCATTGGATAATAGATTTGCTGATATGGCTATCCCTTCAAGGTATTTTGTTTTACGGGCGATTGCCAGAGCACTATCTAATAATTCAATTCTTTCCCTAACCGATAAATTTTTTAAATATTCTGCTTTTGCCCTATATACCTGGAATTCATTTCGCAAATCATTTTGAATGATTGCCTGTTTCAAAGCTTTGTCAAAAAAATAATTGGCAGAATCAATATTATCGGCAACTGCTTGCAATTTTCCATAGCCCAAAGAGTATTGTGAAAGGATATAGTTTTCATTGGCTTTTAAAGCATAAGGCATCCCTAAATTTAAATTTCGTTTGGCATTGGCAAATAATTTTTCCTTTAGGTCGCATTGCTGTAGCAATTCGTAGTTAATAGCCACACCGCGCCATGCCTTCAATTGTATATTTATTTTGATTGCCTCTTTGGTATATTGACGACATTTATTAAAATCATTTAGGACATTGAAATTTTCTCCCACATTGTTAAACGAAATTGCTTTCAGTCGCAAGGCTCCGCAAGCCTCTGCATATTCAATTGCTTTGAAATAAGCATTGTTGCTCCCTTCCAAATTGCCTGAAGTGCTCAATAAAAGGCCGAGATTGATTTGCGCTAATGATTTCCCATAAATAAAATCAAGGCTATCACTTAGCTTATTCACTTCCTCATAATATTCAAACGATTTTTCTACGTTATTTTCATGGTACCAGTAGCTGAGCCTGTGCAAAGAGAGAATGTATTGTGAATCAATTTTGGGATTATTTTCTATCCAGTTTTTGATACTGTCAATAGCGTTGGTTTGCGCATAAATATTTCTACCATTGCAAATAGCAATTGCAAAAAATATAAGTATCCTATAATATGTTTTACGCAAATTCAAATTTGTTATAAGTAGATTTTTTTTAAACGATTGTTTAATTCTAAACGCTTTCCGGATTTTAATAATTATAATAAAGTGATTAAAAAATAAAGGGTCTTAGCAAATCTATTTATAAATATTCGGGAGAATTCCTGCTTTCTATATCAGGAGGATTCCATTGAGTAATTGGGCTGAAATTGTGGGTAATTAGCAAATAAGTTTTGGTTGCGACAGAGTTGTCAACTTTTTAATGATTGTCAATCCGGGATTTTGAAAGTAAATACCAATCACGATGGAAGGGGACAGAATATTTTTTGAATCATTTCTATTTTTTATTTGTTAGTTTTTTCAAAATAGAATCGTTAATTAGGGATTTGATGAAAGCAAATTATTTTCGTGTATGAATGAAATAATTTTATCAGTAGCTCCTGCATTTTTATAAACATAGTTTTTTGCCGCTTTGCTCCTTGATGATAATTCTTCTGCATCCTTTAATAACTGATTTACTATTTTTTCCAGGTCAATTGCGTTTTCTATACTTATTGCGCCGGAAGAATCCATCATTTCTTCCGCTTCAAAATTCCTGTCATATTCCGGTCCAAAAATTACCGGCTTCCCATATACAGCAGCTTCCAGTATATTATGCAGCCCATCATCACCAAATCCGCCACCAACATAGGTTATGGTAGCATAATGATATAAACGTGAAAGGATGCCAATATTATCAATGATGAGACAATTGACCTCCCCAAACTCCTCGAGGGGAGAGGCTTCCATCCACTCCGAGTAAAAAATGGATCCCTCAAATTCTTTCTTTACATCAGCCAGGTTTTCTTCATCAATTTCATGAGGTGCAATGATGAATTTTAATTCGGGATGATGTTTTACAAAATGTGTCCATTCTGCTTCATCATCTTCCCACGTGCTTCCCATGACAATTACTTTATCATTCCTGCAAAATTCTTTAATACCAGGAACTTCTTTAAAATTGTTAACTATATTAATTACGCGATCGCATCTGGTATCTCCGGAAACTGTAATTTTTTCTTCTTTAATAATTTTTTGCAATTGCTCTTTTGAATTCTCATTCTGAACAAAAAAATGAGTAAAGCATTTCAACATATTTCTATAAAAACCGCCATACCATTTAAAAAAAATTTGATTGCTGCCATACACTCCCGAAATCATAAGAAGAGTAATTTTTCTTTCTTTTATTTCCTGTAAATAATAATGCCAGTATTCATATTTTACCCACAAGACCAGGTCAGGTTTTACAATATTCATCCATTTTTGAGCATGCAGTTTTGAATCCATTGGCAGGTAAAAAACATTTTTAAAATCCTTATTGTTCTTTGCAATTTCAAAACCTGATGGTGAAAAAAAGGTGATCACAATAATTACTTCGGGAAAAATTTCTTTTATTTTTTGCAACACAGGACGTCCTTGTTCAAATTCGCCGAGGCTGGCACAATGCATCCAAATTTTTTTTTTATCGTTGGTTGCTTGCATTGTTTCCTGCAATTTTTTAAAAACATCTATTCTTCCTGTGATCCATAATTTTGCTTTTGGATTCCAGAAAGAAACGAGATAAACACCGGCTTTATAAGCGAGTAAGAAAAGATGGTAGAGTATTTTCAAATAATTTAATTGAATTACAAATCTAACAGGAAATTCAAAAATAAAGAGTCGTTTATTTTTTTTAAATAAAAAGAGACTGCTTAAAAAACAGTCTCTTAAAACAAAATTAAAGTAATTACCATTTCGACTTCTGCTGAGAAAATTTCTGCGGCTTGGTTATAACCTGAAATAGACTACTATATTACTATTTTGCGAGGTATCCATAATATTCAGCATCTGTCGTACAATCCCACCAAACAGGCATACTCCAAATATTTGGATCGGCGGCATGAGGGTTTAGGGCAAGTGTATGTATCGAGTTGTAATTTATTTCATAAGTTGGAGGTAACATCCAACGGCGCATCCAATATCTGGGATCATTTGGAGAACTACCAGTCAACTGAGCTTGGCCAGTGAATAAGGGACCGCGTTGATAACCCGGGTAAACCACGCCAAAACTACCTATATCACCGGCACTAAAATCAAAACGGCGCATATCGTTATAGTTTTCAATACTGCAACCCATGGCAATATATTTTTGCAACATGATGTCTGACATGGTCAAAGTACCCGGACTTTGTGCAACAGCACTGCTCGCAAGATAGGTGGAAATATCATTTGGATCCATGGGTTCCATATCAGGAATGGTAACGCCGGCAGCATTTTTGTCAAAACCAGCACCTTGCCATTCAGCGAGCTTAGCCTGCATCATATCTATATGCGCCTGAATGCCTGCGATATAGGCTATATAGGCATCTGCAGGATCCCCTTTTCTCATCTCCACTTCTGCTTTGACAAAACACATTTCGTCGTAGGTCAGAATCTCCTGGTCAGAAACAGGACGAACCTGGAAGGAGCCTGTGGAACCAATAACGCCGGCATTATATGCTGCTATTGATGGGTACCAGTTTACGTCGTTTGCAGGCTGTGCCGGATTGCCTGATGTGGCCAGGGCATTGCTTCGCATGTTTACATAAGCAGTGTCTCCGGCATATATATAGTTGCTGCTGTTTATGTAAATGGAACCTGCAGGATATGTTATTGTTACAGTATTGCCGGTGGTAGTATACGGGCGGCCTACTGCAACTTGCGCAGCAATGAAATTTGCAAGTGCCGTTGCATCAGATATAGTATAAGTTTTACTCACATTTGTTGTGGCATAACTTGCAGTTTGAATAGAGGTAGGGCCGCCTGCCACCAAACGAGTTGCGGAGTCATAAGAATCCACTCCTATCGAACGATTCCATGTATAAGAGCTTACCTGGCCTGAACTATTTAATTGAACGTTAGCCATAGAAGCCGGTACAATTTTAGACATACGGGGATCTATTACCCCGGATCCATTCATATTTGTCAGCAGATTATAATAATATTGGGAAATGCGAATAGAATTGCCATAAGCTGCATAATCAAAGTTACCATTTGTTACCACAGGGTCGCCTTCCAGGTAATCGGTTACGGTGCTGTTATTGAACCCTGGTCCAATAGTGTTATCCGCATTAGATTGAGGACCTTGTGACAAACAATATAAAACAGAATCAGCATTAAATAAGTCCGTTTTTTTTGACAATTTAAGCATATAGCGGGCTTTTAATCCCCAGCACAGTTTTATCCACTTGCTTACATCTCCTCCATTCCACAAATCTCCGCTGGAAAGAGCAGGGGCCCCCACTTCCTGTGGTTTACTGAACAGGTTGATAGCTTCATTTAATTTGGCCATACATCCGTTATAAATGGTTTTCCCGTCGTCAGGAACCGGGCTTGGATTTCCTGTTCCTGCCTGTGTGTAAGGCATTTCACCATACAGGTCCAGCATTTCCATATAACCAAGTGCACTGAATACATCTGCTACGGCCATATATTGATAAGCGCCTTTCTTCTCGGCAGAATTATACAAATCTACCACGTTGGAAGATACTTCCACAAACCAGGTTTGATAAGGAGTTGTTGAATTGCCGCTGGAGCATTGCCATGTGGTGGTAAATGTATTTTGGGTACCAGAGTTAGAATAATAAACTCCAGCCTGGCAGGCTGTCCGATAATTGGTTACCCCGGCTGTATATTGGTAAAAATGTTCAATCCAGGGTACACGGTTTTGAATTAATACATTTTGATTGTTTGGATTATCAGGGTCTGTATTGACGTCTAGCCACTTTTTACAGGATGCTAAACTCATCACGAGTATGCAACCCAGTATAATATATTTTGTTTTTTTCATGATTTATTTTTTTGAGTTTAAAACTTAAGATTTACACCGAATGTGAAACTTGCTACCGCAGGCACTCCGAGGTAATCAATTCCTGTAGAACCAGAACCGCCTGTTCCCCCGGCTGCACTTACTTCAGGATCCATTCCTTTGTAGTTGGTCCACGTAAACAAATTGGTTCCAACAACTGTTGCCGAAAGCCCTTTGATAACTTTTTGATTTTTCAATATATCAGAGAAGTCATAAGTTAATGACAAGGAGCGTAGTTTCAGCCAGTTTACTGAAGTAATAAAATTATAAGAGTTAGCTGCGTAGTTTGACCAATACTGTTGAATCAAATTAGTGCCGGAATACGTTGTACCTCCAATGGTATAGGACTGGCTTGCATTGTAAGTTACACTTGTATCAGCTCCTGTCTGGCTGCTGACTCCTTTTAATGTCACGGATTGACGATCGTTTAATAAAGTTTTTTTGCTCAAACCGTTTGAGACCAAAACAGACTCAGTACCGTTAAACACATCTCCTCCAATCCGGATATCAAGAAGGAAGGATAGCGTGAATGCTTTGTACCGAAAAGTATTTTCAAAGCCGCCAATGTAATCCGGTTCCCGATTACCCACCACCAGAACAGCAGGGTTGATTTTATATAAACCCGTTTTAGTGTCTATCTGGTAGGCGCCGTTTGCAATTGCTTTCCCATTTGCGTCAACTGCACGTAAGTAAGATTGACCGGTCATTCCTGCAAAATATCCGCCGTTAGGAATTGAGGCTGCTTTTATGGTTCCAAATTGAGCGTCTGTCGGGTAAAAATAGGATACTCCTGGAATAAAAGCACCTAATCTTCCCTTATTGTAAGAGAAATTGAGCATGGCATTCCATGAAAAATCCTTTTGAGATACTAATTTACCTGTGAGCGCTATTTCCATACCATTATTAATTACCGAACCAGAATTAAGCGTGCTGAAAATAAATCCGCCGGATTGGGCTAAACGTGGCTGTCCAATTTGATTTTTTGTTTCATTATGATAATAGGTATAATCCAAGCCAATTCGATCATTCAAAAATCTAAATGCTCCTCCAACTTCCCATGAAGATTGAATTTCAGGTATCAAATCAGGATTACCTGAATAGTATTGGTTACCAACACCGATATAAGAACCAATCGAAATTGGAGGATTTTCGTAAGTATTCGTGGCATAGGGATTGGCATCTTTACCCACTCTGGCCCAACTTGCACGTAATTTACCGAAGGTAAGAATATTGCTTGGGTGAAGCAATTGGGAAAAGATAAAAGAACCACTGACCGAAGGATAAAAATAAGACCGGTTCGCTATAGGCAAAGTAGATGACCAGTCATTACGTCCTGTTGCTGTCAGATATACCAAATCTTTATAAGATACACCTACTTCTCCGTAAGTTCCTACTAACCGTCTCCTGGTTGTCGCATCAGTAAAAAATTTATTGGTATTCTCTACGTTATTAAAGCTAATGGTCCCCGGTGTACTAAAGGTATATCCCCAAAGATTTTGATTGACAGTATTAAAATCTTCAGAAGTGGTTCCCAATAGCAGGTGCGTATCAAAATTTCCGATGCTCTTGTGAAAATTAGTCATCACTGTTGTTGTCATATAGGTATAGTTAACCATGTCTTTGCTCAGACGTCCATTTTGGTATAGCGGAGCCAAGGCAGAACCAGGGGCTATATAAGTATAGTCATTGGTCGTGTACTGGTCATAACCCACACGTCCTGTGATATCCCACCAATTGGTAATTTTATAATTGCCGTTTATGCCACCGGTGAAACGATTGGTTTTTGAAGTTAAATTATCCTCGTTGATGATCCAGTAAGGATTATCAATATCATCTTCCAAAGCAAGAGTCCCGGCGTATATCCGATGTTGAGATCCATCAGGATTGATATAATTTTTTATATTGTATGTTGTGGGCCATTTATATAACGCCTGCATACTTCCCACGCCACTTCCATATAAACCAGCAGTGGTCAATGTCCTATCAGTGTTGGCAACAGAATAAGCTACATTCGCATTTAAGGTCAAACCACCATATTTCTGATCGCCATTAAAACGGAAAGTTGTTTTATCATAATCGGTACCAGGAACAATACCTGTTTGCTTAAAGTTAGATCCCGATAGGAAAAAAGAACCGTTTTTAGAACCACCAGACACATTTACGTTATTATCATAAATAGTACCATGGCGAAAGAAATTACCGATGTTGTCATATTTTGTACTATCGGCAGGAATCTTTGGTCCCCATGAATTATAAACACCATCCGTAGTCAAAACACCATTGCTGGAATAGGTGCCCGGACCGAATTCAGTTTGAACCTGGGGTAATTTGTCTGCCCAGGAGGTGCTTATTTTACTATTGAAATTTACTATTGTTCTTCCTTCCTGCCCTTGCTTGGTGGTAATAAGAACTACACCGTCAGCCGCCCGGGAACCATATAATGCTGCTGCCGCAGCACCTTTTAAAACGGACAGGCTTTCAATATCTTCAGGATTGATATCCATAACACGATCTGAGTAAGTCGTATTACTGCGCGACAAACCATCAGTACCTGTATTGCCGGTAACGGTTGTCGAATTATCATAAATAATTCCATCTACAACAAATAATGGCTGATTTTGCCTTCCCTCTGAAGTTGAGGTACCACCACGAAGAGTGATGGAAGCTCCAGCACCTGGTGAACCGCTGTATTGAGTGATATTTACACCCGGAACTTTACCTGCAAGGGAATTGATGATATTCGTATTCTTATTCTTCATTAATTCCTTCGCACCTAACTGGGTAACCGAATAACCGAGCGACCTTTGCGACTTTTTAATACCCAAAGCCGTCACAACCACTTCCTGCAATTCTGCATTTCCCCTCTGAAGAGTAATTGAAATATTTGAAGAATTTTTTACTTTGATTTCACGATTTGTAAATCCCACCGCGCTGACTACCAGTACATCTCCGGGAGACGCAGTAATTGTGAACTTTCCACGAGTATTGGTTTGAGTACCCGAGGTTTTTCTTTTGATTAGCACGGAAGCTCCTTCAATCGGCGTATTATCTTCCGATATTACTGTACCTGTGATTACCCGTTCCTGGGCAAATGTGGTCTGGCTCAATTGTAGTAATAATAGTACAAGTAAAGCCGTTACTAATTTTCTCATAGTGAAATTTTAAGTTGTAGGTTTATAAAAAAATCTTTAATCATAACAATAAAATCTTTCGTGTCGCTGGTTTGTTAATTTTTAATTTTGATCATAAAGAAATAATCAATTGTGTTTCAAATGGCATGATGTAAGGTTGTTTCACAAAGGTTCTATATAACATTGATACCTGCACGTACGTATGGTTCCAAAAGCGGATCATCCGGCGATAATTCTGTTATTAAAGTATCTATCTTCTTACTGTCGCAAACCTGTATGGGTTGTTGCGAATTAACTTTCTCCGCTATAGTAAGACAAATCAACTTTCTTGCTGATTCTACCATTGCTTTTTTAACCTGCACTACTTCCCAGTCATTGTCTGAAACCCCATTTTCGAGATTTACCGCTGATATCCCTAATATGCATAGGTCCACTTTTAATTCTTTTATTTTTGATATGGCATCTGGGCCAATTGTGATTTTCGAGTCTTTTGAAATTTTATCGCCTATCGCAATTACTTCAATGTTTGGATGCAGGATGTATTCTGAAAGGACAGGGATACTTCCTGAAATAAAAGTCGCGTGCAACTCTAATGGCAACGCTCTTGCCATTTCAATAATAGTAGTTCCTCCGGTCGTCAATACAAACATTCCATTTTTTATTAACGATATTGCTTTTTGCGCAATGATCTTTTTTTGTTGATACGCATAAACATCATTTGAAGTGGCATGTGTGTTGTGAAAAGAAGGCGATAAAGCACCTCCATGAAATTTTATCACTTTTCCTTCTTCTGCCAATTGTTGAATGTCTCTGCGTATGGTGTCGTCCGATACTTTTATTTGCCTGCTCAAATCTGTTGACAACACTTTGTTGTGAAGATTTACCTGGTGAAGAATAAAAGTTTGTCTTTCGATTTTAACCATATTACATTCCTCTGACTTAACAAATCTATAACAAAAAAGTATTAAAAGTGCAAAAACCGCAATATTTTTTTAAAACTTCTTTGCACATAGCTGCAAAAAAGAAATATTAATGCGGTTTTATATCCATAAAATAGAAATAATGGAAATAATTTTGTAGATAATAAATAAGCATTTGCTAAGAAAAGTTATCCTTTTGTGTGAAAATCAGTTTCAGCTTTTGATTTGCAATTAGATGCCTGAAGAAAGGAAAGGTACGGCAAAGGCTTAGACTCAATGAAATGAAAATATGTTTATGCGTTACTGTTATATTTTCGAAACTCTATGAAAAATAGAATAAGACCTATTATTGGGTTACTGTAAATCTTTTTGTTTTGCAGGAGACGAGATCGCTGCCAGATTTATTTATCTCCTCTTTTTTGATTTCTTATGCCTTTTTAAATAAACCTTTTTTGATGGTAATTTTCTTTTCTTAGATATCCGGTTAACCGGATTCTCATTAGCAGAAATTTCTTCATTTGATATCTCAGCCTTTTCGCTTGCATTTAACAAAAGACCCGGGTCAAAATAACCTTCCATATCTTTTGCTTCATAAATATTCCGGTTATATTTATTTCCCAACAAAATAATGGTTACAGAATCCTGAATCATCCTTATAAAGACGGAGTTGTTACCATGCCACCAGCCATTATGATAGATTACTTTTTTCCCGTTTGGATACACATTCATCCTCCATCCATATCCATAGTTTCTGATCCCGGGCCTTTCGTTACTATATGGCGTAAACGCTTCTTCTAAAGTTTTTTTACTAAAAAGTTTATTACTATATAAAGCCTGATCCCATTTTAAAAGGTCTTCCGGCGTGCTGTATATATTTTTATCGCCAATATCGCAATCCAGAAAAGTGAACGCTTCTGGTCTGCCACGCCAGTCGTAAGAGGGCATAGCATTGGCACTGTCTTTTATATTGAAAACGTAAGTGTCATTCATGTGAAGAGGGGAAAAGAATTGCTGCTGTAGAAAATCAGCATAAGATTCACCGGATGCTTTTTCAATAATTAATGCTAGCAATGAGAAATTGGTATTGCAATAAGAAAAGTGTGTGTCAGGTTTACCGGTACCTGGCGGTTTAAATTTAATTAAATAGTTAAGAACATCCTGATTAGTGCAATGTTGTTTTATATTCCAGCCTAATTTTTGCATGAAATAAATATAGTTAGGTAAACCGCTCCTATGGCTCATTAGCAATCGAATGGTTACATTATCATAAGGAAAAGCGGGGAAATATTTTTTTACATCATCGTTAATTGAAAGTTTGCCCATTTGCGCCAGTTTCAAGGTGGCCATGGCAGTAAAAGTTTTAGAAACGGAAGCTAGCTGAAAAGCGCTGTGCTTGTTAATAAGGGAATCTTTTTTTCTAAGATTAAAATAGCCATGATACGCTTCAAATATTACTTCACCTTTTTTGGCTACCAGGATGCCGCCATTAAACCCGGTTCTCAATAATTTATTTTGGTAAAAATTATTTACATCGGCATAATAGCGGTCAAATTCAGTCTTGGGAATGGGCTTCGGCTCCGGCGAAGTAGCCAGGGTAGTGTCAATTGAAGGAGCTTTCAATTTGGTGGCTCCGGAATTACAGGAACATAAAGCTGTAACACAGAAAAACAAAAAAACAAAAAATAAATTTATCGGTCTCATCAAAAAAAATTCAAGGATTTAGGGACTATATTTGCAATATTACATTACAATTTTAATATGCCAGAAAAAAAACTTACAAGTTATCCTAAAGAAAAAATAAATATTCTTTTTTTAGAAAATATTAGCAAAGCAGCAGCAGAAAGATTCATAGATTCCGGTTATTCTTCCGTAAAACGAATATCAGGAGCGCTTAGTGAAAGTGATCTTATCAAGGAAATTAAGAATGTTCATTTGCTGGGCATTCGCTCTAAATCGAAAATAACAGAAGAAGTACTAACAAATGCCCCTAAACTGCAAGCAATCGGCTGCTTTTGCATTGGAACCAGCCAGGTGGATTTGGCATCTGCTACTAAAAGAGGAGTTTCGGTTTTTAATGCACCTTATTCCAACACCAGGTCCGTAGCTGAATTAGTGATAGCTTTATCTATCATGCTTATTCGCAGAATTCCTGATAAAAACAGATCAGCGCATGAAGGTATATGGTTAAAAGATTCCACGGATAGCCATGAGTTACGTGGGAAAACTTTAGGAATAATTGGTTATGGAAACATAGGATCCCAGGTAAGTGTGCTTGCAGAATCTATGGGAATGAGAGTGATTTTTTATGATACAGAGACAAAATTGCCGTTGGGTAATGCTGAAAGTAAAAGTTCAATGAAAGAAGTGATGAAAGTAGCAGATATTATTACACTTCATGTCCCAGATCTACCTTCTACAAGGAATATGATAACCCGGGATAGTTTAAAATTCTGTAAGAAAACAGCTATACTTATTAATTACGCCAGGGGAAAAGTAGTAGATCTGGAAGCCCTCAAAAATGCCCTGGAAAATAAAGAATTGGGCGGTGCTGCGATTGATGTATTCCCCGAAGAACCTGTAAAAAACGGAGATAAATTTACTACGCCTTTGCAGGGATTGAGTAATGTCATTCTTACGCCCCATATTGGGGGCTCTACTGAAGAGGCACAACAAAATATAGGAGAAGATGTAAGTAATAAAATGTTTAATTTTTTGGAGAAAGGAATAACAACCGGTTCACATACTGTACCGCCATTGAATCTTCCACCACACGAAAACTCACACCGCATTCTGCACATCCATAATAATGTTCCGGGGGTATTATCTCAAATAAATTCCAGGCTTTCTTCACATAAAATCAATATCCTGGGTCAATATTTAAAAACAAATGATGAGATAGGATATGTAGTGTTGGATGTAAGTAAAAGTCTTTCCAGGGAAGCGTTCGAATTGCTAAAAGATATAAAAGAAACCATAAAAGTAAGATTGTTGTATTGATTTGTCAGCTATGATCAATGAGTTCTGAAAGCTCAAATTGGCAAATATCTTGTGGTGTATATCTTTGAATCGGTTTGTACTATATCACATTTTTTTTATCCCTGCCGGTTACATCTTAATTATTATGACAACACATTTTTTGCTCGCAGAATGGAATAATTTAATTATGGCAAATTATGTAGTACCCAAAGAGCTGCTGCTTCCTTATGTTCCTTATAAAACCGAGTTGGATCTTTTTGGAGGAAATGTGTATGTAAGCCTTGTTGGATTTAAGTTTCTAAATACGAAAGTACTTGGTTTAAGTATTCCACGGCATGTTAATTTTGAAGAAGTAAATCTTCTTTTTTATATCAGACAAAATGATCATGGAACCTGGAAAAAAGGAGTGGTATTTATAAAAGAAATTGTCCCTAAAAGAGCAGTTTCATTTATTGCTAATAATATATATGGGGAAAAATATTCCACAATGAAAATGAAACATTTTCATAATGATCATGGCGGAAGTTTTGAAGCCGGTTACGAATGGCAATTTAAAAACAGGTGGAATAAGATTAGTGCGGTAACAGATAAAAGATCAAAGAGGATTGTACCAAATAGTTGTGAAAGTTTTTTTGCCGACCATTATTGGGGTTATTCAAAATATAGCGATACTAAAACTTATGAATATCATGTAGAGCATCCTGTTTGGGAAACTTTAAAAGTAGTATCCCATTCAGTAGATTGCGATTTCGGATCTCTGTATGGAGATGAATTTTCATTTCTAAATAATGAAAAACCTGCCTCTGTTTTGATGACTAAAGGATCTGAAATTAGAGTGAATCATAAAAGAACTTTAGATTGATTTAAACTCTTTTGGGAACGTGTTCACCATTCTTTTGAAAGCTGCTGTTTGGTAAGAAACCTGGTCTTCTATCAAAAGTTTTATTTCAGGAATTATTTCGGGATATTTTTTGGTAAGCCTTCCAGGAATAGTGATTAAAAACGATTGTACTTATTCGTCCGTTTTTTGGCTGTATTCACTCAATAATTGAAGCATTTTTTCTACTTCTTCTTTATTAACTGATATAAATTGTAAAGACTCTTTCATTTCCGGATTTATAAATTCCATTTCACTGTTCTTAAAAATACTTGCTGAGCTATGAAACTCTTTAGCTCCGGTACTTTCAGCAATCTGAACAATATTTTCAGAATTTATACCTGAACCAGGCATGATGATAATTCTTTCATTAGATTGTTTTATTAATTGTGAAAGTAAATGAGTTCCTTCAATCGCTTTTGGCTTTAAGCCTGAGGTGAGAACTCTTTCAAATCCCAGATCAATAATATCTTCCAAGGCTTCGGAGGGATTGCTAACTCTGTCGAAGGCTCTGTGGAAAGTGGATTCCAGCGGATAAGCCAAATCAATTAATTCCTTACATTTTTTTTTGTCTATTTTCCCATCTTTAGTTAAAATACCGGTTACGATTCCATCGCAACCCATTTGCTTGCAAATAGCAATATCGTTTTTCATCATCTCAAAATCATCATTGCTAAAGAGAAAGTCACCTCCACGCGGACGAATCATTACATACAATTCAATATGTAATTTTTTTCTTGCTGCTTTTATAAATGCATAAGATGGAGTGGTACCGCCTTCTCCCGGGCTGGCACATAATTCAATCCTGCTCGCGCCTGCTTCTTGTGCCGCAATACAATTTTCAATATTAAAACCAATGACTTCTAATTTATAACTCATGGTATTTAGCCTGATGACTTGTCTTTATTAATTTTAAGCACCTTCCTTCGGATAATTATTGGGGTATAAAATCTATTTAACACCAAGATCGTAAAAATATTTTGCAGGAATTATTTTCTCCTCACCATTACTTTTTACGGCAAATACAAATCCGTTTTGAACAGCATACGCTCCGTATTCTCCTTTTTTGTTCAATGCTAAAAATGCCACCTGAAATGTTTTTGCTCTCTCTACATCCCTATTGATAATACGCTCAACTGCTTTACGACAGGCCGCTTCCGGCGAAAGACCATTCCGCATGGCTTCCACTACTACATGAGTGCCGCATGTCCGCATTACTTCTTCGCCAAGCCCGCTGGAAACTGCTGCCCCCACTTCATTATCCACAAAAAGCCCGTCTCCAATTATCGGCGAATCTCCTACCCGTCCGTGAATCTTAAATGCCATGCCACTTGTGGTTACAGCCCCACTCATATTTCCGGATGCATCTATAGCAACCAATCCCATGGTATCATGATTTAACGAACCATCATCAAAAAATGGAGGTGCAAAAGGTCCGTTTCCTTTTTTGCCTGCCTGCCCTACAGGCATATTTTCAATATTTATTACAGGCTTGTAATCGCTTTTTTTTAACCATTTTTCGTAAGCTTCTTTTGCTGGTTCAGATAGTACTTTTGATTGTTTTTCGAAACCGTTTTCCAAGGCAAATTGCTGTGCGCCTTCACCCACCAGCATAATGTGTGGTGTAGTTTCCATTATTTTTCTCGCGACCGATACAGGATGTTTAATTTGTTCAATAGCGCCTACTGCTCCGCAGTTGGCGTGTTCGTCCATAATGCTGGAATCAAGCGTTACGATGCCATCCCGATCGGGATAACCTCCCAACCCGATGCAACAATCAAGAGTATCTTCCACATATCTCGCTCCGGCTTCCACGGCGTCTAAGGCGCGTCCGTTAGTTGATAAAATTTTCCAGGCTTCTGCATTTACTTCTTTGCCATTGCTCCAGGTGGAAACCACGATAGGTTTCGTTTGTGCATTATTGTTATGAGATATGTTTTTTAAAGAGAGTAAAGGAGCGGAAAGAGTGGAAAGTTGCAGGAATTTTCTTCTGTTGAGCATAATTAAAATGTTTTGTCAAATGTAATTATTTATAGGTTAGGATTTTTTGAACTTAATTAGGGGGAGAAAATAAATTTTTAGAAAGCTCTGAGCTTTACAAAAGTTTCAGTTTTAATAGGCAATATATTTTTTACTTTAGATTAGATTTTTGTGGAGATTTTTTCAAAATTTCTTCAATTCTCTCATCAGGGACAAGATTTGTTACTTCTATAAGTTTTACTTTTTTATATTCCGGATGTTCAGTGTTTATTACATAATTGTATGATTCAGGAAGGACTGCAGAAGGAACTTTTAGCAGTAAATTTTTACAAGCTATATACCATTCATCTCCTGCTTTTTGACATTTGGAATAATTATCCGAATTTCTCCAGCCGGGTTCTAAATCTTCAACATTGAAAAAAGTTATACCCGCTTTTGTTGGTATTTCAATGATCATTATTTTAAAATCATCATTAAAACCTACGCCTTGTCTTCGGATCATATTTTCCAAAAAGGCGACGGCAATGGATTCTGCACAATAAAGTACTTTGTTACCTTTGGAATTCCATCTTCCTTCCATTCCTGACACAAATAAAGTTTTGCTGTATTTCTTTTGAACGATACGATAGACTAGCATTTAAAAGGATTTAAATAGGATACCCTTGTGCCAGTTTATCTAATTCTTCTAAAATCAAATCTACCCCACCTGTAGTATTTATTAAATCATTAGGAGTAATTTTTTTATTCCAGAATGGCTTTTTGAGCCAGTAATTAAATTCATTTACATCGCCGAATAATTCCTCACCTTTTTCGTACAAACGAATCAGTTTTAATAAATGTTCGCTGTATATAGGGTCCAAAAGTCTTTCTTCATTTTTATAATTACCAATGGTTTTGGCAGAAATATTAATTACTGCAGCCAGATTCTTTTCAGGCATTTTAATAGTTTCAGCAAAGTCATAAAATACTTTGGTTTTAATGCCTTTCCTGGCTGCAGAAACAATTGCATTGAGATTGCTTACGTCTAAAGTTTTGAACCGGTGTTTTACAGAATTTTTATTATTAATAGCAATGACTGGCATATTCCAAAATTTGATAGAATAAAGTTAGTGGAAATATTTCAATTTTAAAACAGAAAAAATTCAACTTTTTGGGTCCTTGAAACTTTTGGAAAGTTATTTTAAAAAAGCTGAAAATATTTTATAATAAGGTCTTTAATAATTTTACAAATGTCCTTTGTTACTCTGTCTTTCCATTATAGCAAACCGACTTTTCAGGATATTTTCTAATCACGATTTTTGCTCTAAGATTATTTACCTCTTCAATAATAAATGAAGGGCGGTATTCAGCGCATAGTCTTTTTGCATTTTCTTCAACTGTACTTTCGAGTCCTGCTTCTTTGCGCCGCTTGTTTACATTTTTAGCATCTTTAATTGGGCATGCAATCCATTATAAATCTTTTTTTCGGTTTTTCGATCTGGCATTGATAAAGCCGTAGCCTGAGTTCCATAAATTTGCTCTCCATCATTTACCATCAAAAGCCTGTCCTGCATCTTCGCAACGAATGTATAAGGTAAAGATAGCTCTCCTCTTTTAACCGCCTTTTCTATTAGAGGAAAATATTCCTTGATCTTTCTAGCATTGTATTGTGCTGCAAAACATACCATGCAACTTCATTAGCCGGTACCCCAACCAATGACTTGCCGGGATAACTTTCCTGTTTAAAAAAGGTTTCAATCTTTTAGCCCAATCAGATGAATCGAGTTTATTTTGCAACAGCCATAGATGCTTACTTAAGGAATCAGTTGGAATTCCAAACCGGCTGGCAAGAGAATCTTTTTCAGATATTTATTACTATAATGTTGTCTTAATTTCTGGCAACATGATATTTGGTTTCGTTTTTCTCAAAATTTGCTAACCTAATAATTTTGTTATCTTGTTTAAAATCTTTATGATGTATTCTAACTTTTGAAAAGTTTTAAATCTTTCCAAAAGTTGAAGCGATTAGTATTTAGTCTCTGCAAGAAAACTTTCAATCTCAATACTGGCAATTGTTTTGGTCTAAAATTAGTTATGAACATATGTGCGTAAGTGTTGATTCTACTGCATTTCAGTATAATTTTTGCTCATTATTGGCAGCTAAAACCATCAAT
>DATKQQ010000263.1:0-20561 GCA_035532615.1 Hanamia sp.
ATATACTGCATTAATTATAATATACAAATTTATTTTTAATAAAGTCGCACACACAAATTTAATGCCAAAAACCCCCTAATACTCAATACAGTAATGTATTACAGCCGATTTTAACTATATTTTAAAAAGGAAAATCCGTTAAATTTATTATTGGGCCAGATTCCTTCTATTTATTATGGCCAGGAATTAGGTATGAAAAGCGGAAACGAACCGCACAATTGGGGAATGACAGATGCCAATCAGATTCCTGAAAGAGAAGCATTTGAATGGTACAAATCTGATACGGGAAGAGGTATGGCATTATGGTACAAAAATTCGGGACCATGGTGGGATTCTACTAATTTAAAACCCAATGATGGCATTTCATTGGAAGAAGAAAAACCAAATCCCAATTCAATTTATAATTTCTATAAAAGGGTAATTCAGATCAGAAGAAATAACTCTGTTATCTCAACCGGGAAGTTTGAAACTATTACCAACAATAATGATTCAGTGTTTTCTTATCAAAGATATAACGCTATAAATTCAATAGTTGTTATTATAAACCTTTCATCTTCTGAACAGAATACAGAATTTAACTATCCGGATCATGACCCGAAGAAAAAAGATACTAAACCATTGATCGGGAATGTTGCTCCGCTTGCTTTTGGAAGCAAATTCCAATTAAAATTACCTCCTTATGGAATTGAAGTATTTCAATTAAATAAGAACTAAAACAACGATCTAAAAATAAGTCAACATCTAAATTTCTCAATTGCCCTCCTGGTATTTCTAAAGAAAGAAAATGAGATATAAGTTTGTTAATTGCCAGGGAAATAAAATATGGATTAAAAAGATTTGATGAACAATAATTATTCTTCATTCACAATCCCCTTCAAAAATTGTTTTCTGTAATTCAGCGGACTGATTTCCATACGGGAAGTAAACATTTTATAAAAGTGCGACATATCTCTGAAGCCGCTTTCAAAACAAACGTCAGCTATGCTTTTATCTGTTTCCACTAATTGTTGTGTTGCAAAATTGATCCTGTAATCTATAACTGTTTCAATAAAAGTTTTCCTCGTGAGTTTCTTAAAATATTTACAAAAAGCATTGGGTGTCATCCCGGCAACTTTAGACGCTTCATTCAGCGAAATTTCATCATGAAAATGATCTACCAAATAAGCGAACACTTTATTGATGCGCTCCCGGTTGTTGTCGGATTGCATTGGAACTGTATTTTTTTTATTGAGTAAAATAAATTCTCTCGTTATAGAAAGTTTGTTTAAAATTTCCAGGAGGATCATTATTTTTTTAAAGTTGTCTTTTTCATTTAAAACAGATAACATTCTTTCCTTTACCTGCTCTTTTATTTTGCCACGAAACTCTATTCCACTTTCACTTTTTTTTAATAATTTTTGAATAAGGTTCATTGCGGGAGATTCAAAAAATTCTTTCCCTAAAAAGTCATAATTAAACTAGATCACTATGGAACCTGCTTTGGTATTTTTAACAGGATTGATTTTCCAGCAATGCGGAAGGTTAGATCCGATAAGTACCAAATCATTATTTTGAAAACCAGCCATATTATTTCCAACAAAGCGCTTCCCATTTCCCTCTGTAATAAAGGTTAACTCATACTCAGGATGAAAATGAAAAGGTGCGGCAAATCCTTTCTTATCAAACTTTCTTATTAAAAATGATTCCTTTTTAGAAGCAGTAATTATTTCGAAAGATGCCTTTGACATTGCTTATTTTATGTAAAAAATTATTATAAATTCAAATTTAGGATAAAATCCACCATTATTTCATCAATATTTGCCTTTTAGTTTTGCATTATCTTCCGTTACTTCGTAAAAAATTTATAATCATGGGAACAGTAAAAGCTTCTTTAGCTAATTTGGATGATGTAAAAAAAATTCCTGAAAAGCAAATTCACGAATTCAAAGAAAACGGGCACACGATTACCCGTGGATTATTATCGCACGATGAAGTAGCTGCCTATCATAAAGTCATATCTGCTGCCGCGATGAAATATAATACTGAGAGAAGAAAAATGGAAGAGCGCGATACTTACGGCAAAGCGTTTTTGCAAATTATGAACCTGTGGCGTCATGATGAAAATGTAAAAAAAATTGTATTGTCCAAAAGGCTTGCGAAAGTTGCTGCAGATCTTTTAGGAGTAAAAAATGTACGCATCTTTCATGATCAGGCATTGTTCAAAGAACCGGGCGGTGGGCCAACTCCGTGGCACCAGGATCAATTCTATTGGCCGATAGACACCCCGAAAACCATTACTATGTGGATGCCTCTTGTTGACATAGATGTAAATATGGGGATGTTGACATTTGCTTCGGGTTCGCAAAAGAACGGAAGTGTTTTTGATTATGAAATATCTGATGAATCTGAAAGTGAATTTGATCAATATGTGCGTGATAAGAAGTTTGAGATAAGTCGTGCCAAAACCATGAAAGCCGGTGATGCCACATGGCATACTGGTTTCACCATTCACAATGCACCTGGTAATAATTCGGACACCATGCGTGAAGTTTTTACTATTATTTATCTCGCTGAAGATGCAAGAATCTTGAAACCTAAAAATTCGTACCAGGAGAATGATCTCAAAACATGGTTAATGAATAAAGAAGTGGGAACGCCTGCTGATTCCGAATTAAACCCTTTGGTTTTATGATAAAAAGTTTTGAAGAAATTGAAGTGTTCAGAAGAGTGCTATAATATCTGCTGAAAAAGGAATAAGCAAACGTGGATAATTGAAAGTTGATTAGACGGGAATATTTTAAAGAAAAATATCTCTTTGCGTTTTTTTTTAATTCAATACTTCAAAAAGCATCATTGGTTCAGTCTTATGTTTTAATTTTACTTCTCCCACCTTATTACAGATAAAAGATTCTTTTACCTTGAGATAAGAAGCTTCATTGATAAGTATTTGACCAGCTTTGGCCGCACTTTGTAAGCGTTGCGAAGTGTTTACAGTGTCGCCTATAACGGTATAATCGAGCCTGCGCAAATTGGCAGATCCGATATTACCGGAAATCATCTCACCACTATTAATACCAATCGCAAGTTGTGGAGAAAACGATAACAGGTCAGTTTGAACAGGAATGCTTTTAATTTGTTTTTGCAAGGCTAAACAAGCTTCGATGGCTCTGTCTAAATGATAATCTCCTTTGAAAATGGCCATGACCGCATCGCCCATAAACTTATCAATATATCCGTTTTGCGCCAATATTTCCTTCACCATTACATCAAAATACCTGTTTAATAATTTTACTACTTTATCCGGCGCTTCGGTTTCTGAGATGGACGTAAAATTACAGATATCTATAAAAACAACTGTTGCCTCTAATGTTTCATTTACGAGGAGTGAATTTTCAAATTCCTTGCTATCCATAAAACTAAGTACGGATTTATCAACGTACATTTTTAATATATTATTCTCTTTGATAGCATTGAGTGTTTGGTGGATCTGGTCAACATACTGAATGGTTTTTTGAAGTGTTAGATCGAGGTCTTCAAAATTGATGGGCTTGCATATAAAATCGTATGCACCCCGGTTCATGGCAGCACGAATGTTATCCATATCGCCATAAGCAGATACAATAACCGATTTAATTAGTGGGCTTGTTTCATTTAATTTAGTCAGCAAAGTAAGGCCATCCATTTCCGGCATATTAATGTCAGTGAGCACAATATCTACGTCGGAATGTTGCTGTAGTTTTTGAAGTGCATCTTTGCCATTTGCAGCAAAAAAGAATTCATATTCGTGCTCTCTTATCTGCTTGCGGAATCTCTGCTTAATGAGCAACTCCAAATCTGTTTCATCATCTACAACCAATATCTTAACCATGGAATTTGTTTAATAATTTTTCTTTTAAAAGAGTAAAATCAAGCGGTTTGGTAAGAAAATCATCGGCGCCCAGCTCCATTGCCTCCTTAAAGTTTTCAGGGTCTCCATAAGCCGTTATCATCATTACTACCGGCGGGGGTGTTACATATTTTTGCTTTATTTTTTCAA
Source organism: Hanamia sp. (assembly GCA_035532615.1). Taxonomy (GTDB): domain Bacteria; phylum Bacteroidota; class Bacteroidia; order Chitinophagales; family Chitinophagaceae; genus Ginsengibacter. The sequence goes on from DATKQQ010000263.1 coordinate 4,016, forward strand.
GCAACTGTAACCCGCTCATACCAGGCATGTTAATATCAGAAAGAATTAAAACAGCTTCTGAATCGTGTTGGGCAAGATAGGAGAGGGCTGCTTCGCCGGAGGTCACAAAATTCAAAATAATCTCACCGCTTTTTATCATTTTTCTGAAACGTTGCAGAAATAATACTTGTGTATCTGTTTCGTCATCTACTACCAAAATTTTCATATCTGTAAATTTAATTAATCATTTTAAATTGTGAATTTAAATTATCTTTTCAAACTATAAATAATTTTTTATGCGGGTAATTCAATTGTGAATTGGGTACCTTCTCCTTCTTTAGTATTCACTTTTATTTCCCCTCCATGCACTTTCACTATATCATAACTTAAGCTTAATCCCAGGCCTGTTCCTTCTCCAGTTGGCTTAGTAGTAAAGAAAGGTTGAAATATTTTACCTATTACTTTTTTGGGAATGCCGTTTCCATTGTCACTAACGGTAATGAGTACATGATTACCAGATCTTTTGGTTCCTACTGTAACGGTTGGTTCGTAGCGGGTGCCAGGCTGAGCTTGTCGAAGCCTATCTGTTACCGCATAAAACGCGTTTGTTATTAAATTCAAAATCACTCTTCCGATATCCTGTGGAACTATGTTTATTTTCCCAATTCCTGCCTCTCCGGCAGACAGGGATTCATCAAAATCGGTTTTCATAGTGGCATTGAAAGATTTGTCTTTCGCCCGTAATCCATGATAGGCTAACCGCAAATATTCATCTGCCAACGCATTAATATCGGTTGGTTCTTTTTGTCCCGAGCTGGCTCTGGAATGTTGCAACATTCCTTTTACAATAGCGCCGGCCCGCTTGCCATGGAAAATTATTTTTTGTTCATTTTCATTAATATCATCAGCAATAGTTTTGGCTTCTTCAATATTTCCTTTATTTAATTCTTCTTTCATTTCACTTATCAATTCTGAATTTACTTCAGAAAAGTTATTTACAAAGTTTAATGGATTTTGAATCTCATGTGCAATGCCGGCGGTTAGCTCACCGAGCGAAGCCATTTTTTCTGATTGGATAAGTTGTGTCTGTGTGGATTTTAAGTCTTCCAGCGATTTCTGCAACTCTTCTGTACGATGCTTCACTTTTTCTTCCAGTATTTTGTTTTCTTTTTTTAATTTTCGTGAACGGTAAACTATATATCCTCTTAAAAAGCCAAGTATCAACAAGCCCAATATCGTATATGCCCACCAGGTTTCATACCACGGGGGAGTAATGGTAAATTTAAATACGGCAGGTTTGCTCCATTCTCCATCAATTCCTTTGCTACTTACCTCAAAAGCATATTTTCCCGGAGGCAGGTTTAAGTAATTTTCTGTATAAGGATTCATATTAGGTGCACTCCAGTTTTTATCAATGCCATCCAGAATATAGGTGTAAAATGTAGTATCCGGCCTGCTTAAATTTGCCTGTGCAAATTGAAACTGTAAATAGTTTTCGTTATAAGGAAGAGAAAGATTTACAGGTAAATTATAAGGCCCGGAAACGCTATCCCATTTGAATTTGGAATGGCCGGAATAAATACTATCTGTTGAACTGCTATGAAAATATTGCGGCTGCCCCATTACAGTCATCCCTGTGATATAAGTTGCAACAGAATCATTGCTGGGTTTTATTTGATTAATGACGGTAAGTCCCATGTCTCCCCAAAGATATTTACCATCATGTGTAACCGCATCAGTTGACCATGAGTTAGTTTCTTTCAATAATCCCTGGGATTTATCTAGCAACGAAATTTTCCAACTATTAGCAGAATCTCCCGGCTCCTGTGGGGTTATCATACTGATCTTATTATTGGTACCGGCAAGTATAGTTCCATTATATTCCAACAAAGATAATACCGTATTGTTTGACAATCCCTGCTTTGTAGTTATAGTTGTAAGCGTACCTTTTTTTGTATCGGCCACATAAATTCCTTTATCTGTACCTATCCACATACGGCCATATTTATCTTCCAGCATCATGCGGTTGCAAGTATCTTTTAAGCCCGATTGGCTATTCAGATATTTTACCGTTCCATTTAGTGGGTCAATTATGTCAATTCCATTTAAATTAGTAGCCAGCCATATCAAACCATTCCTGTCCTGCTTTATATCCATGATAGTATTATCGCTCAATCCTCCTTTAACATCTGTATGAAAAATAATTCTTTTTGCAGAGTCAACCATGTCTATACCTCTACCTGGACCAGTGAGCCACATGTTACCCGAACTATCAGGATATGATACATAGATCGAGTCGCTTACCAGTCCTTCTTTCTTACCGACCTTTAAAAAAGTTTTACGTACCGGATCAATAATAGAATAACCGCCGCCTAAGGTGGATATTACCATATTCCCGTTTTTTTTCCAAAAACCTTCGACAAAATTGTCACTTAAACCACCCTTTTTATCAAGTAAATGCATCACAGTTCTTTGAGGATTTACAATAAAAAGACCGTTTTGGGTAGCTACCCAAAGGTTATTGGCTCCGTCTTCCATCAGGCTTATAATTTGAGTAGTGCCCAACGGATGTACCGTTTCTCCATTTTGATCTATTATATTTAACCCTGTTGTAGTCGCAACCCACACACGATTATAATTATCCTGAACTACAGAAAGGACTATATTCCCAGTTAAGCCATTATTTTGATTAATATATCGGATCCTTCTATTTTTAAGATCGGCCAATTCGATACCATTAAGGGTATTTCTCCACAGAAAATCCTTATTGTCTAAATATATGCAGGTAGTAAAATCGTTTTTGAATCCCTGAAAATGATTGTAATGAGTTATGGTTCCGTTTTTAATATCAACAGCGTCCGCACCGCCTGGCATCCCCAACCATATTTGCCCTGTCTTATCTTTCGCAATTGCAGTTATAGTATCGCTACTCAGGCCATTGTTTTTCCCCAGGTATTTTATTTTTCCTGATGCCGCATCAATAATATCCACGCCCCCGGCCATGGTTGTGATCCAGATATTTTTAGAATCATCCTGTAATATTTGTAAATCATTTGCTGTTGTTGGATGAGGTTGAAAACCTGACGTATCGGAAAGCCAGGTTTTAGCTTCAATGTTTTTATAGGTACTTGCTGCAGGATTGATGATGCTTACTGCCTTATCTTTCTGGTTGTAAACCCAAATATTCCCCGATTTATCTGTAATCATTTTATACAGCCCTGTTATATTATTCCCAATTTTATTTGAATAACTGATCGTGTTTTTATGCCTATCTATCATTCCTATGCTAACCCCTCTCTTAATAAACCATATATTTCCTTCATTATCTTCTGTTATGCCATTCATAGGCGCATCATTTGAGGATCCCTGTATAAATGTTTGAATATGTACACCATCATAGCGGAACAGGCCCTCACTGCTGCCAATCCATAAAAGCCCATTATGATCTTTGAATAGGGTCGTAATTAGTTTTGCCTGCATGCCCTGAGGTGTTCCGAAATCATAAATAGCCAGTGGCTTCCCTTTTTGCATAACCGGTGCACTGGCATTATTACTAGGGATAGGGCCTAACACTTTAGTTTTAAAATCCAATGGATGTGAAGGCAATTTATCAAGATTAAGATCTTTTTGGGGCAGGCTGTCAAAATCAAAATGAACTTCTACGGGCGATTGCGAAAAAGGCTTAAAGCCCGTTGAATCAAAAGGGAAAGCAGGTAAGACGTTAATATCAAATTTTTTTATCACCGGTGTTATACCGCCCTTTCTTGATGTATCCCATTTTAATTTTTTTGTAGCGCTAAATACAAGGGGTACTGTTACTGGTTGTGTATAACCTAATTCATTTTCCGGGAAAGGAATGTTGCCGGAATTATTACAGGATAAAAAAATAAAAATAGAAAGAACAGATGTAACTATTTTAAAGCAGGAGAAGTTTGTTTTGATCATTTTATCATTTTATGATTTTTTCATTTGTGAAATTAAAATAATAAATTTTGAATTTTTATTTTTTTATTTACAGTTTTATTTAGCAGTAACTAACTCAGGGCTTACTCTATTTATTTTATTAAAGAGGATGAATAATATCAATTTTTTTTATTGAAAATAGAAACCAGGTCACATTGATTTTTGAGGATGTAACAACATTTCTTAAATTTTAAATTTTCGGTATATCTTTAGAAAAAAATATTTTTTTTCAACAATTTGAAAATATTCTTTTATTCTCATGAGCAATTCTCCCATAATAGATGATGATAAAAACAGAAATATCTTCAGAAAAAAAATTAAATCTTTATTTGATATTCAAGCAAAGAGGAAATCATTTGCCAGTCTCATTTCCTGGGCGGTAAGCCTTTCCCGCCCTTATCGGAAATATGTTGCGATCATTCTTGTTGGTATGTTGCTCGAGACATTGATGGGGCTGGCTACTCCATGGCCATTGAAAATAATATTAGACAATGTGGTAAACCATCGTCCATTACCGAAAATGCTTGGTTGGATGGATTATTTTTTTCATGGAGAAAATATTTACCAGTTGGCGGCAGTTGCTGCTATCAGTTATATTTTTATTATTGCTTTCAATTCCCTGGGTAGTTTTTTAGATAATTATTATAATGAAAAAGTGGCCCAATATGTTGCGAATGATCTTCGCCGCAAAATGTATCATCATTTGCAACATTTATCACTTTCTTATTATGATTCGCACCAAACTGGAAATTTGTTAAGTACGCTCACCGGGGATGTTTCCACCATACAGGATTTCGCTTCCACTACTTTGTTGAATATCCTGGTGGATTGCCTTACTATTTTAGGAATGATTGGTATTATGTTTTATCTTGATTCAGATTTTACTTTAGTGGCATTGGCTGTTACTCCTTTTTTACTAATTTTTGTTTCGTACTTTAAAAAGGCGATGAAAAAAGCAACGCGTGAAGTGAGAAAAGATCAAAGTAATATGTTGATAGTAATGCAGAAAGGGCTTGAATCTATAAGGGCTGTGAATGCTTATGGGCGGGAAGATTTCGAAGAAGACAAGCTAAAAAAAGTGAGCCTCGAAACTCTTAATGCAGCGATGAAAGCGCGACGAGTCAAATCAGCTATATCGCCTGTTGTGGCTATCATGGTTTCTGTTTGTACCGCATTTGTTCTTTGGCGTGGGGCTGACCTTGTTCTTCATGGCGTAATGACGATCGGTGCCCTAACGGTTTTCATTACGTATATTGGCAAATTTTTTAGTCCTGTAAAGGATCTTGCAAAAATGACGAGCACTATTGCCCAGGTAACTGTCGCATTGGAACGCATCGAAGCTATTTTAGAGACGGATACGATTATACCTCAGAAATCAAATGCTGTTCATCCTGGAAAACTAAAGGGTAATATTGTTTTTGAGCATGTTAGTTTTTCATATAATCCTGAAACACCGGTAATAAAAGACTTTAACCTGGATATTTGTTGTGGTCAGAGAATTGGAATCTGTGGTCCTACCGGATGCGGTAAATCAACAATAGTAAGCCTGATAGCACGCTTTTATGATCCTGTTTCAGGGCGCGTGTTGATAGATGGGAATGACATTTCAGAATATACCATTGACGGGTTGCGGGAGCAAATCGGATTTGTTTTGCAGGATACCGTATTGTTCTATGGCTCCATCCGGGAAAATATTGCTTATGGAAAGCCTGATGCAACGGAAGAAGAAATTATGGAAGCTGCGAGATTGGCTAATGCGACTGAATTTATCGTAAAGATGCCTTATGGATTAGATACTATCGTGGGAGAAAGAGGAGTTACTCTTTCCGGAGGACAGCGGCAAAGAATTGGTATTGCAAGAGCTGTCGTACGCAATTCCCCGATTCTTATTCTTGACGAACCCACCTCTTCCCTCGACTCAGAGTCTGAAAAAATAGTTATGGAGGCGATGGAGAACCTGATGATAGGCCGCACCGTAATTATCATTGCTCATCACCTCAATACGATCCGCAATGTTGATAAGATAATTGTACTTTCTAATGGAATCGTGGCTGAGGAAGGAACACATGATGAGTTGATGGAGAAAGGTGGAATCTATGAAGAATTGTATAATGCCCAGGTTTGGTCAGACTCATCCTCTTTGCAGGTCAATTAGGAAACAATTCATAAAAATTTTAAATAATAATATTATTATTTGCTTACATTTAGAATGGGAAAAAATATGAATCAATGTCTCACAGAACTTTAATTGTTTTACCGGATGATACTGCAAAGGAAATCATAGATGCCATAAATAATGCGCAGAAAACAATTCTTATTAAAATGTTTTTATTTTCGGATACTGTTATCTTAAACGCTGTTATTGCTGCCAAAAAAAGAGGTGTCAATGTAAGAGTGATGTTGAATCCGGTACGTCATGACGGCGAGCATGAAAATGAAAATACCCGCAAAATCCTTGAAGAAGCAGGAATAGAAGTTAGAGACAGCAATCCTGAATTTACCGTTACGCATGAAAAATCAATGGTGATTGATGATAAGATGGCCTTTATAAAATCATTAAACTGGGAAACTAAAAACTTTACTGAAACAAGGGATTATGCTATCATTACCTACCATTCTCATGAAATAAAAGAGATCATTTTGTGCTTCGAAGCAGACTGGGAAAGAAAAAATTTTGATCCGGATGAAAATTTAAGCCTTATCTGGTGCAGTAATAACGGCAGAACAAGAATTGCAAAGTTCATTGACGAAGCAAAGCATACGCTCTTTGTGCAAAATGAGCGATTCCAGGATGTGGTAATTATTGAACGTTTGGTACACGCGGCAAGAAGAGGTGTAAAGGTTCACGTGATGGCCCGGCCACCACACACTCTGAAATTGTCAAAACTGGTGGAAGGGGTAGGGGGTCTGCGTATTATGGATGACGTAGGTATTAAAATACATAAATTGAAATTCCTGAGATTGCATGGGAAAATGTTATTGGCAGATGGTTGCCGGGCCATCATTGGCTCTATTAATCTTAGCCCCGGAAGTTTTGATCATCGCAGGGAACTTGCTATTGAAGTACATGATCCTCCTGTGATAGAAAGAATGAAAGAAATAGCGCATTACGACTGGGAAAATTCTCATCCGCTTGATCTTTCTGACCAGGGACTTTTGGAAGATCTCGAAAATATGGACAAAATTGGTATCGAAAAACTGGTGATTGATGAAGATATTCCTAATCATAATAAAAAACATCACAAGCATAATAAATAAAATTCTAAGGCTTTGATTTTTGGGAAACGAACGTCGTTTACAGTGTCATTAATGATTCCGGTTTTTTTCTTTTCGTACCTGTAAAAACTTTTTATTATTTTAAATATTCTGAGTTTGGGTCTATTTATTCTATAGTTTAAAATTTTTCAATCATGCGTAAATTCTTTTGTGTACTTTTTTTATTCATGTATGTTTCTGCTTCAGCACAAAATTCTGAACCATCGGCTGCTTCAGATGCCAATGAATTGAATCGTCCTAAGTTAGTGGTGGGTATTGTAATAGACCAGATGCGGTGGGATTACCTTTACAGGTATTATAATCTTGATAAGCCTGATGGCGGATTTAAGCGATTACTTAGCCAGGGCTTTTCCTGCGAAAACACGATGATTCCTTATATTCCCACTTTTACCGCATGTGGCCACACAAGCATCTATACAGGCTCTGTGCCTGCTATTGATGGCATTACCGGAAATAATTGGTGGGATTATGATCTTTCTAATTTAGTTTATTGCACTCAGGATGATAATGTAAATACGGTGGGTAGTAATACATCAGAAGGTAAAATGAGCCCACATAGAATGCTTGTTACGACGATAGGCGATGAACTTCATCTTGCCACTAATTTTAGAAGCAAAGTAATTGGTATTGCGCTAAAAGACAGGGCGGCTATATTGCCGGCGGGTCATAGTGCAAATGCTGCCTATTGGTACGACGACACCACAGGAAACTGGATCACTTCTTCTTATTACATGGATGAATTACCTAAATGGTTGAATGACTTTAACTCAAAAAAATTAGTAGATAGTTATTATGAGAAAGGCTGGAATACATTGTATCCTATAAGTGCCTATGCCCAAAGTACACCCGAGGAAGAGCCGTATCAATACAGGCCTTTTGGTGGGAAACAAAATTTTCCTTTTGACCTGAAACCTTATATTGGTAAGGTTTATGGAATGATTCATGTGATTCCTTATGGAAACACTTTCACTTTGGAAATGGCTAAGGCTGCTATACAAGGTGAAAATTTAGGTAAAGGTTCAAGTACCGATCTTTTAACTATCAGCATATCATCACCTGATTATATTGGACATACGTTTGGTCCCAATTCTGTGGAAGCAGAAGATGATTTTTTAAGGCTTGATAAAGACATCGGGGATTTCCTGGATTTCCTGGATGAGCAAGTTGGTAAAGGCCAATACCTGCTTTTCTTTACTGCAGACCACGGAGTAGCACATGTGCCCGCCTTTTTAAAGCAACATAAAATTCCTGCGGGGAATGTGGATGATCAAAAAATAAGCGATCAACTCAACTCTTTATTAAAAGATAAATTCGATATTCCCAACCTTGTAATAGGCATCATAAATGACCAGGTCTTTCTTGATCATAAAGCGATGACCGCATCCCGTCATCTTGATAAGGAAAAAGTATATGATGCCATCATTGACTTCTTAATGCAGCAACCCGGCATTTACAGGGCCTTTGCGCTGGATGCCTTAAATGAGGTAACTTTAAACGCAACTATTAGAAATAAAGTTACAAACGGTTATTATCCCCCCCGAAGTGGCGATATACAAATTATTTTTAAGCCTCAATGGATAGATGGTTTTTTAATCGGGGGAACTACTCATGGCGTATGGAACCCTTATGATTCGCATATTCCATTGATTTGGTATGGTTGGAATGTAAGTCCCGGAAAAACAAATAAGGAAGTACAAATGACAGATATAGCCCCAACGATAGCAGCTATGCTGCATATTCAAATGCCGAGTGGTTCTATAGGTCATGTAATTGAAGAGGTATCGAAATAGGGAAATCTATTAAAGTGATGTGAGAATAATAAGGGTTACCTAATAAGATTTCTCCCAATTGATTTCTTTTGTTATTGAATATTTCAATTTCAATTTCAATTTCAATTTCAATTTCAATTTTAATTTTAATTTTAATTTTAATTTTAATTCGATTTTATTTTTATAAATACCATAAATCATGAAATCAATAATTACTTCATTCTTATTTTTTTCTTTGTTAGCATGCCATGATGTAAACGGACAAAATATTGCGATTAATAAAGTAAAGTTTTTTGAGGATACTTCAATGATCAATGCCGCTATAACAACCAATATGGTAAAACTTTTTAGACAAAAAGATAAAATAGGTGTGAAGTTTCCCGCTAATTTCTCAGCCACATTTCAGGATGGTTCAAAAATGGACGATTCTATACTTCTTGTAATTAGAGGGCACTATAGAAGAGCGAATTGTTACCTGCCTCCTTTGAAGGTTATATTTAATGAGAAGAAAAAAAAGAATGGGGAAAAGGATAAGAAAAAAGTCAAGAACACATCATTAGGTTCACTAAAATTAGTTAGCCAGTGTAAAACGGCTGAGGCAGATGAACAATATTTACTGAAAGAATATTTGATATATAAAATATATAACCTGATTACTGATATGGGTTTTCGGGTACGTTTAATTAATTTGAATTTAGTGGACAATACCGGGAAGAAAAAGACAATTAAAGAGTACTCATTTTTAATGGAGGATATTAAAGATCTTGCAAAGCGAAATAAATGTAAATCATGGAAACAAGGTAAAATGGATCCACGGGACGTTGATCGCAGGCAAATGACCATCGTTTCCATATTCGAATATATGATTGGTAATACCGACTGGGGTGTTTCGGTGAATCATAATACAAAATTGATCCTTTCAAAAAGAGATTCCACGCAAAGGCCTTATGTGGTTCCATATGATTTTGATTTCTCAGGATTTGTGAATACGGATTATTCGACTCCGGATCCAATGCTAAATATTGCGAGCGTTCGGGAACGGGTTTACCGTGGTTTCCCCAGGACTATAGAAGAATTAAATGAGGTACTTGACATTTTTAAAAAGCAGAAAGACAGCATTTACAATTTGATCAATAATTTCAGTTTGCTTACCCCAAAAAGTAAAAAGGACATAATCAGTTACCTGGATGATTTTTATGAAACGATCAACAACCCCAATAAAGTGAACAAGGTTTTTATAAAAAATGCAAGAACTGATTAAGCTGATTTATTCTTTTCATTATTTTTCATATTTTTTAAAGATATTTTGGAAAAAGAAAACTGTTTTATTGCCGGTAAATCAATCTTCTCTTAGCCCTTTAATAATCACGTTCCCGGTTCCATTGGGATCGCAGGGATATTCAAATGCTTTTTGTAAAGATTTGGGATTATTAATGGTTGCATAAAATTCATCAAGGTATTTTATGGTCTCCTTTATATATTTTGCATTCAGCAAAGAACAACCGGTATAAGTTTTGTAAATATCATTTTTCAGGCGGTTATAAAAATCAATAATGTTGTCAAATGATTTTATATCTTTCACGCAATAGCCCCGATACCGTCGTTGGCGGACTGAACTCATTTTTAATTCTTCTGCGGGCAATGCATAAGGAGCCTCCACGATTCCGGCCTGATCAAAATCATAAGGTACTGCCACCGGTACAGATGAACTATTGGCAGCAATTAGTTTTATATTTTGCTGGAATTCAACTGACCAATCCGTATTGCCAATAAGATATTCGAAAACAGCCATTTTTAAAAAAGGTTCCGTCATTGTTTGTTGCGGCTTAATCTTTTCTTTTAAAATGATTTCATGATTTCGTTTAGCCATCTGGTGTTCTTCTTCCAGGATAAATCCATAAAATGGAGAAGGCATTTTTTTATTTTTATCATCTTCCAGCTTTACTTTTACAAGCCTTGCTCTGAAACTTTCCGGTGTAACCAGGTTGTACAATTTATACACGAGCCATTCATGTACAATATATTTTTCACCTCTGCAAGGCATCACAAGTTTTAATGAAGTATTTTCAGGAAATAGAGAAGGTTTGCTTGCATTGGAAAAATGAAGCAGCAAAGGCGGATAAAGACAATTTTCTTTCAACCTGCGAAAATGCCCTCTTGTTTTTACATGTATGGATATGGAGATTTCGTTACTATCTTGTCCTTTGTATGAAAGAATTATCGGAAAGTAATTAGCTTTCCCGGTTCGGTTGTTAAATAATTTGCGGATGTCTCCCTTTAAAGTAATAGTAAGGATTTTGTCAGAATCAAATAAAACGGTTTTTGAAGATTGTGTACCGCTTTTTGGAACCACTGTTTTGGCAGGCGCCTGTGCATTTGCCGCAATAAGAAGAAGAACGAAACTTAATGTGAGAATAGTATTTTTTTTCATGTTGAAGAATTTAAATTGTTGTTTAAATTGACAAGTAATATTCTATTCAGTGTAATTCTTTTAATCTTTATAACTTGCCGGCCGGCAGAAAGGTCTGCGATTCAGACAACTGGTAATTGAATTATAAATGTACTTCCTTTTCCTTCTTTGCCCTCCACTTTTATCTCTCCACCATGCGCTTTCACAATATCATAACTCAAGCTCAAACCCAATCCCGTTCCTTGTCCCGTGGGTTTAGTGGTAAAGAATGGTTGAAAGATTTTATCAACAATGTTTTTCGGAATGCCGTTGCCATTATCACTAACGGTAATCAATACACTATTTCCCGATTCTTTGTAGATACTGAAACAGTTGGTGCGTACAGCGGTGACACCTTTTCAAAAGGTGTCGCCTCTTTCGTAAGATCTTTTTGATTCTGTTGAACAGCGTAAAAAGCATTGTTGTATAAATTCAACAACACTCTTCCCATATCCTGTGGAATGATATTTATTTTTCCAATGCCTGCCTCGTCTGCAGAAAGGGAATTATCAAAATCGGTTTTCATGGTCACATTGAATTCCTTATCCTTTGCTCTTAATCCGTGATAGCTCAATCTCAAATATTCATCCGCCAATGCATTGATATCAGTGGGTTCTTTTACACCTGTGCTGCTTCGTGAATGTTGCAACATGCCTTTTACAATATCGCCTGCTCGTTTGCCGTGGTGATTTATTTTTTCTGAATTTTCTATCACATCATCGGCAATTGCCTTAGCATCTTCTGTATTTCCTTTATCCATTTCATCTTTCATTTCAATAAGCAATTCTTTGTTGACATCAGAAAAATTATTGACAAAGTTTAACGGGTTTTGTATCTCATGTGCAATACCTGCAGTGAGTTCTCCAAGTGAAGCCATTTTTTCTGATTGGATGAGTTAAACAAACCTTTCTTTTTTGCGTCATCCAATAACTGCTGCAGATAAGAGAATAGGTGGGGAGCCCTTTGGATTTCATCGAGTATTGCGCCATCTGTAAACTGGCCAAGAAAACCCCTGGGATCGGTATTGGCAAATGCCAGTGTATCTGGGTTTTCAAGGGAAACATAAGGCTTTTGCGGAAACACAGCTCTGCAAAGCGTGGTTTTGCCGCTTTGTCGCGGGCACACCACTGCCATACTACGAAATGTTTTTGCCAGCTTTCTCAGCCTGCCTTCTGCTGTACGTTTTATCATGATCTAAAGTTAAAACATTTTGGACAAATCCGGAATTAAATTCCGGATTTGTCCAAGCCGCAATTCCTTTATACTTTTCTATCCGCCATGCGCTTATACAATATCATAAATCGCCTGAACCATGATTTATAAGATTAGTGGGATTACCAGGATTGTTTCCTTAATCCTACTAATCTTACAATCATGAAAATCTTACCTGTCTGCCGTGCGGGAGTTCAGACAACAGGTAATTGAATTATAAATGTACTGCCTTCTCCTTCTTTGCTCTCCACCTTTATTTCTCCACCATGCGCTTTTATAATATCATAACTCAAACTCAATCCTAATCCTGTTCCCTGGCCTGTTGGTTTGGTGGTAAAAAATGGTTGAAAGATTTTATCAACAATGTTTTTCGGAATGCCGTTGCCATTATCAATAACGGTAATCAATACACTGGCCTCCCTGCCCTCCAAAGGAGGGTTCAATGAAGTCCGCACTGAAACAGTTGGTTCATAGTGAATGTCAGGCTGAGCTTGTCGAAGCCTTTCGTTTACTGTACTTCGGCTTCGCTCAATACAGGCATAAAAAGCATTGTTATAAAGATTGAGCAACACTCTTCCTATATCCTGCGGAATGATATTTATTTTTCCAATAGAATTATCAAAATCTGTCTTCATCGTTGCATTAAACTCTTTATCTTTTGCTCTAAGCCCATGGTAACTCAATCGCAAATATTCATCAGCTAATGCATTAATATCTGTTGGTTCTTTTTGCCCAGTGCTTTTTCTTGAATGTTGCAACATGCCTTTTACAATATCTCCTGCCCGTTTTCCATGATGATTTATTTTTTCTTCATTTTCTATCACATCGTCGGCAATTGCTTTTGCATCTTCAATATTTCCTTTATTCATTTCGTCCTTCATTTCAATAAGCAACTCTTTATTCACCTCAGAAAAATTATTCACGAAGTTCAATGGGTTTTGTATCTCGTGTGCAATGCCTGCAGTGAGTTCGCCAAGGCTTGCCATCTTTTCGGATTGGATGAGTTGTGCCTGGGTTAATTTTAGTTCATTATATGCTTTCTCAATTTCTTTTGCCTGTGCCAATTCCTTCTCACGGCTTTTCATTCTTTCTTTTTCAACTATTCTGTTCCTGATGGAGCGGTTTGCAAAAAATAAAATCATAAGAAAACAAACAACATATAATGTGTAGGCCCACCAGGTTTTCCACCAGGGGGGAGAGACAATAATTGTGATATCTTTTTCCGCCCATACGCCACTATCGTTCACTGCTTTTACTTTAAAGATATAGCTACCCGGCGCCACATTAAAGTAGTACGCTGCTTTGTTTTCACCGGCTACCTGCCAGTTATGATCATAGTTTTCCAACATATATTGCAAATGATTTTCTGTTCCTGTGCTGGCGTAATCAATACTCGCAAATTCAAAAGAAAATGTATTTTGGTTGTATCCTAAATCAATTTTCTTGGTTTGTGCTAAAGCCAGCGGAAGAATGCTTCCCTGGGCAACTACCACCGCTTTGCTGGAAAGAAGAAAGTTGGTAATGCTTATCTGTGGGGCAGGAATATTTTGCATTAACTGTTTGGGTTGGAAGGCAAAATAACCTGAACTGTCCCCATAGAGTATTTCCCCGTTTTCCCGGGTATATCCATAACTACCCATAGCACCTGGATCCACACCCTGGTCTTTCCCATACACAACTGTTGTGTTTTTTTCTGCATTTAATTTTATAATACCACTATTTGTTTTTAACCATAAATTTTTCTCATGGTCTTCTGTTATCCAACCTATGCTAGTACTTGCATTCAATGCCCCGGAAGCATCACTAAAAAGTGCGAACGCATCCTTTTCTTTATTGTATTTATATAACCCCTCATTTGCTGCAGCCCAAAAGTTTCCGCTACTGTCTTTCATGATACAATTGACTCCTCCTGATGACATAATGAAATTTCGTTTGAAATGCCCGCTTAGTTCATCAAGCTTATTTAATCCACCTCTGGTAGCTATCCACACCTGGTTATTTTTATCTGGTAAAATGTCCTCGATAATATCATTATCAGTAGCAACACGGGCGTTAGACTGAAATCGTTTTGTAAATGTTCCTGTCTTAATATCCATTGTTTGTAAGCCCTTGAATGTACCTACCCAAAGTTTGTCTTCAGTATCCGGTTTAACCACAAAAACCGTATCAGAAAGTAAGCTATTGGCATCGCCTTCTATGTGATGATAAGCTTTAAAAGTTTTCGTAACAGGATCAAAGTGATGTAAGCCATGAGGAGTTGCAACCCAGAATGTATTGCTTTCCTTATCTTTCTCAATATCTAAGATGACATTTTTAGGCGAAGAAGTGTCTCTATCTATTAAAAATTTGTATTCTTTTCCATTGCTGTCAATATGGATCAATCCCTTATTTGAAGCCAGCCATAAAGTATGGGCGCTGTCTTCTGCAAAAGCATTAACACCTCCTCTAATGTAATGATGAGGCAGCTTGTTTTGGTAGGGGTTTATCTTGTATAAATTATAAATTCCGTTGATGGTAAGTCCCCAGGTAGATATCCAGATAATACCATCCCTTGTTTTATAAGCATACCAAAATTCATTGGTGGCTAATTGCTCTTTACTGTTTTTATCAGAGCTGAAATGCGTTACTTTTTTTGTGGAAGGATCATATACATTGATACCTCCTTCCATGGTTCCTATCCAAATTCTGCCGGCATTATCTTCCGTAATAAAAGTGATATGGTCATCCACATAAGAAAGCGTTTTTTCTAAAGCAGGCCTGCTTAGTTTTTCAGGATGAGCAGGATCATAATAGTAGTGGGTAAACACTCCGGTAGCCCGGTTAAGTGTTTGCAATCCATCTCCGGCAGTGCCCACCCAAAAATTGCCTTTGCTGTCTTCAAAGATGGCACGGACACGGTTATCGGCAATACTATTGGGGTTCTTTGGATCATGCAGGTAACTTTTAAAAGTTCCCGTTTTACGATCAAACCGGTTCAGCCCGCCAGCGCCTCCTTGCGCATTTTCATTAAAAGGGCTCCCGGTGCCTACCCATATCACACCTTCATGGTCTTCATAAATAGCCCGCACCAGGTTATTGCTCAGGCTTGCAGGATCATTGGCAATATGCGCAAAATGAGTAAAGGTGCGGGTTTTAGGATTAAAGCGATCCAGTCCGCCATAAGTGCCCACCCACAAAGTTCCCTGCTTATCCTGCATCAGGGCTGTTACCGTATCATTGCTAAGGCTGTTGGGATCATTTGCCAGGTGGCGGAAATGGGTAACAATGCCTGTGGCGGGATCTAAATGATCTAACCCGGTTACATAAGTACCAATCCACGTGATTTCATCATTAGCAGCGAGAATACATTCTATCCTGTTACCTGCGATGGAATTGGGATTTTTTGGGTCATGCAGGTAATGGGTAAACTGTTGCCCGTCGTATTTATAGACCCCGGTATAATTAGAAATCCAGAGAAAACCATCAGGGCCCTGCGACATACCTGAAATTAATTGCCAGGGTCCATCTTTCGGCGGATTTACCACTTCAAAATTTATTTCCTGTGTAAAGCCGCTTAAATGGAAAAACGACAGAATTATAGTAAACGAAAGAAAAAATGGGAAACGTATTTTCATTGTAAAAGTTTAAGAATTTTTATTAATTGAATTGTATTTTAGCACAAGGGTAATTGAATAATAAATGCCGTTACTTCTCCTTCCATCCCTGCCTGCGCTTCCGCTTCGGCAGACAGGGTTTCTACTTTTATCCCGATAGCTATCGCATAGGCGTCAAGTTAATTTTTATATTTTTGATACAAATCTGTCATAGTCGTTCTGTCGGAACGCTTGTCATAGCAGCAATTCAGCACAATAAGCTCTTTTAAAAATTTATCGGGAATGACTATTATTTCTTTGAAATT
>DATKQQ010000264.1:0-21434 GCA_035532615.1 Hanamia sp.
GGAAATATTTTTCAAACAAGTAATTACAAACCCGGAGTTGACAAATTTATTGTGTGATTGTTCTCGGATTTTCCACTCCAGCAATGATCACCCTGAGCCGAAATTATCGATTTTGTAACTCCGAAACTTTAGTTAATAATATAGGTTAATAATCTTTTTTCCAACCTGGTTTATGAAATCGGATATCAAACATTATCCTCATATAGTTCCTATTAAAAAAACACTTTATTTTCAATCATACTTTAGTCATTTTATTTCTTCCTGGCGATAAATTAAAGTTATTAATGACTTTAATCATGCTTCTAACTAATTGGAATCAGTTCCCCTACCTGGAACTGGAATTAATTTTGTGAAGAAAATTTATTATAGATGACAATTTATAAAACCCTGATAACGGAATCGCTATTTCTATTACTTCTAAAAAATTGTTGTAATAAATAAAATTTTTGACCACCACACAATTGCTACATGAATAAATGAATACGAAATGAAGGTTAATTCTATCGATAAGGCAGATTTACTAAAAAGCGCAGAACAAGGGATTCACGCAAAAAACGTGGGATGTGTAACTGCTATACGCGGCAGTATAGTTGATATCCAATTTAAGCAAAGCCTGCCTTCCATCCATTCTGTTGTCAGAACAGGAAATGAATTGGAAAATATTCTTGAGGTGCAAACGCAACCGGATACCAGTCATGTAAGGTGTATTGCATTAACGCCTACACAAGGGCTATCAAGAGGTATGAAAGCAGTAACATCAAATGAACCGTTGAAAGTTCCGGTTGGTAAAGAAACATTGGGACATATTTTTGATGTTTTCGGAAATGCTTTAGATGATTACATTTTACCTACTTCACTGGAATGGCGCAGCATTCATCAATCGCCACCATCATTAATGGAACGTTCCACAAATTCTGAAATTTTTGAAACAGGCATAAAAGCAATTGATGTATTAGCGCCTTTGGAACGGGGAGGCAAAGCAGGTTTATTTGGAGGGGCCGGAGTTGGCAAAACGGTGTTATTAACGGAGTTAATACATAACATGGTGAAAAATCATAACGGTGTCAGCATGTTTTGTGGTATAGGAGAACGCTGCCGCGAAGGGCTGGAACTTTACCATGACATGAAGGATGCAGGAGTTTTACCCAAAATGCTGATGATTTTCGGACAAATGAATGAATTACCGGGCGCACGTTTTCGTGTAGGACATGCGGCGCTCACCATGGCAGAATATTTCAGGGATGACGAACACAAAGATGTGTTGTTGCTCATTGATAATATTTTCCGGTTCATACAGGCGGGTATGGAAGTATCGGGTTTGATGGGGCAAATGCCTTCACGACTTGGTTACCAGCCAACTATGGGCACCGAATTATCTGAATTGGAAGAGCGTATTGCCAATACTCAAACTGGGGCTATCACCTCTATCCAGGCTGTTTATGTACCTGCCGATGACCTGACGGACCCTGCGGCCGTGCATACCTTTTCACATCTTTCTGCATCCATTGCACTGTCCAGGAAAAAAGCGGGTGAAGGTTTGTATCCTGCAATTGATCATTTGCAATCAGGCTCTAAAATGGCAACGCCGGACATCATTGGTGAAAGGCATTACAGTATTGCGCAGGAAATAAGACAAACACTGGCACAGTATGAAGAGTTGAAAGATATTATTGCGATGCTGGGCCTGGAGCAGCTTTCAATGAATGACCAAAAAACAGTAAACCGTTCACGCAGGCTCGAACGATTTCTTACACAACCTTTCTTTACTACTGAACGGTTCAGTTGGTATAAAGGGAAAAGCGTAAAACTGAAAGATGCGCTGGATGGGTGTGAAAGAATATTAAATGATGAATTTAAAGATTATCCTGAAAGTGATCTTTATATGATTGGTTCTATAGATGAAGTAAGACAAAAACAATTCAATAAAAATGAATGATGGAAAATGCATTAATGACATTAAAAATATTGCTTCCGTTTAAAGTGTTTACAGAAACGAAAAATGTCAAACGCATTGTTGTGCAAACAAGTGCAGGTTCGTATGGGTTTTTGCAGCAAAGGCTGGATTGTACAGCAGCATTGCAACCTGGAATTTTATTATACGAAACTGTAAATGGTGGTGTGAAATATATAGCCATAGATGAAGGCATCATGATAAAAGCCGGACCAGAGGTGTTGGTATCTGTAAGAAATGCAATTGGAGATGCACCACTGGGAAAACTTCGATCGCTGGTTGAAAAAGAAATGATGCTTTTGGATGAAAGTGAAATAAACGCCCGTTCCGTTATGGCAAAACTGGAAACAGGATTTATCCGCAATTTTCAAAAATTAAGAAAGGGATAATGAAAGAGGAACAACCATATCATAAAAAATCTTTCAGCGAAGTGGTTGGGGAAAAAGAGGAAAGAAGAATAGAAGCGCAACATGAAAAAAAGAGTGTATGGGCGGGTTTGGGTTTGTTCGGGATGGTGGGCTGGTCAGTAGCCGTGCCAGCTTTATTGGGCGCGGCGTTGGGTATTTGGCTCGATAATAAATATAAAGAAAGTTTTTCATGGACCCTGACATTTTTAATCACGGGGTTGATGATTGGATGTTTAATAGCTTGGAATTGGGTGCAAAAAGAAAATAAAGAAATGCATAAAAAAAACGAAGATGAAAATGAATGAAACTGTTTTTCTACTGCCATCATTGTTAGCAGGGATTATTTTAGGCGTCATTTTTTTTGGCGGCCTTTGGGTTACAATACAAAAAGGTTTGCGTTCCAAAAGAACCGCCTTGATATTTGCGGGGAGTTTTATTGTAAGAATTGCGATTATCCTGTTGGGATTTTATTATGTGGGGCAAAGCAGTTGGCAAAATATGCTTGTTTGCCTTGCAGGCTTTTTAATAGCAAGAATTATGGTAACACGTTTCACCCAAAAAAAGTATCATTCTGAAAACTCATTAAGAAAGGAGGTACGGCATGAGACTTAGCCCCGACCAAAAGATTTTCTGGCAGCATGGTTTTGTAAACCTGAACCTTACCATAGTTACTACCTGGGTGTTGATGCTGATATTGGTATTGGGCGCCAAACTCATAACCCGCAAATTAAAATCAGAGATTACAACAACCCGCTGGCAAAGTATTTTGGAAATGCTTGTTATTGGTATGAAAGGGCAAATCAAAGAAGTAGGTCTTGATAAACCCGGAAAATATATTGGTTTCATAGGCACTATGTTTTTGTTTATTGCAGTATCTAATTTATTTGCCATTGTTCCCTGGTATGAAGCTCCAACATCGTCTCTTTCCACAACAGCAGCGTTGGCTATTTGCGTATTTATTGCGGTTCCTTTTTTCGGAATTGCAGAAAGCGGCCTAATGGGATACCTGAAAACTTACCTGCAACCCAATTTTATAATGCTTCCTTTTAATATTATAAGTGAGCTGTCACGGACACTTGCTCTTGCCGTTAGGCTATTTGGTAATATCATGAGCGGTGGCCTGATTATATCCATTCTTCTTTCGATAGCGCCATTCTTCTTTCCCATTGTTATGAGCGCTCTTGGTATGTTAACAGGAATGGTGCAGGCTTACATTTTTGCAATACTTGCCACTGTATATATAACAGCCGCAACGCAGGACAATAAACAAATTAAAAAAAATAAAAACTTAAAACATGGATAATACAACTTTTATTGCAGTAGCATCAATTGTTACTGCCGGACTTACAACCGGTATCGGATGTATGATGCCCGCCTTAGGGGAAGGAAGATCCGTTTCGTCGGCACTGAACTCAATAGCTCAGCAACCGGATGCCTCTTCCACTATAACACGCACATTATTTGTGGGTTTGGCAATGATAGAATCCACCGCCATCTATTGTTTCGTGGTGTCAATGATTCTCATTTTTGCCAATCCTTTCTGGAATCATTTTATCGCAAAATAATTTGTATAAATTATGGAGATCAACTGGTTTACAGTAATTGCTCAGGTAATTAATTTTCTCATCCTCGTTTGGTTGCTGAAACGTTTTTTGTACAAACCTGTATTGAATGCTGTTGATGAAAGAGAAAAAAAGATAGCATCCCAACTCAGCGATGCTGAGGCAAAAAAAACGGAAGCCCAAAAAGAGCGGGATACGTTTCAGCAAAAGAATGAAGATTTTGATAAAGAACGGATGGCTCAGTTAGATAAAGTGGTGCAAGAAGCCAAAGCAGAAAAGCAAAAGTTGTTTGAAGAAGCAAGGGTTGAATCAAATGCTTTACGTGCAAAATATGAAACCTCTTTGAGGCAGGAAGGTGAAAACATAACAGACATACTTAAACGAAAAGTTAAGGATGAAGTTTTTGCCATAGCTGGTAAAACACTTTCTGATCTATCCTCCGTTAGCCTTGAAGAACAATTGGTGAATGTTTTTATTAAAAGGATACAGGATTTAAAAGAAGAAGAAAAAATAAAATTTACCGATGCGTTAATGAACGGCGATAAAACGATACTTATAAAAAGCGCTATTGATTTATCAGATTCATCAAAAGCCTCGCTGGAAAAAGCGCTCAATGATATTAACGATACAGAAACGAAATTTCAATACCAATTGGAACCGGCTTTGATAAGTGGTATTGAAATTGACGCAGAGAAATACAATTTATCATGGAACATCGAATCTTACCTGGGTACCTTACAAAAGAATATTCTCACCTCACTTTCTTTTAAACAAAATGAAAATGCAACATTATAATCTTAATGAAGCAATAGATAATACATTTACGGAGATAAGTCGCGGCAGGCAAAGTTTTATACCTAGTTTTCAACCAGAAGAAAAAGGAACTGTGAAGAATGTTTCTTCAGGCATTGCAAACGTTGCAGGCTTGCCGGGAACCGGCTTAGAAGAACTCCTGAAATTTCCGGGTAATTTATATGGTATTGCATTTAACATTGATGAAACTGAAATAGGTGTTGTATTGTTGGGGGATGATGAACAGCTGAAGGCTGGCGATGTTGTTCAAAGAACCAATCGGGTTACCGATATTCCTGTGGGAAATGGACTTATCGGCAGGGTGATCAATCCTTTGGGAGAACCGATGGATGATAAAGGCCCAATAAATTTCACCCATCGTTTACCTGTTGAAAGGCCTGCCCCTTCTATCATGAGCCGCGAAGCAGTGAATATTCCTTTGCAAACAGGCATAAAAGTGATAGATGCCCTAATCCCTATCGGGCGCGGTCAGCGCGAATTGATATTGGGGGACCGGCAAACCGGCAAAACTTCTATTGCCATTGACACTATATGTAATCAGTTTGATAAAAATGTTTTATGTATATATTGTGCCATTGGCCAACGGGCTTCTGCTGTTGCACAAGTTATTGCCCGGCTAACCGAAAAAGGAGCGATGAATTATACAACGTTAGTCGTAACAGAAGGGAATAATTCACCGGGTCTGCTATACATTGCCCCTTATGCCGCCACAAGTATTGCTGAATATTTTATGGAAAAGGGCCGTGATGTATTAATTGTTTATGATGATCTCACCAATCATGCAAGAGCCTATCGTGAATTGTCCCTCCTTTTGCGCAGGCCACCGGGAAGAGAAGCTTTTCCGGGCGATATATTTTACATTCATTCGCGGCTTCTTGAAAGGGCAACGCATTTAAACAAAAAGCATGGAAGCAGTTCACTTACTGCGCTTCCCATTATAGAAACAGAAGCACAGGATATTTCAGCTTATATTCCTACTAATTTGATTTCTATTACAGATGGCCAGTTATATCTTTCCCCAAAATTATTTGAGTTAGGAATGATGCCTGCGGTGGATGTGGAAAAATCAGTTTCACGTGTAGGAGGAAAAGCTCAATTACAGGTTTACGGAAATATTTCGGGAAATTTAAAACTTTCCTATTCACAGTTTGAGGAACTGGAAACATTTGCACGCTTCGGTACCCGGCTCGATGAAAACACAAGGAAAATAATTGAACATGGTAAAAGAATCAGGGCGTGTTTTAAACAACCGGAACTGCAACCGGTTCCTGTTCCTGAACAGGTTATTATTTTACTCGCATTAACCAATAGTTTATTGGATGCCATACCATTGGATAAAATAACTGAAGCGGAAACTTTGGTGCGTCAAACTTCATCACACATTCCTGCTGAGGTGTTGAAAAAAATCAATAATTCATTGCCATTGAGTACTTCTGATGAAGAAGTCATTTTATCATTAGCAAAAACAGTGCTTCAGCCAATAATAAATCTTTCAGAAAATAAACCAGTCAACAATGCGTGATACATTGGAAAGTTTGAAAAGAAGAAAACAAAGTGCCGGCGAACTGGCTTCCGTTGTCCGTACCATGAAGGCTATGGCAGCTTCCAATATCAGCCAGTATGAAATGGCAGTTCAATCTTTACGGGACTATTACCTTACTATTTCACTCGGGCTGAATGCATGTTTTAACAATAAAAGATTATCAATCGTTTCTTCTGATGCAATTAAAATGAATACGCATTTAACCGTTACCGTTATATTCGGGTCGGACCAGGGATTAGTGGGAACATTTAATGATATACTTATCACTTTTACAAAAAATACCTTACAAAAAATACAGGGACATAAAGATACATGGGCTGTTGGTGAAAGATTGAATTCAAGACTTAAAGATAGTGGCCTATCACCCACCCTGCTTTTTCATGTCCCTAATTCTGTTACTGCCATTACGCCACTGGTAAATGAAATTTTAATTAAGAGTGAGGAAAGTCGGAAAAAAAATCAACTATACAACTTATACATTTTTTATAATAGCCCTTTGAAGGGCGGAGGTTATGCACAAAAAAGCCAACAATTATTTCCACTTGATAAAAACTGGGAACTGGAAATTAAAAAACTGAAATGGCGTTCAAATAATCTACCACAGGTAATTGGTAATACTGAAAGTACTTTGGATGCATTGATAAGAGAATACCTGTTTGTTTCAATTTATAAGGCCTGTGCTGAATCATTAGCCAGTGAAAATGCCAGCCGGCTGGAAGCGATGCAACGTGCTGAAAAAAATATTGATGAAATATCAGATGATCTTAATCTAAGTTATAACCGGCTTCGACAAAGTACTATTGATGAGGAACTGTTTGATGTAGTTGCCGGATTTGAAGCATTAAAAAAGAAGTCTTGAAAAATAAAAATACAAACATTATGAAACATGAAATAATTAATAGCAACCAAATATATGGGTTCCTGCCTACGGAAATAGAGGGAGTAGATGCCCTTGCAGCATTTGCGCTGGATATGCGATGGTCATGGAACCATGAGGCAGATAAATTATGGCAACGCCTCGATGCTTCGCTTTGGGAATTAACTCATAACCCCTGGATAGTATTACAGACTGTTTCGCATGACCAGCTCGAGCGCCAGATGTCTGATCCGGGATTCAGGGGAATGATGAATGAATTGATACAAACTAAAGAAACAAGATTAAGTTCGCCAGCCTGGTTTCAAAGAAATCATGCGAATGCCCCGCTTACCTGCGCTGCTTATTTTAGTATGGAATTTATGCTTAGTGAAGCATTGCCGATTTATGTGGGCGGGCTCGGTAATGTTGCCGGAGACCAGTTGAAATCTGCAAGTGATCTTGGTGTGCCTGTTGCGGCTTTAGGCCTTCTTTACCAGCAAGGTTATTTTCGTCAGCAGATTGATAAATATGGTAATCAACAGGCTTTGTTTCCATATAATGACCCCGGGCAATTACCCATTACTCCATTGCGATTGCCTAACGGAGAATGGCTGCGGGTGAAGGTTTCATTATCCGGTTATCCGGTATGGCTTCGTACCTGGCAGGTACAGGCGGGAAGGGTAAAGCTATACCTGATTGACAGTAACGATCCTGTTAATTTGCCCATGCATCGTGGTATCACCAGTGAAATCTACGGTGGCGGCTCTGACCTGCGCATACAGCAGGAAATTTTGCTCGGTATAGGAGGATGGAAATTACTAAATGCACTTGGTATTAAACCGGAAGTTTGCCACATGAATGAAGGCCATGCCGCCTTTCTTGTACTGGAACGAGCTAATGATTTTATGAAGGAAAATGAAACTTCATTTGAAGAAGCGCTTGCAATTACAAGAGCCGGGAATTTATTTACAACACATACTGCTGTGGCTGCGGGATTCGATCATTTCAGCCCTGAACTGATGTACCAATATTTCGGAGACTATGCCGAAAAAGAACTTAAAATTAATTTCAATGATTTAATGGAGCTTGGGCGGCAGGATTCCAATAATCATTCTGAAAGTTTCAATATGGCTTACCTGGCTATCCATGGAAGCAAAGCGGTTAATGGAGTCAGCCAATTGCATGGAGTGGTAAGCCGCCATCTTTTTCAATCGCTTTTCCCCCGTTGGCCCCAGGATGAAGTTCCTGTTGGTTCTGTAACAAACGGCGTTCACATGCCAAGCTGGGATTCTGAATTTGCTGATGAGATATGGACTGAAGCATGTGGGAAAGGGCGGTGGATAGGCGAATTGGAAAACCTGGAAGAAGATATGAAAAAAGTATCCGATCAAAAATTATGGGACTTACGAAATACTTCAAGAAATGATCTGGTTAATTATATTCGGAAAAGATTGGAGAGGCAACTAACGGTATCCCCGCAAACGCAGGAAATTATTGATATTGCAAAAAATGTTTTTGACCCAAACACATTAACCCTGGGTTTTGCACGCCGCTTTGTGCCCTATAAAAGACCCAATCTTTTGTTGCACGATGAGGAAAGATTTATCCGCATACTTACCAACCGGGAACGTCCCGTACAATTGGTAATTGCAGGCAAAGCGCCGCCATTTGATGAATCAGGGAAAGCTTTGATAAGACAGTGGGTGCAATTTATTCAACAGCATAATTTGTATAAACATGTTATTTTCTTAAGTGATTATGATATGTTCTTAACCGAAAATCTGGTGCAGGGCGTAGATGTATGGGTTAATACACCACGCCGTCCGTGGGAGGCATGCGGAACCAGCGGCATGAAGGTGCTGGTGAATGGCGGCATCAATTTATCGGAACTGGATGGCTGGTGGGCAGAAGCCTACACTCCTGATGTGGGCTGGGCATTGGGCGATGTGCAGGAGCATGGTGATGATCCCGGATGGGATGCCATAGAAGCGGGGACTTTATACGATTTATTGGAACAACAGATAGTGCCTGATTTTTATTCACGTGATGAAAATGGAATACCCGAAAAGTGGATTGAAAAAATGAGGAAAAGTATGGCAGTCCTTACTAAGCGTTTTTCAGCCAATCGGGCTGTGCGTGAATATACCCAGAAATATTACCTGCCCGCAGCAACCGAATACAAGAGACGGGCTGCAGACAAAGGCGATGCAGGAAAAAAAATGGTAAATACTATGAACGAAATAAATAAAAAATGGGACGAAATCCATTTTGGAGAATTGCAAATTGAAAAAGTGGAAGGTGGTTACCAATTTAGGATTGCTGTTTGGCTGAATCATATCAACCCTGTCAATGTTTTGGTTGAGCTGTTTGCAGACGGGAAAAAAGGTGCTGTGCCTGAAATAATAAAAATGGAAACTGACGCAAATCAAAATGAAGGGGAACAAATTTATTATGCAAAGGTTGATACAACAAGACCTGCCCGTGATTATACAGTTCGCATAAAACCTTGCTATGAAGGCGTTTCAATTCCTTTGGAAGATAACCGGATCTTGTGGCAGCGGTAAGATTTTATTTAGGAAAAAAAAGTGATAGTCTGCGCCAAAGAAATTTTTGGCTTTTGAAAAGAGCTTAAGTAACATAGAAAACAACTATAATTAATGAAACAGGATCATCAAAATATACTTACCATCAACAGCGGTTCTTCAAGTATAAAATTCGCTTGGTATTCTGCGGATGAAAATCTAAAGAAGCTTTTTTCGGGCGAAATAAAAAGAATTGGCCTGTATAATCCGGAATTTAATGTTACGGATTATAGCAGCAATGAAAAAAACGCAATTCTTTTAGATGTAACGAATTTTAAAGAGGCCGAGGAGGTCTTGATGGAATGGCTGAAAAAGCAAAATTTTTTTGATCGGGTTTGTGGGATTGGCCATCGCATTGTCCACGGAATGGAACATACGCACCCGGAAATTATTGATGATAACTTATTGAAGGAATTAAATAAAATTAGTGAGTTTGATCCTGATCATCTTCCCGCAGAAATTGAATTAGTTGAATTGTTCAGAAAAAAATTCCCCGTTATCATCCAGGTCGCATGTTTTGATACTTCTTTTCATACCGCCATTCCATTGGTTGCGAAAATATTTGCCATCCCGAAAAAATATTATGATCAGGGCATTCAACGGTATGGCTTTCATGGCATTTCTTACAGTTATTTAATGCAGGAATTAAAAAAAATAAATGAAAGCAAAGCCAATGGAAAAATCATACTGGCACATCTTGGCAACGGTGCAAGTATCGCTGCGGTGAAAAATGGAAAATGTATTGATACATCAATGGGCTTTACACCTGCAGGAGGAATTGTAATGAGTACCCGCAGTGGTGACCTTGATCCCGGCGTGGCGTGGTATTTAATGCAGAAAGGAATGGATGCAAAATCTTTTAATGATCTTATCAATCATCAATCCGGATTGCTTGGAATTTCGGGCATCAGCAGCGATATGCAGGACTTGCTTAAACAGGAAAAGAAAAATAACGCTGCTGCGCTGGCCATTGAAATATTTTGTTATCAAATAAAAAAATATATCGGTGCATACACGGCAGCATTAGGGGGCTTAGATGTATTGGTTTTTTCGGGTGGTATCGGTGAAAATGCACCGGTAATCCGTACACGTATATGTAAAGGGTTTGATTATTGGGAAATAGAAATTGATGAAGAAGAAAATAAAAAAAATGCAACCCTTATTTCAACAACAAAAAGTAAAATAAAAGTGTATGTGATACCAACTGATGAAGAAATAATGATCGCAAAAAGCGCCATTAAGTTGTTGGAAAGATTTGAGGAATAAACAGGAAGTTTTTTTAGGAAGATTCGATATAAAATTTGATAAATAAAACTCCCTGATTTTACCAGTAAACAAAGGTTCTTTAAGGTTTTAAGTTTAAAAAATTGGTAATAAAAATTATAATTAAATAAAAAATATAATTATGAAAATACAAGTTTTAAAACCATCAAAATCCATTCCCGAAGAGAAATCAGGGAAGGAAAAATTATCACCCGATCTCTTACAAAAAATGAACGCTTACTGGCGGGCAGCCAACTATCTTTCTGTTGGGCAAATTTATTTGCACGATAATCCATTGCTGAAAGAACCGCTAAAGGTCGGGCATATTAAAAAGTTGTTGCTCGGGCATTGGGGAACTACACCCGGGCAAAATTTTATTTATGTCCATCTCAATCGCATCATAAAAAAATACGACCTCGATATGATTTATATTTCCGGTCCCGGACATGGTGGGCCTGCCATAGTTGGTAATGTTTATCTTGAAGGGACTTACAGTGAGGTGTATCCCAACATTTCGCAGGATGAAGAAGGATTGAAAAAATTGTTTACACAATTTTCCTTTCCTGGTGGCATACCGAGTCATGTGTCCCCTGAGTGCCCCGGCTCTATGCACGAAGGCGGTGAACTTGGTTACTCACTCAGTCATGCTTTTGGCGCAGCCTTTGATAACCCTGATCTGATTGTTTCCTGCGTTGTCGGCGATGGAGAAGCCGAAACAGGGCCGCTGGCAACAGCATGGCATTCCAATAAATTTTTGAATCCCGTAACAGACGGTGTAGTACTCCCAATTTTGCATCTTAACGGATATAAAATTGCCAATCCTACTGTGCTGGCGAGAATTCCCAACGAAGAACTTTTTGATTTATTCAAAGGATATGGATGGAAACCTTATTTAATTGAAGGAGATGATCCTATGCAGATGCATGAGAAAATGGCGAAACTTTTAGATACGGTTATTGAAGAAATAAAAGTGATAAAAAAGAAAGCTGCTGAAAATAAAAAAATGGAACGCCCCTGCTGGCCGATGATCATTTTTAAATCCCCAAAGGGTTGGACAGGTCCTAAGTTCGTGGATGGATTGCCGGTAGAAGGAACTTTTCGTGCGCACCAGGTACCGATAACAGATCCAGCCACCAACCCAAAGCATTTGAAACAATTGGAGGAATGGCTGAGAAGTTACAAACCCGAAGAATTGTTTGATAAAAAAGGAAAGTTGAAACCTGAATTGGTAGAGTTAGCGCCTAAAGTCGAAAGACGCATGGGCGCTAATCCGCATACAAATGGTGGTGCGATCTTGCACAATTTGCGAATGCCCGATTTTCGTGAATATGCTTTTGAATTAAAAAACAGAAGTGATACCGGCCCCGGCGATACTTTGATTTTAGGAAAGTTTGTAAGAGACATCATTAAATTAAACCTTGAGAAAAGAAATTTTCGTTTGTTTGGCCCTGATGAAACTTTATCTAATAAATTGAATGCTGTGTTTGAAGCTACTAATCGCCAATGGGAAGCAGAGACAATTGAGATAGATGAGTTTTTGAAAAAAGAAGGCCGTGTAATGGAAATGCTCAGTGAGCATCAATGTGAAGGCTGGCTGGAAGGTTACATACTTACAGGAAGGCATGGTCTATTTAACTGTTACGAAGCTTTTATACACATCATAGATTCTATGTTCAACCAACATGCCAAATGGCTGAAAGTAACAGCAGGTTTACCATGGCGCAAAAAGCTTCCTTCTTTAAATATTTTATTGGCTTCGCATGTGTGGCGCCAGGATCATAATGGTTTTACGCACCAGGATCCCGGTTTTTTAGATCATGTGATAAATAAAAAAGCATCTGTAGTTCGTGTGTATTTACCACCAGATGCTAATTGTCTTTTATCTGTGATGGATCATTGTTTCCGAAGCAGGCATTATGTAAATGTGATTGTAGCAGGCAAGCATCCCGCACCCCAATGGTTGAGCATGGAGGAAGCAGTAGTTCATTGCACAAAAGGAATCGGTATATGGAAATGGGCAAGTAACGATGAAGGCGCTGAACCGGATGTAGTGATGGGATGTGCAGGTGATGTGCCGACTCTTGAAACATTGGCGGCAGTTTCTATCCTGAGAGAAAAATTACCTGAACTAAAAATAAGGGTAGTAAATGTAGTTGACCTGATGAAACTGCAACCTGAAATAGAACACCCGCATGGATTGAGTGATAAAGATTTTGATGCACTGTTTACAAAAAGCAAACCGGTGATATTTGCGTTTCATGCTTATCCATGGCTCATTCACAGGCTTACTTATCGCCGCACGAATCATGCGAATATTCATGTAAGAGGTTATAAAGAAGAAGGCACTATTACCACACCTTATGATATGACGGTAATGAATCAATTGGACAGATGGGATTTGGTGCAGGATGTTATTGACAGGTTGCCTCAATTAAAAGACAAAGCAGATTACTTAAAACAGGAAATGAAAGATAAGCTCATTGAGCATAAAATTTATATAAGGAAAAATGGAATTGACATGCCGGAAATAGTAAATTGGAAATGGAAAAAATGAGCTGATGAAAAAGCTGCACAAAAGGTATTGTAAAGTGACAAGATAGAAAATAATCAAAATATAAAAAGTATATCATGAGCCAGGATAAAAAAATACTCAATATTGATGAGGTAATTCAGAAACAACATACCGACCTAACTAACGGTTTATCCGAAGAAGAAGCAAAAAAAAGAATACAGCAATATGGGCTTAATGAAATTCCTGAAAACCAGGAAAGTGTTGCCCATAGGATATTCAGAAGGTTATGGGGACCCATTCCCTGGATGATAGAAGTGGCCGCCATCTTATCTGCCGTGGCACAGAAATGGGAAGATTTTACCATCATTATGGTTTTGTTGGTTGTAAATGTTGTTGTGGATTTTGCCCAGGAATCCAAAGCCCTCAATGTTTTAAAAGTGCTGAAAGAAAAACTTGCAAAAAAAGCATTGGTAAAACGGGATGGCGCTTACCAAGCCATTGAATCAAAATTTGTTGTGCCCGGAGATATTATTAAACTGAAAATCGGTGACATCGTTCCTGCGGATGCAGTAGCCGCGAAGGGTAGCTACGTGCAGGTGGACCAGGCGGCTTTAACAGGAGAATCTCTTCCGGTTGATAAAACAGCAGGCGAAGAAATATTTGGAAATTCTATTGTGAAAATGGGCGAAATGGATGCTATCGTAACCGCCACTGCCATGAATACTTTTTTTGGTAAAAGCGCAGCCCTTGTTATGAAAGCAAACATGGCGCAAAGAAGCCATTTTCAAAAAGCAGTGGTAAAAATCGGCAACTGGCTTATCTTATTAACTCTTTTTCTGGCCGTACTATTGATTATTGTTTCCTTGTTCCGGCATGATCCAACGTTGGAAGTACTCCGATTCATTCTTGTCTTGGTCGTGGCATCTATACCGGTAGCGCTTCCTGCAGTATTATCTGTTACGTTGGCTGTAGGGGCGATGAATCTTGCAAAGAAGCAAGCTATCGTAAGCAGATTGGCGGCAATTGAAGAATTGGCAGGCGTGGATGTGCTTTGCAGTGATAAGACAGGTACGCTAACTCAAAACAAAATGAGTATTGCATCGCCTGCCTTGTATAATAATTTTAGCGAAGACGATCTTTTCCTTTATGCAGTGTTGGCTAGCCGGAAAGAAAATAATGACCCTATAGAAATCCCGATTTTCCAAAAGGTAAAAGAGAAAAATCTTGATGATAAAATAGGATCTTTCAAACTGGAAAAATTTATTCCATTCGACCCGGTAAGAAAAAGAACGGAATCAGACCTGCTTTATCAAAATCAAAAATGGACTATAGTAAAAGGCGCCCCGCAAGTGATTTTGCATCTTTGCGAAACTGAAACGGCTAAAAATAAAATAACCAATGATGTACTTGCCTTTGCTGTGAAAGGTTACCGAACATTAGGTGTAGCCTTACAGAAAGAGAATGAAAAAACCTTTTCGTTCGTCGGGCTTATTCCTCTGTATGACCCGCCAAGAGAGGATTCCAAAGCAACTATTGCCGAAGCCAAGAAACTTGGACTGCGTGTAAAAATGATTACCGGCGATAACCAGGCCATTGCCCGTGAGATTGCCTCCATGTTGGATATTGGCAGCAATATTATGGATACCAGCGAACTGAGAACAGATGGAACGATTAAGGAATTATCAGTACTTGCCGAAATTGTAGGAGAAACCTTATTGAAAAAATTATCTCCTTCTGCAAGCGAAGCCGAAATTCAACAACTCAAAGAAGATTTGCTGGGCAAAGTAAGTTCACAACTGAACGCAGCCAATTTACCACATGGCCACATCCGCAAACATGAATCGGAAATTATTGAAGTAATTGAAAATGCAGATGGCTTTTCACAGGTATTACCGGAAGATAAATATTTTATCATAGACGAATTACAAAAAAGTGATCACATCGTTGCCATGACAGGCGACGGCGTAAATGATGCCCCCGCCTTAAAAAAAGCGGATGCAGGAATTGCCGTTTCAGGAGCCACAGATGCAGCAAGGGCCGCAGCGGATTTGGTATTGGTAGCCCCGGGGCTTTCAGTTATTATTAATGCCATACAGGAAGCCCGCCTTGTGTTTGAACGGATGAGAAGCTATGCTACTTTCCGTATAGCTGAAACAATAAGGGTTATACTTTTTATGACCTTGTCTATACTGGTTTTTAATTTTTATCCTGTTACAGCTATCATGATAATCATATTGGCATTATTGAATGATATCCCAATTATGATGATCGCTTTTGATAATGCCGAAACAAGTAAAACACCGGTGAGATGGAACATGCAGGAAGTAATGACGGTTTCATCTGTATTGGGAGTGGCAGGCCTGGTAGCCTCTTTTGTTTTATTTTTTATAGTGGAAAAAATGGGCTTTAGCCAGCCATTAATTCAAACATTAATTTTTCTGAAACTAAGCGTGGCCGGACATTCTACTTTATATACCACCAGGACTGCCGAAAGACACTTTTGGAAAAAGCCCTGGCCTTCGCCCAAACTTTTTATACCAACCTTTTCTACACAAATCATTGCAACAATAATTGCAGCTTATGGATTATTTATGCCGAAAATAGGTTGGGAATACGCTGGCCTTATCTGGATTTACGCATTTCTTTGGTTTATAGTAAATGATTATTTGAAAGTCTGGACTTTTAAATGGATCAAAAGCAATAGGGAGGCTGAAACAAGAAATAAATAATTAATAGGGTTGCCAGCCTTCAAGGTTGGCAACCCTTGCAACTCTCAAAAATTAAAAAAATGAAAATAAGTCCTTTAGCTGTTAAGCCTTCAAAGCCGGATATGCTCTTGAATGTTCCTCAATTGTTCAGCGCCTATTATTCACAATCTCCTGATCGTTCTGTACCTGGCTCAGCAGGTATCATTTGGAACATCGGGAACAGAAGACATTTATAAAATTTATTCAGAGAGTTTTAATGGGAAAGATGATTTAAAAAAAATTCTGGAAGAAGCGCAGGTGATTGTGGATGCTGTCGTATAGGTGAAATAAGAAATGCGTTGAAAACATAAAGAAAATAAAACCTTCAATTGATTAAAGCAATACCAATCATGTCAGATTTATTAATGATCCGCCACGGTCAAAGTGTTTATAACCTTGAAAATCGTTTTACAGGATGGGTAGATGTTCCCCTGAGTGAGCAGGGAATTAAAGAAGCCAAAGAGGACGCCGAAAAACTGAAAGACTATAAGATAGATGTGGCCTACACCTCGAAGTTGATAAGGGCTATTGACACGCTGCATTTTATTCTTGATGTAAATAAGAATAAGAATATTCCTGTAGTGGAAAATGCAGCTTTGAATGAAAGAAACTATGGCGACCTCCAGGGCCTGAATAAAGCTGAGGTGGCTAAAAAATATGGTGATGAACAGGTTCATATCTGGAGAAGAAGTTATGAGGTAGCCCCTCCCGGCGGAGAAAGTTTAAAGGATACTTCCATGCGGGCAATGCCTTTTTATAACTCTTTTATTGCTGAAGATTTAAAGCGGGGATTGAATGTACTGCTCGTTGCTCATGGCAACAGCCTTCGGGCCATCATTAAAGAATTAGATGGTATCAGTGACGAAGATATTGCGAACTTAAACCTTGAAACCGGCAAAATTTATCTTTACAGGTTTGACAAAAATTTAAAAATAATTTCAAAAAGCATTTTATAGATATTCTTTAGAGGGGTTCCATTAATGAACTTTACAAACTAAATAATTCTCTTTATTGCCTTTTCGATTTACAAATAAAAGATAGAAATCTTCAAAAAAGGTTTGTTTACTGAAACGGTATATTTATATAGTAACAAAATTTGGTATTGGCGATGAATCTATTTTTGAGGTATGAATGGAATCATATTCTTTTGTCAGTGTTACAATTTATGATTTTACCGATGCTCATTTATAAACTTTCTTTTAAAATAACGATAGCAAAAACTAAAAAATATAAATGAACATTAAAAAAACGATGACCAAAATCATAGTACAAATTGTTTATAGTCATTTTCCGGAGGTTATCAATCACATACCTTTAACCAAATCAAATGAAAAAAATAATATCCATATTTCTTTTGGTATTGTACAGCAGCACTTCTTTTGCTGTTACCATGGATATTCGTTTCTGTAGTGGAAAATATTCAGGTATTACATTTTCAAATTTTGACAAAGTGGCTAATTGTGATTGTAGCCACAACGGATTACATGATAGAAGTTGCTGTACAGATAAAACTATTTGTACAAAAACAGATAATCATAAAACCGTTCAGCAATATTGGGTGATTCCAGATTTTTCCGACTACTCTTTAGTGGATTATTTTACTGATGTACCGATGGTATATCCACATCCTGCTTCCCTTACCAATCACTATTTATCATCTGGGTTTACGCGAAGTCATTCTACTTCTTTTCTTACCTTTCTTTGCACTTACATGATTTAATATTCTTTTTCTGCCCGGGTCTGGCGGTGATCGGTGGAGCCTTTTATATTGCTCTGATTATCTACTTAATACAAGGTTTCATATACTAATCACCGGCTACATCCTGATCTCAAAGAATTCAATTACCAAAGTTGATAAAACAAAATTTCAAACAAAAATGATTAATAGTCAAACCTAAAATAAACAGTTCCTGGTTAACTTTATAATCACCTTAAAAGGAGATGCATTGACAATAAATAAACAAACATTTAAAAACCGTAAAATTTAAAAATCATGAATATGCAACACATGTACAACTGGGATTTCTGGGGCATGCATTTGTTCTGGTGGATCATCTGGATCATTCTTCTCATCTGGATATTTGTAACCCCATGGGATATTCCCGGGCAACGAAGCAAGAAAGATACTCCCATGGAAATTCTTAAAAAAAGATTTGCCAATGGTGAAATCAACAAAGAGGAATTTGAGGAGAAAAAAAAGATACTTAAACAAGATTAATCACTAAAAAAAATCAAACAAAATGAAAAGTTTAAATGTTGTTTTAATGACAGCTATCATAATGGCGCCCATTTTCACATTAGCACAGCATCAACATCAGTCAGCAAAAGAGATGATGAAAGACAAGGCCATGCAGGATTCTGTCATGACAATGATTAGCAAGAATTCGGAAATGATGGATAAAATGACAATGCATATCATGAATAATAAAGTAGCAATGCACATCATGATGCAGAAGAAGGGAATGATGAAAGAAATGATGAATATGGCAGATAAAGACAGTACAACAGGCCGCGCCATGATGAATATGATGATGCAGCACCCTGACATGATGAACATGATGATGAGTATGATGATGCAGCGTCCGGAAATGATGGAAAGGATGCAGGGAATGATGCAAAATAAAGGGATGATGAATAAGGATCCTCATAATTGAAATAAGGTGAAGCAAAAAAGACACCTTGTTGGATATAAAGAAAAGATTTGCCAATGGAGAAATAGCCAAAGAAGAGTTTGAGGAAATGAAAGAAATACTGAAGAGAAGCTAAGGGGCACATTAGTTTAACGATACAGGTCATATGGATAATTAATTATGGGTTTAAATAATATAAAAAATTTAACGAAGACACCTTACAGGACACAGGGTTACATGATTTTTGAAATTAGAAATCCAAAAGGCACATTAGAAGAGGAATAAAACAAATTTTAAAAAAAGAATAAACAAAATCACCATGAAACTTACTAAAGGAACAAGTCTGGTAGTTGTCCTCCTGCTTATTTCATTGTTATGGGCATGCAACGGTCAGGTAGGACAGCGCTCAATGAATCAGAACAAGGAACCTGGATGGCCTGCAAGGTTTGATTCGGTGGAGCATCAGTTCCACGATATTCGCGAAGCCTATAAGCAGGACAGTAACCAGATGTCACCTGAGTCTCGGATGATATTTCACAACATGGAAAGTTTATGGGCACAGATGAGTAATATGCGAGCAGGCAGAATGCGGAATACGGGAAAGGAAAATGGACATGGAATGATGGGAAGCCGCGGCATGATGGGTAGTAAGGGTATGGGGGAAAACGGCATGATGGGGGAAGGCATGTCCATGATGCAGTTTCATAATATGAATCAACAAATGATGTCATACTCCCAAGGAATGCATCAGATGATGCAACAATCGGGCAACACCCGTATGGCAGCCATGTATGGGCAGATGATAGCCCGGATGCAACAGATGACATCGGAATTGCCGGCGAATAGGGACTTAGTAACTTCAGCACCCGAGAGCCCGGGATCCGCTTATAGTGTAGCATCGTTATATGTTTCAAATTGCAGTAGCTGCCATGGAGCGAACGGGTCTGGAATCAAGGGGGCGTTTCCACCACTTAACGGCTCATCAATTGTTCAGGGAGACAAAGAAACGCTCACAAAAATACTTTTACATGGATTACAGGGGCAGGTAACGGTTAAGGGAGATCAATACAATGGTACGATGCCGTCTTTCGGCAGCATTCTCAGTGATGGGCAAATCTCAGATATTCTAACTTACGTTCGTTCTTTACCCAATAATAAATCTGGTAGCGTATCAACTGAACAAGTGAGCAGTGTCAGGAAAGAAAGCTCCTCTCATCAGCAGCTATGGACACCTGATGAATTAGAACTAAAATAAAATACTGAATCTGATATGCTAATACAAAAGTGGAAAGATAAATGAGCAAATGAAAATATTAAAAAAAAACAATAGCATGAATCACAGTGAACATCATCATAATGAAAACGAAAGCAAAAGCAGCGAGGAAGCAAAGGCAGACCTGAATAAGCTGCAGGATCATTTTGCTGAAAAAACGGAACACGGACAAGAAGCTGTTATGGATCATTCTAAAATGGATCATTCCAATCATGGCGCTATACCTATGGGTATGGCGGGTCACGATCATCATAAAATGATGATACAAGATTTCAAGAAACGATTTTGGATTTCTCCCATTATCTCTATTCCGATATTGGTTTTTTCGCCAATGATCCAAAACTTTTTTGGATATCAATGGCTGCTACCAGGCAATCCATATATTTTATTTGCTCTTTCATCTATTGTGTATTTCTGGGGAGGCTGGCCCTTTTTGAAAGGATTTGCTGCCGAGATAAAAGCAAGAAACCCGGGCATGATGACACTTATAGTCCAGGGCTATTTCAGTCGCTTATTTTTATAGTAACGCCACCGTTTTTGGTTTGAAAGGTGTTGACTTTTTTGCTAATGTGCGTCACTATAAATGAAACTCAAGGTCACCATATTAAACATAGCTTCCGCACTTTGCCTACTCACTTCTCAAGCTATTCACCGGGTTCGCCATCGCTGCTTTTATTGACTGGAAGCTGACTGTGATCAGTGCAATCAAAATAGCGATGACTCCTGCCATTTCAAATACGTGCCAGCTTATGCTGATCCGGTAAGCAAAATCACGCAACCAACGATTCATAACCCACCAAGCAATAGGCGATGCAACGAGCATTGCAATGATTACAAGTTTTAAAAAATCTTTTGATATAAGAATTGTAATCCCGGGCACCGAAGCGCCCAATACTTTCCGCACACCAATCTCCTTAACGCGTTGCCTGATCATAAAGGCTGACAATCCAAACAAACCCATGCAGGCAAGCAAAATAGCAATGAATGAAAAAATGCTCAATACTTTGCCATAAGTCATTTCCGACTTATAGAGATTATTATATTCTTCATCCAGAAAGTGATAATCAAACGGTACCTGCGGTTGCCAGCTTTTGAACTTATTTTCAATAAAGGGCACCTCGAATAACTCAAACATTATAATAAATAATATATAATAATTATGTATAATAAATTATCTGTTAATAAGATATATATTATATTTGCGTATGAAAAAAGTATTTAAACGCAGCAAGGCAGTAGGTTTTTTTGATGAAGATTTCCGGCTTCATAAATTGACCCAACTTGGGGACCCTTTA
>DATKQQ010000265.1:0-10197 GCA_035532615.1 Hanamia sp.
TGCAAAGCCATTAATACCGGTGGTAGTTCATCCCGGCTCTTTAATGGAAATTTTACCTCCGAAATGGCTACGGTTCTTAAACTCATTTGTTGCTCGAATCTCTGGCGCATAATTGATGTTTTAGCTACCAATAATGAGCAAAAATTGTGCTGAAATGCAGTAGAATCAATACTTACGCACATGTGTTCATAACTATTATTCGGCTGTATCCTTTTGTAGTAAAGGATTGTATCGTTTTCTTGCAGACACTATATAATCACCATCATAAGCATAACTTATAGGAACTACATAAGTTTTACCATCAGCTTTGCAGCCCAGCTTGCCTACTACATTTCCGGAAATCACATCTATTATTTGCTTATTACTTAATGTGTCAAACATTGTTTTTATTTTTTATAAAGCTAGCTGGGATCGGTTGAAATACAAAAATGATTAAAGACAGAAAATAAAATGATGTATATCATAAAGAAATAAACAGGAATTGTAAATATTTATTTGCCTGCTGTAAATTTTAATTTTTGTATTCCATCTTCACCTTTCATAATCTTCGTCAATAGAAACATTTGCATTTACTGTGCTCGCACTCTTGCCTTGTTTGTTTTGCACGCCGAGTGTTCTGCTATCAGTTAATGAAGTTTCTATCCAGATATTACCCGCACGGCGCGATACCTGCATGGCAATACCAAATCTTTCATAAAATTCTTTTTCCAGCTCGGCAACAGTGCTGTGTTTATTGATATCTAAACTTGCCGCCTTTATAAAATTTTTATTCTCGCTAATCAATTCATCCGGAGATATTTTATCCTTCATTGAGGATAATTCATTTTCACCATGGGGCTTTTTATAAAACTCAATTTTTAAAAAGGGATATGCATCAGAAAATTTTTTCTGTATATCTTTAATCTTTGTTTCTTTGTTGATTTGAAGTTTCATATTTTTTATTTTGAAGTGAAAACCTAATTAAAAAAAGTCTGTTTATTTTCAACAAATATGAATGGGCATTTATGAATAAAGAATGACATTGGTCATAGCGGCAGATGATTTTGAAGATCCGGTTTTTTCAACTTACTTCAACTATAAAAATTTTCAAGGTTTTGTACTGCACATTGAAATTCATATTCAATCAAAATATTGATGGAATGTATTTATGCGCCGATCAACAGAATCGAAAATTTTTCTTTCTTCTGCAGTATCGGTTATGTTTTTCAGACGACCAGATTGATTTATAATCGGCACAAGCCATTCATGCAAGGCTTCATCGGCAGCCCCTTTCATTTTACATTGTTGCAGCATTGTATCCGCATCATTGATTAAATAACCGCCTAATAACTGGTAAGTATCCAACTCTGGAAAAGGTTTTACCCTGAACATATTTGCAGTAACTTTTAAGCGTATCACATTATGAATGGTCATAGAATCTACTTTCCATTTAGCGCCATTGTTAAGAGGCATGCCTGTATAAGGAACCATTGAATAGGCTTCGTTACTTTGTGATTCGGAATTATTTGTGCCCTGATTGCAGGAAAGTAAAAAAGAGCCACATAAAATAATAAACAATTTTTTTTTTCATAATTTTTAATTTTTAAAAATGAATAATAAATTCGAAATCAATTTTTTATCCTGCTTATTTCTAAAGAAAATATTACCAGAAAAATTCCTTGTACGATAAACATGATACCGATAATAGCAATAATAGTAAGCGCAGCAAGCATCGGACGGTAAAAAATAAGTATGCCGATAAGAATGCTGAATAGACCTGCAAAAAGTGCTATAGGCCAGTATCTGTAATTATTACGTTTAAAATAAAATGACTCCATTTCCCAGAATATTCCTGTGAGCATTCCAAAAAATGCAAACACATAAGGAAGTGTAATGACAGTGAGGCCGATATTCAACAAAAGGATTAAGGCAATGATGATATCAAGAAAACCCTCCCCGATTTGCCAGGTCCAATTCGGGTTAGTTTTTCGGGTAGTGATAGCAAAAGAAATAATGATAATTCCTGAAAGTAATAATAAAAGTCCGCCATACACAATAAGTCCAAGCATACCACTTACAGGAAATCGTAAAATATAAATCCCCAAAAAAATGAAGATAAGGCCTTTGAGAGTGATTAACCACCAATGTTTGGAACGTACCATTTCATTTATTTTTTTAGTTACATAAAATTACCTTTTGCAGATTAATTTGAAGGTAAAATAAAGCCAAAGATTACACTATTAAAATGATTTTTTTAAAGCTGCACTTCATTCCTGTGGAAT
Source organism: Hanamia sp. (assembly GCA_035532615.1). Classification (GTDB taxonomy): domain Bacteria; phylum Bacteroidota; class Bacteroidia; order Chitinophagales; family Chitinophagaceae; genus Ginsengibacter. The sequence continues at coordinate 2,262 of DATKQQ010000265.1, forward strand.
TACCAGCAACGGTTGTGTGGTAATGCAGGCCATTTCCTTAGTAAAACTTTTTTGAAAAAAACGATTTAAAAAACTCAATTTTCTCCGGGCCATTATCAACATATCATAAGGTATTTCATCATGCAGGGTTTCCATTGTTTTAACTATGGATTTTGTTTTCAATCGCCGGAATTGAATTTTCGACTCTGAATATTCTCTATGCAAACTAAAGGCGTAAGTTTCAAAGTTATCTTCTTCGCCCGAATAAGATTGATGACGAGGTTTCTCCAGGTTAACAAAAGTAACCACTGCACCATAAAGCCTTATAAATTCAAAAGCAAAGCTTAATGAGTTTCTGTCCGTTCTTTTAAAGGCAGTGGTAAACACTATGCGTTCAGGCAATTTCCATTTGAATTTTTCAGGAATTAAAAGAACAGGAATATTTGATTTTTCCATTACTTGGGAAGCTTTGCTACCCATCGTTATTTTTTTTAAACCGCTTGCTCCCTGTGTACCCATCACTATCAAATCAATATGGTGTTTTTCGGAATATTTGAGAACATTACTTACAACGGGCGAGTGTCCTATTATAATTGAAACAGGAACTTCCGTTGCCTCTTTCATTATTTCCTTTTTAAGACGTTTCAATTTTTTTAAACACGTTAATGCCAATTGTTTATTATATTCCGCTGCGGATACCAATAATCCGGGAGTTGATTTTCTTGCCGCAGTATAAAGATGATACAGCAGCACGCTGCCACCACTTTTGGAAACTATGTCAACAGCAAATTTGAATGCCTTTTTTGAGGTGGGCGAAAAATCTACAGGAACCAGTATTCTTTTCATAAATTATAAATTATTAGGTTTAGAATATTTATTTATTATGTGCAATAAAAAGCGGAGAATCCAATTCTTTCATTAACACGTCGGCCATGCTGGTTTTGAACCATCTCGATATTTCGCTTCTTCTGTAAGCGCCAAGCACTACAAGTTCATTTTCTTTGTGATTGCGAAGATGCCCGGGTATTTCTACTTCAGCCTCTCCTCTGTTTACAATATATTCCGCTTTAGGAAAATGTCTTTTTATAAATTCACGCATTAGTTTATTGTTGGGTAAATGAGAACTTCCCAATTCATCCTTTGAAGTAAAGACTTCTACACATGCATCAACGGTATCGCCGAATAAATAGCTGAACATTTTGATGGCAAATACAGAAGATGGGCTGCCGTCATAAAGCAATACAATTTTATCAACCGGTTTAAAGGCTTTAGGGACCACAACTACAGGACATTGCACATCGGTAAGCAAATCCCTGATAAAACGCGTAGGGAGTTTTTCTGTAAACCTGTTGAAAGTTTCATTTTCGTTAATGATAATAAGATCGGCAAAAATACTTTCCTGTTTCAGTTCCTGTATGGCAATATATTTATCGCGGTGAATGGCATGATTAACGCCTGTTTTTGCACATGCTTTTTCAAATTTCATCACGGCTTCGTCCCTTTTCTCTTTATCCTTTGCATCCATTTTCTTCAAAAGTTCCAACGGATCTTTATAGGTATTCATTACGTTATAAGCGCTATACGAACGATAAATGAACTCATCTAAAAAAACGCCGATAAGATAAGCATCAGATTGCAGTGCCAGTTGTATGGCGTATTCCAATGTGCTTTTTGAAAATTTATATCCATCAAAAACCGCGAGAAATTTTTTCCTCTGAATGTTTTTCTCTTTCAATATTTTTTCAGAAGGATTGAAATTGAATTCTTTTTTTGTCATTTTTTTTATACCTGTTGTCATTTTTAAATATTTTAAAGTTTAAAATAGAATCAGGGCATTGCAGCCTTATCATCCAATGAATGTATTACCAGCAAGGGAATGGTAGAATGAAAAGCCATTTTCTTAGAAACACTTTTTTGTAAAATTCTGTCAAGGGAAGTTTTAGGATAAGTAATCATTGAAATAATATCCACTTCATGTTTATTGCAATACCTGTCTATAGTAATTTCAAAATCTTTTCCATCCAATACCTCTCCTTCAAAACGAATCTCTGGAAAGGTTTGTTCTAAAAAATGAATGTATTGACTTAGTTTATTTGTATATTCTTTAAATTCAGGAATACCTTCCACATCGGTATCTACAAATACTACCACGTAAATAACTGCAGAAAATAATTGGGAAAAGGCTATTATCTTTTTCAGTAAAGCAACATTTTTTTCGAAATGATTGGTAGCAAGCAGCATCTTATCGGATTCTTTCATTTGATAAGATGCCGGTATGGTAAGCACTGGTATCTTTGCCCTCCTTATTGTTTCTCCTGCTACACTTCCCATAAAAAATTCTTTGAGCCCGCTTGCACCGGCTGTACCCATGATTATAATGGCTGCCTGCTGTCCTTCGGCAAAATCAAGAATGGAATTTACCACAGTACCTCTTGCCAGTTCAGTTTTTACTTTGATACCGGGATAATTTTCCAAATTCGTTTTTTGGACAATAGCAAGTTGCTCCATTTTCCCCTTTACAATTTCAGAGGTGAAAACATTGACTTGCGCCACAGAATCTATAAGCACATCAACCCCGGGTTCCAATACATGCAATAAATAAATAGCCGCCCCTGTTTTTTGGGCTACTTCAGATGAATAAGTGACAGCTATTAAAGCATTTTTTGAAAAATCTGTGGGGACTACTATTTTTTGCATGACATACTTTTATTACCTGCAATGCTATTTTTAAATATTGATTCATAAAATGATATCGGTCATTATAAATAATGATTTGTGTCAAGAATAAAGTCAAAAAATAAGGGTGCATTTCAATCCGGCATCAATGGATTTGTATATTGTTTTTATTTCATAAATTATCATTCGTAATCCGTTGGCTGAGGGCTATGCAACGTTTAGAACATTTGAAGTGTCTTTATAAAAAACACCAACATGAACCAAAAACAAATATGGATACTGTTCACAGTATTAGCTTTAATTATTTTGATGGCCGCCTCCTGTAAAAAAGTTAAATCATTTATGAATAATGCGGAAATTACCGGAATTGATCCACGAATGTGTCCTACTCCTTGTTGTGGAGGGTATGAAATAACCATTGACAATGCTGCAAATCCCAACGATAAAACTAATTACTTTGTAATTCAATTTCCATCTGACTTCCAATTGGGCAATAATCCCATTTTCCCGATAAAAGTAAAAATTGATTGGAAACTGGATACCCTTCAATGCTCGGGAAATTATATTGACATTTTAAGAATTGCACTAAGATAAAATAGAGGATGGCATCATTAAACGATAATGTTTATATTCTAATCACAGAATTAATTTTATCTGTAGTTTATATAATCGAAGCCGATAAATGATTTTGAAAAGTTTTAGAAAAACCTTCCTGATTTGTGGATCGTTAATAGGCTGATGATATGTCACTTTTTAATGGTGTATATGCATATTAAATTTTAAAAAGTCAGCAGACAAACTTTTTAATTCAATCTTCACCTGCAGGAATAGCAAGTAAAGGAATTTTTGTTTGATAACTCATTTTCCTGGTAATACTGGGGTTGAAAATCCTTTGAAGAAAATCTCTTTTGTGAAAAACCATTGTAAGAACATCCACATTATTTTCAGTAATATAATTCTGAAGGGATTCAATAAAACCTTTGCCGAAAATATGTTGGGTAGTGAACATAGGTTCTTCATAGTTTCTCCTTATGAATTTTTCATAATCAGGAATCTGGTTGGTGCGTTGTAACAGGGTTTCTACCGTGTCTTTTTCTTCATTACTAAATATGGCTGCATTTACCCTAGCCATGTATAAATTGGCAATTTCGAAAATAAAATCAAGCAACCGCAGTTCTTTCTCAAAATGATGTGTTGCAAACAGAAAACTTTCCGGCTTCTTCCATTCGTAATCCGGAGGAATAACAAGCACGGGAATTTTGCTGCTTCCAATTACTGAAGATGCATTACTTCCGAAAAATACTTTTTTAATTCTGGAAGCGCCTAAAGTTCCCATAATGATCAGGTCAATATCATTGGCATCAGTTGCTTCTGCAATTGCATTTTTTAATGAATTCTTAGAGACTATGGTTTCTGCCTTTATACCTTCTGTATTTTCAATAATATCTTTTATTGAATTTAATTTATGTAAAAACTGATTTTGCAATGCCTGATTATACTCTTTGGTAACACCCATATAGTCTGTGTAAAGGCTACCTTGTATGTTAAGGGCATGCAGGAAAACGATTTCTGCCGACAGAATCTTCGCTGATTCTACTGCAAAAGTAATTGCCTTGTCAGCACAGGCAGAAAAATCTGTTGGGACTAATATTTTTTTCATTGTAAATTGTTTTTTAGTCAGAAAGTAATAAAATGAAAAATAAGATCAACTATTTTCGTGGGAAATATTTATTTCTTATTAAGTTATTTTTTGAAAAAGCTTCTTGCTAAATAAAATTACTGAGCCAGGTAACCGCCATCCACAGCATAATAACTTCCCGTAATAAATGATGCCTTGTCAGAACTCAACCACACAGCCAGTTCCGCTACTTCGCCGGCTTCGCCCAATCTTCCTATCGGGTGTAATTGAATTAAGCCTTTTTTGGCAGCATCATCTATTCCGGCTTCCATAAGCAAAGGTGTATTAATAAAACCTGGCCCAATCGCATTCACCCTAATTCCATTTTTCGAATACTCCAAAGCGGCATTCTTAGTTAGGCCTACTAATCCATGCTTTGCGGCTACATACGCGGCAGCATTGGCAAATCCTACTGAACCTAATATGGAAGAGTTATTAACTATGGCGCCTTTACCTTGTTTTAGCATTTGTACTATCTGGTATTTCATGCAATAAAAAACACTGCTCAGGTTGGTGTCTATCATTTTGTTCCATCCTTCAATACTCATTTCAGCAATAGGATTGGATTCTCCGCTGATGCCCGCGTTGTTAAAACATACATCAACGCTACCATACTGCGCCACCGTTTTTTCCACTAAACTTTTACATTGGCCGGCATCGCTCACATCAGCTTTTATGAAGACGGCATCACCTGAGTTCTTCCTGATTTTCTCCACAACTTCGTTTCCTTTTTGCTCATTGATATCCGATACAACAACCTTAGCGCCATGAGCGGAATACAATAATGCAGCCGCTTCTCCGATACCGGAAGCCGCGCCGGTTACAATCGCTGTCTTTGATAATAGATCGGTTTCCATTTTTATTTTTTTAGAATTAATGAATAGAAATAAAATACAATACAATACAATACAATACAATACAATACAATACAATACAATACAATACAATTGATTCAATGTTTAATAATCAGTTGCTTTGTAAAAATAATTCCTTGTGCGTCGATATGATATGAGAATTGTCAGTACAATAACTGACAGTACTCATATTCTTCTATTTGAAATTTTTAAACTTTCCGGAAATTATCAACCTTGACAATGATGACTCTGATACAGTATGTGATATATCATTGCCTTTAATGATTATAATCATTGTTGTTGGTTTGTAATACTGTTAACTTCGAATTAGCAAATTAAAATGCAAATGGAAACAGTAAATCATGAAATTATCTGGTTAAAAATTGAAAGCTATCTGCATGGTTTATGACAATAGTATTGATGATAGCTGATTTGCGAATTCTTAAAAATGCGATTGTTTTAATTCTTGAAAAATTATATCAGTTATTCGTTCAACTTGCTATTGGAAAATAAAATAACCATTTATTCAGGCCTAAAATTATTTTATGACAAAAGAAGAAATAAATGAATTTATCGAAGACAGGTTCAAAAAAATTAATAAGCATTTCCGTAAAGCAATTGATAATTTTGAAGCGGAAGATATACGAAAATTCAGAACTGAAATAAAAAAACTCAAGGTTTTTCTTCATTTACTCAACATGGAATCAGAAGATGGGCTTTCATACCGGATAACCAATCGGATGAAAACGATATATGGCTATTTTGGCATTGTACAAAATTTTCAATTACAATTAAAAGTAACGAATGATTATATAAAAAACAATTTGAACAGTGTTCCATTAATGTATCTGAATAATATTGAAAAAGAATTAGAATACTGGGAAAAACACAGTCAGGATTTTATTGATAAAGACTCTGATTTTTTTAATGATGAAAAAGAAATTGTCGCAACATTGCCGGATAAACTGTCTAAAGAATCCATCAAAAAATTTATTCATTATACACTGTATGAATTGCAAATGATATCCGGAAGATCAGATGATGCGGCTTTGGAAAGTATTCGTAAATTTCTTGAAGATATTTTTTACAACCTGGCCTACATCAAACCTTTCTTTACCGATCAGCGATATAACCAGTTTGATGAAAAGATAATCAGCGAATGCCTGGAATTATTTGAAAAATTTCGTAATAAGAATATTGTCATTGTGAATTTGCGAAACTGCAATTGGGATTCATTTGACGAGCACGAAAAACAATTGTTATTACAAATGGAAAGCAACTATCTGCATGAAAAGAAAGAACTTACAAAAGAATTGATTAGTCGACTGGATGCCATTCATATTAAAGCTGATAATTTGGGGGAATTTGCTATAGCACTTTCATAGAAATCAAAATACAAATCTTCAAAAAAGTTTGCCTGCTGGATGCATAATTTTTACGAAAAAAAACGTGGATAGGGATGCCAGCCTTTCAAGGGCTGACTCTTATGGATAATTAGTTACACTGTATTCAGTATCATTCAGATAAAATTATCTGTACACAAATTCTCATTTTGGATAAGGCCAGACACCTTCTCCAAAAGAAAAAATGATTCTTCTATTTAATACCAGCTATTCGTTTACAGGTATGGGAAAGCGGTATTGTTTCATATCGCCTATACCATAACAATAATAATCTATAACTGCGAAATAATAATTGCAATGAAAGCAATAACCGGCAAGCTTTCTTTTTTGAGCAGGAAGAAAATGGTGGCAGTTGTAATCATAATGGCCGTAACTATCCAAAGTATTGCCGCAGGCTTAGAGATATTTCTTGTGAGTTGCATAATATTTCCATAACCGAACGCTTTGACAAATCCCATAAAATGGATGAGACCATGTATTAAAATTGAGAATGCAAATAAATATATTGATTGATATCATATAAATATCGTTACCACTTATTCTAACTCCTGGTGGAATAGCTCTTATAGTGTCGTTTTAATCTCTCACATGATTTCAAATTCTGATCATAAATTAATGACGAATATCATGAGAATTATTAACGAATATCAATTTTTGTTTTTTAGGTTAGGTCTATTTTTGATTATTGGAAATTATTAAATCAAATAAATATGAAACATATTCTTGTTCCAACTGATTTTTCAACAGCGTCAGATAATGCAGTTAAATATGCAGTTTCATTAGCTGAGATTTTTAATGCCAGGCTAACTTTATTAAATGTTGTTCCCGACACACTTATCATCGATGAAAAAGCTGCTTAGGCAACCATCAACCTGCACCGCGAACTTATAGCAGATAATAAGGAGTTGATGACGAAAGCAGTTAGGACTCTTTCAAAGAATCATTTAGCTAAAATGCAGGGATACGTTGATGAGGGCTCACCTTCCGTTGTGATCCTGGAAATGGCAAATGAAGATAAGCCGGATATTATTATCCTGGGGATGAAAAGGAAAGGAAAAAATAATTCTGTTTTTGGAAGTACTGTTACAGCGGTTGTTCTAAAATCATCTATCCCTGTTTTGATAATTCCCGAAAATGCGCTTTATCAATCTATTGACACGATCACCTTTGCAACTGATTTTGATGCCGGTACCGGAAGCGATAGTTATTATTAACTAAAGTTTCGGAGTTACAAAATCGATAATTTCGGCTCAGGGTGATCATTGCTGGAGTGGAAAATCCGAGAACAATCACACAATAAATTTGTCAACTCCGGGTTTGTAATTACTTGTTTGAAAAATATTTCC
>DATKQQ010000266.1:0-17362 GCA_035532615.1 Hanamia sp.
GATATTGAAACTATTGTGCAATTAATTGGAGCTACTTCAACAAAAAAAGGGTTAAAAGTAATAGCAAAAAAAGAAGATACAGTATATGAAAAAGGCATTAAAATAAGTGATGAAGAAATGAAAAAATTAGAAATGAAAAAACATAAATTTCATGGTGAATGGAATTATACAATAAAACCAAAGTTGTAAATGTTATTTTGTCCCAATTCCTTTGTTAATTAATAGTGATGGCGAGGTTTAATTTTTCCATGTTTAAAGATTTTCTAAAATTTGTTTAAAGAATTTTTAAAACAAATGTAAAAATAATCCTTAATAATCCATGATAATCCTTTTTGTGTTTCGGCTGTAATTCAGTGTAGAAAAGGAAAAGCCGCGTTCATAGCGGTTTTCGTGATTTATACTGTGTGATCCGGCTGGGACTCGAACCCAGGACCCCAACATTAAAAGTGTTGTGCTCTACCAACTGAGCTACCGAATCAAAATTTTTGATACCCTTTTTCAAAAGGAGTGCAAAAATAAGTGAAAAACACTTTGATGCAAAAAGTTTTAAACAGAAAATTGGTTGGAACTCTTGCAGATGCAGTTAACAGCGACATTAGGCTAAGAATTAATTATTTTCGGGGTTAGTGTCTTTATATTTTCAACCTAATTAATAAGTTTAAAAAGTTGCACGCTTTTTGTGACTATTAATGTATGCCCCGAATCCTAATTTTAGATGACGATAAAGACCTGCTTACAGTAGTAAAATCTTTACTGCGCAAAAAGGGATTTGATGTATTCGCTTATTCAGAATGGAACTTGGCATGGGACGCAGTAAAAGTCTATAAACCTCAATTGATCCTTTTGGATGTTTTTCTTCCCGGAACAGATGGTCTTGATGCATGTAAGAAAATAAAATCGTGTTCATTTTCCAGGAATATTCCTGTAATCATGTTTTCTTCATACCCAAACATTGCCGAAACTGCTATCAATGAATTTGGTGCAGATGATTTTTTAGCAAAACCTTTTGAAACATCAGAAATTATAAAGAAGATACATCATGTTTTATCTAGGAAACAGGCTTCTGCATAGAAAATTTTATGGTATCCTTTTAAGAAATCTCTTTCTGTAGGAAATTCTCAATAGTTGCACAAGGCACAAAAAAGGGTTTTTCGGTTATCACAAGATTTAAAAACTGTCCCGAAACTCTATAATTTCCTTTAATAGTATTTCCAAAAATAGTTACTTCAAAGAAACCGGAATTGGTATCACCGCTAAAAATTCCATTCTGACTTTCTATGGCTGCCCGTGCTTTTTCTACTGCAATTGCTGCAGGCTCGCTAAAGGACAAATTAAAATCGCAAGTTGACATATTTTTTGAAAATTTGTGGGATAATGAATGTAGATCGGGATTTTTATATGTGGAAATGATTACACAATCACACAGCGTGTAATATTTACACTGTTTTCGAAAATGGTAAAATTTAATTTTTAAAAATATCTTTAGTATCTCTCTTTATCCTTTTTTTCTGACCATTCTTTGAAAACTTTCCTGGCTTCTTTCCTGCCAATGTTGATGGCCGGTATTTTTCTTTTATTTAAGTTCTTTTTAATTTCATCATAGATAATAGAATCATCAAACCCGATCTCAGCTGCATCATGCCGGGTATTTGCATAATAAATAATTTGGGCCCTGGCCCAGTAAATTGCTCCCAGGCACATTGGGCAAGGCTCGCAGGAAGTATAAATCTCACAACCATCTAATTGAAATGTTCCGAGATTTTTGCACGCTTCTCTTATGGCAATAACTTCCGCGTGCGCAGTAGGATCATTGGTACTGATAACTTTATTATGTCCCCTGCCAATAATTTTATTATCTTTTACTATGATGCATCCAAAAGGGCCACCCTCATTTTCCCGAACTCCTTTTTCAGAAAGAGAAATGGCTTCTTTCATAAATTTTTCTTCTCTTGTCATACACAAATAAATATTTGTAAAAAATTGTTCCAGGCTTTTTATTTAGAGGCCTTTGGCTAAAACAATTAAAACACGAATTTGATGCACTAATTACAACAATTGGAATATACCTTCTCTATCCATCTTCACAATATATACCAAAGAACGGTTAATTTTAATCTACGGTATTCTGAATCTCCCTTTTTATAAATACCTGAAGTTTTTCAGAAAAAAAATAAAACAATGAAAGATAACTTTTCGAAACAAGCACAATTCTATTCATATTTCAGACCAGGTTATCCGCAGCAATTATACGATTTTTTGATTCATCATCTTCCTGATAAAAAACTGCATGGGATTGTGGAACAGGAAACGGACAGGTGGCAGCAAAACTTGCAGAGTATTTTGATAAAATATATGCTACGGATATTAGTACCAACCAAATTGCAAATGCGGTAAAAAAAGAGAGCATTTTTTATTCAACAGGAAAAGCCGAAAAAACTTCTTTTGCTGATGGTCAATTTGATCTAATCACTGTTGCGCAGGCAATTCATTGGTTTGACTTTGAAAAATTTTACAAAGAAGTTAACCGCACATTGAGCAAAGATGGGCTTTTAGCAGTTTTCGGATACAACCAGTTTAAAATAAATAAAGAGATTGATTTTATTATTGATGATTTTTATAAAAATATAATCGGGCCTTATTGGGATAAAGAAAGAAAATATGTTGATGAAAAATATGCTACCATTCCATTTCCTTTTGATGAAATAAAAACACCGGATTTATTTAATGAATACAAATGGGAATTCGAACACGTTATCGGTTATCTTAATACATGGTCTTCTGTACAACATTTTATAACAAAAAATAATAAAAATCCTGTTGACTCCATTATGAATCCATTAAAAAAAGCCTGGGGACATGCATTGAAAAGAAAAGTTTTCCCCAATTTTTATGAGAGTGGGCAAAAAATATTTATGAGAACAGCAAGGAAATAAAAAATAAAAAGTTTTATTTTTTACTTGTGTTTTGAATCAAAGAAGTTTAAAAAAACATTCTCAGTAAACAGACAAATAATACAGAAATTCATTTTTCTGAAATCCTTTTTAGCTAAATACTGGTATCATTGTTCATGTTATAGCAGTGTCGGGATGCCTCAACAGCCTGAATCGTAAGGAGGAGACTAGACATATATCCTCCGGGCCGAGGAAGACTAGCGTCCTGACTGGGAGAATTCTTCCACTATGGTTCGGTTGTGTCACGAATGAATAGAATAGATAGTTCTTTTCAACGCTGTATAAAAGATGGGCCTACCTAATAGGCTGTACAGACGGAGTATTCAAACCACTTGAAGATGCTGCAATAAAAAGTTGCGGTGCTGAACGTTCAGGTTATAAAACATAAAAGTAAAGAACATGATATTTTTAATAAAACATCCTAACTTCGTCAAAAAAGGAAATGGAGTTTTCCTTAATCAAACTGTCCATATACATGGAATAATAACTCCTGTTTAGTTTTAAAAAAAATTCTATGTACAGGTATTTAATTTATGTAATTATTGGTAGTTCCATAGGCGGCGCTGCCCGTTATCTCTCCCAGGAATTCGTTCAAAAAAATTTTCCCTCTTTTATTCCATTAGGCACTTTAAGCGTTAATATTGTTGGCTCTTTTATTATTGGAATTATTTATGCACTTGCAGAAAGAAGCAAAATTTCGGCAGAAGTCAGGATATTTATTGCCACCGGTTTCTGTGGCGGCTTCACTACTTTTTCATCATTCGCTTTTGAAAATGTAAGACTATTGCAGGACGGTGAATATTTTAATACCGCGCTCTATGTGGTGTTAAGTCTTGTCATTGGTTTTATAGCCGTATATCTTGGAATATTATTTACCAAATTAATTTTTTAATTATGGAACTAAGCCGCGACTCAAAATTACTTCGCATTTTTATTGGATCAACAGATCACATTAAACATCAACCTCTTTATGAGGCAATTGTTTTCGCAGCTAAAAAAAACGGCCTTGCCGGGACTACCGTAATTAAAGGCATTATGTCTTATGGCGCTTCTACCCTTGTGCATACATCAAAGCTCATTGATATTTCCGTTGATATGCCCATTATAGTTGAGATTGTAGATCTCGAAGCAAGGATCAACGATTTTGTGGGTATTGTGGGCGACATGATGGAAAAGGCCGGTTGCGGAGGTTTAATCACCCTGGAAAAAGCTGAAGTACTTTATTATAAATCAAAGTATAAAAAATAATTATGTCAGATTCTCTGTGATCATCAAGGCAATTGCCATAGTAACTTTTATAATGATTGTTTATAATTATAAAAATAAAATCCGGATAGATTTAATGGAAAAAACAAATATGATTCATTCAAAATTTTTAACTAAGCCAATTAAATAAATATTATGAAAATTACAAAAATTCACGCAATTGAAATTCTGGATTCAAGAGGTAATCCAACAGTAGAAGCACAAGTTGTTGTAGATGATAAATATACGGGAAGAGGTATTTCTCCGTCCGGAGCAAGCACCGGAGAAAAAGAAGCCGTCGAGTTAAGAGACGACGATAAAAAACGTTATGGCGGTAAAGGAGTTTCCAAAGCAGTTGATAATGTAAACAGGATTATTGCACATGCGCTTATAGGAAAAGATGTTAGTGTACAAAAAGAAGTAGATGATATCATGATAGTCTTTGATGGCACGCCTAATAAATCGAACCTGGGCGCTAATGCCATGTTAGCAGTTTCGATCGCATTTGCAAATGCCTCGGCCGCTTACAAAAAAGTTCCTTTGTACAGGCAATTTAATAATCAATCAAAGTACATTATGCCGGTGCCCTGTATGAATGTAATCAACGGTGGAAGACATGCAGATAATAATGTGGATTTCCAGGAATTTATGATTGCGCCACATAATGCGTCATCATTCAAAGAAGCCATACGCATGGGTGAAGAAACTTTTCATTCATTAAAAAATATTTTAAATAGCAAAGGATATTATACCGGTGTCGGAGATGAAGGAGGATTTGCACCTAATTTAAAATCAAATGAAGAAGCCGTAGATGTAATACTTGAAGCCATTACAAAAGCAGGATATGCACCAGGCAAAGACATTTCATTATGCGTAGATCCTGCCAGCAGTGAGATGTGGAAAGATGGAAAATATGTTTTCTTTAAAAGTACCAAAGAAGAAAAGACGAGTGGCCAGATGATTGCACTCTGGGAAAGCTGGATATCGCAATATCCTATCATCTTATTAGAAGATGGCCTGGGTGAAAATGACTGGGAAGGCTGGCAGGATTTAACGCAACAGTTAGGCAGTAAAGTTGAATTGGTAGGTGATGATATTTTTTGCACCAATCCACAAATTTTAAAAGAAGGTATTAAAGAAAAAATAGGCAATTCTGTTTTAATAAAATTAAACCAGATTGGAACGGTAACAGAGACTTTGGAAACAATTGATTTAGCATTTAAAAATAATTATAATTGTTTCGTCTCTCATCGCAGTGGCGAAACAGAAGACACTACCATAGCTGATTTGACAGTTGCCACAGGTGCAGGACATTTAAAAACCGGCAGCGGTTGCCGCGGAGAAAGAATCGCTAAATTCAACCAGTTGTTAAGAATAGAAGAAGAACTTGGAAGCGCAACCACATTTGCCGGAATCAAAACATTTAAAAATCAATAAAAATTTTATGATAGCAGTACAACATCCCTGGCACGTATTCATTGGAGATAAAGCACCAGAAATAATTAATGCCATAATAGAAATTCCCAAAAACAGCAACATGAAGTACGAACTTGAAAAGACTTCGGGACTTTTAAAATTAGACCGCGTTTTATATTCTGCTGTGCATTACCCGATGAATTACGGTTTGGTACCGCAAACTTATTTTGAAGATGGAGATCCGTTGGATATTTTGGTAATGTGCTCAATGGATATAGAACCACTGTGTATTGTAGAGGCAAGGGTAATTGGGATTATGCGGATGGAAGATGAAAATGGTTTGGATGATAAGATCGTTTCCGTTGCTGATAAAGATCCTGCTTACATGCACATTAATGATATTGATGATATTCCAAAGCACACGCTAAATGAGCTTAAAAATTTCTTTGAATATTACAAGGTGTTGGAAAATAAAAAAGTGCATGTTGGGGAGCTTTTGGGAAAATCACAAGCCTGTGAATGTGTAAAAGATAGCATGAAATTGTACAATAAAAAATTTGGTATTGAAAACTAAAGGAATAACAGAACAACATTGTCTTCTTTCATTTTGCATCTTGGGTCTTGGAGATGCGTATGATCATTTTTTAAAAAACGGGGAATAATAAATCTTTTAAAAATTAGTTGGGAAAAGCAATTCACAATGAATTATAGTTCTCTTTTTTTCAAATGAATAAGTGAAGCTGGATGTACACCTTGAATTATTTTTTTACAATTCGGGGCACCGCAATTACAAATAAAACTTTCCATTTCGTCATTCAAAAAAGTAGTGTAGTCTAAGGTTAGCTCCTCCCCTTTTTTAATATTTTTGTAGGCTATTACGTTCAATCCAACATATTCTGTGTTTGGCTCACATGAATGATTCTGTGGCGCCCATCCTGTTGGGTCTTCATCCCACAACACATATACATCATTGCCTACAGGCCAGGCATATTTCCTGAAAACATTGATCTCTTCTGCATTCCAGTTTTTATCAACATATTTCTTAGTAATGAGCCTGTGAGGCTTCCCTTCATTCTGAAAAATAATTTCGTCTTTCGAAATATTCTTATTTGCATAAATTCCATAACCGGAAATGGCGTTTCCTTTTAAGAAATACTTTTTTTGTTTTTTTTGATGGCGATAAATCCCTTCAGCAATAATGTGTTCCAGGAAAGCCCGTTTTCCGCCAGGCTCGTGCATGAGGACATAATCAGCAGAACCTTCATAACCGTCTTCATAAAATACAGAACAGGTAAAATTAATTTCAAGAAAAAATATTTCCATTTTATCATTTACGCGAAAATCCATTCGCGCATACCCCACTCCGTTAAATTCTTTGAATATCTTAGAGGCAGCCAGTTTCAATTGTTTCGAAAGATATTCATCTTTGCATGCGATATTACATTCCTTATGCAACTCTGAGGTTTTTAGAGAATACGTTTTAAATTTCTTCCCCTCAGGAAAAACAAATTCCAGCGGAGTATAAACTGTACAATCATTAGAGCCGGCATTGGCAGCTACAAGCACAGTAAATTCTCTTCCGGCAATATATTCTTCTACCAGGATTTCATCATATTCTTTTAATAAAAAATGAATCCTTTCAAAAAGTTTTGTTTCATTATTCACCAGGGAATCGTCATCAATCCCCAGGCTATCACCTGCTTTGGCAGGTTTTATAAAAAGAGGAAACTTTAATTTTGAAGTTATATTCTCATTTGCATTTTCTTCAGTTACTTTTATATAAGCAGGTGTATTTACACCACAGCAAAAAGCAACATATTTCATTAATTCTTTAGAAGGATCATAAAGAACAGCATTGGGCCCCGTATAGGGAAGATTTAATAATTCAAGACAATGAATAACATCTATAGAAGGAACCGACCAATCAAGATATCCTTCACACAGATTTACGAACACGTCATACTTTTTCTTTTTCAATTCCCGCAATTGGCGATATACAGAAAGCTTGTTTAAAAAAACATGATCTGTTTCACATTCAGGAAGTAACGTTGCTAAATATCTTGGTGGATCATAATTTTTATAATCTACATCAGAGGTGGAATAATCCGGTTGCAACACACAAACTTTTATCATAAAATCAGGATGAAATTATTTTTCAAAATTGAAATTAAATAAGTTCCAATTGTTTTGCTAATTTCTTTTTGGGTTCCGATTTTCTTGTTAAAGTATCGGTAATAATTTCTATAACTAATGAGGCAAATGAATTTCCGGAAAGACGTAAAATAGCGCCAATAGAAGTAAAGTTTTCATCTTCAGATAGCCCACATTGCGCATTCACTTCCAGTACAAATAATTTTCCCGTGTGCTTGTCCATTCTTAGATCCACTCTGCAATATCCTTTTCCCTTTACCGCTTTGTAAGCGTCGAAACTTACCTGGCAAATATTTTGCAAAAGAGAAGCATCCGGAGTTTGGTAATTGTAAAAATCTTCTTCATTATTTATCGGAGATTCTAATTCATACATTTCCCAAAGCCTGTCGAAAGAAAGAAATTTTTCATGGGGAGGTAATGTTGAATTAAAAACTCTTTCTACCGGGAGATAAATTTTACAATCCCTGGGTGAAGAACTATTACCAACAATAAGTGTGGTAAACTCAGGCCCGTCAATAAAACGCTCTGCTAAAACACCACCATCCACAAGATTCCATCCATGATATCCTTCCTCTAATTTTTGAAATTGTGTAATAAGTTCCGAATTATCTTTCACTACAGAGTGAATGCCAACACCAAGGCTGCCACCAGAAATGGCGGGTTTTACAATTACAGGATTTCCCAATTCTTCAAATAGTTCCGGATCATTTTTGTTGTCATCCGTAATAATTTTCCAGGGAGCTGTGGAAATATTTTTTAAATCAAACATCTCCTTCATTTTTATTTTTGAAGTAGAAATTCTATAAAAATATTCATCTGCTCCTGTGAAACATAATCCGCTTTTTTTAAGATATTTAATCACATTTACTCCCGGAGCATTATTGATTTCATCACCATCGCAAAGATTAATAACAATTATATTTTCAGTTTGAGATTCCTCGTGTATCCTGTCAATGATCCATTTATAGTTATCATTAGTAACCTGTTGCCATTTCCAGGAAATATCCAATTCATCAAATGCTTTTGAATACTCCTGAATACTTTGAGTGAAGTCGTAATAATAATCAAGGTTTTCATTTTGAGTTTCTACGAGGGGCGCTAAGACCCATACAAAAAGATCCTTTGGAATTGGCTTCATAATTTTTTTGGTAACATCGTTTAAAAATCAAACTATTTGAAGATGGGATATATTTAGTTTTTGTAAAATAAAATCAGTAAACTTATACCTGGCAACCGTTTCAGGAGATAAAAAGGAAGCACCCTGAATTTTATGAAGACAATTAGACTCTCCGCAAAAACAATTAAAGGGTGATTCCATATTCCATTCGGTAGAAGGATAAAAAAACGTAAACTCATCCCCCCTGGCAATATCGCGAAGCGCACTTAATTCAAAAGTATTGGTGTCAAAAAAAACATTTGGGTTACAGGAATGATTGATGTATTGCAAAACCTCCGGGCTTAAAATGATGTGTGTATTTTCGTTTACCTGTACGGTATATTTATTAGGCTCAGTCAATATTTCCGACGCTTCAAAAGTGCCGAAAATATTCCCCGCTTTGATGGGTATGGCCGCAAGTAAAGATTTTTCTCCGGTAATTTTGTTTTGATAAAGTGTCGCAAAACTATGATGCGAAATTTTGGTTAATTCGGGTAAAGAAAGTGCTTGATAATTCATTGAAACTGTAGGATAAAAAATGAATAAATTGATTTCATTAACTAAAGTATTATAAAAAGAAATGTAAATACAAATGAATTAGTTAAAACTTATACACAAATGTGAATAGTCACTATTAAATGAATTATTATTTTATTAAAAAATTAAAGAAATCAGGATTATAATTCTTTTCGAATGAGAATTACATTTTTTAATTTTTATCATCAAAATGCCGGGTTAGTTCTTATTTTGAAACAAAGGATTTACTTTTAACATAAATCAAAACAGATAAAATGTCAGAAAACGATACAAAAATCCTTGCTATTGATATTGGCGGGTCACATATTAAAGCTACCATTTTAAACATGGAAGGCGTATTTCTTAAAGAGTATGAAAGAGAAAATACTCCTCAACCTCCATCACCTGAAAAGGTAGTTTCATTAATAAAAGAGTTAGCCAGTAGATTTCACGAATATGATAAAATCACTGCTGGTTTTCCGGGTTATATAAAAGAAGGTATTGTAAAAACAGCACCGAAACTGGGAAATGAGCTCTGGAAAGATTACAATTTACAAAAGCAGCTCGAAAATACTTTGGGCAAACCCGCATTAGTAATTAATGATGCCGATCTACAGGGATTAAGCTTAGGGAAAGGGAAGGGATTCGAAATGGTTATCACGCTAGGCACAGGATTTGGTTCTGCAATGATGAAAGATGGAATCCTTCTTCCTCATCTTGAGATGTCGCAACATCCCATAACAAAAAATATGAATTATAATGATTACATAGGAGAAGCCGCTTTAATAAAAAAAGGAGAAAAGAAATGGAATAAAAGAATGGCAAAGGTGATTCAAATATTAAAAACAGTTTTTAATTACGATCATCTTTATATTAGTGGAGGCAATGCAAAATTGATAACTTTTAAATTAGACAAAAGCGTAACTATAGAAAACAACAAGGATGGAATAAAAGGAGGCGCTGTATTATGGAAACAAACCTTAGTAAAGGCAAAGAAAAACTCTCAATCAAATAAGAACAAATAAAATTAATAATATGAAAATAGGTATAGCCTGCGACCATGGTGGTTTCGATTTAAAAAATACGCTGCATATATATTTAAAAGAGAATAATTATGATGTAAAAGATTATGGCGCTTATGAATTGAACAAAGCTGATGATTATCCTGATTTTGTAGTCCCTCTCGCCAGAGCAGTTGCGCTCAAAGAAGTGGATCGTGGCATTGCCATCTGCGGAAGCGGGGTAGGCGCTTCTGTTGCGGCCAATAAAGTTCCCGGAGTAAGATCTGCGCTTATTCATGATCATTTTTCTGCACACCAGGGTGTAGAAGATGATGATATGAATTTATTATGCCTCGGAGGAAGAGTTACGGCTTATGCCGCTGCTGAAGAATTGGTCTCTGCTTTTTTAAATGCAAAATACGTAGGGAACGAACGTTTTAAAAGACGATTGGAGAAAGTAGCTGCTTTGGAAACAAAAAATATATAAGCTGGCAGGTCTTTGTTCTCAATTATCTTTAAAAGATATTAGTTGCTTGCTTAAAGATTTGCCACTCTATTTAAAAAATATTCTCATTTTAAATTAAAATTCAAAGATGAAAAAACAATACAAGATCTTATTCTCAGATATAGGAGGCGTGCTTCTTAGAAATGGATGGGGGCACGAGTCAAGAATGGCTGCCGCAGAAAAATTTAAGATTGATTACAATGAACTGGACATCCTGCATAATTTTATTTTCAATGTTTGGGAGATGGGGAAAATATCTATGGATGATTACCTAGATACAGTCATCTTTCACAAGAGAAGAAATTTCTCAAGAAAGGATTTTAAAGATTTTATGTTCGAACAATCTGAACAGTTGCCGGAGATGCTTCCCTGGATGATTAAATGGAAAAATAAAAATGAGAATATAAAAGTAATTTCCATCAACAATGAGCCGCGTGAATTAAACCAGTACCGCATCAATAAATTTAAACTGCATGATTTTTTTGATGCATTTATTACCTCATGCGAAGTAGGTATGCGCAAACCTGATCCTGGAATTTTCCTTCTTGCGCTGGGAATCGCCCAGGCAAAACCTGAGGAATGCATTTATTTTGATGACCGTGATATGTTGGTAGAAGCCGCAAAAAAAGTGGGTATTCATGCTCATCATCATACAGATTTTAAAAGTACAAAGAAAATTATTGATGAAATATAAGAAATGCACAAATAAAGTTGGTTGATACGTTTCAAAATAAAGAAAGAGAGATGCCCATAGAATACGTTATTGTGAGAAGCCGATCTTTATGTCATCAGAAGGCGCATTCTTAATTTTATTTTTATAATGAATGTATTTGACGACCAACCTGTCTCGGGCTCAGCAATTTTCGTGATGTTCATGATAACCTAATTCAATTTTCTTCTTTTCATGTAAAGTGTGAATTATTGGATCCTCTAAAATGCCAGATCGTTATTTTGTTTTAAACAAACCTTCAAATATGGTTTCTCAGTTTGTGAGCAGCCATGATGTTCTTTTATTGGGGAATATTAATTTTTCTTTTCCTGAAGGCACACATGCTATTGGCAGACTGGACAAAGATTCTGAGGGATTGTTATTGCTAACTACGGATAAAAAAATTACCCGGTTAATTTTTTCGGGGAAGAAGCCCCATAAAAGGACTTATCTTGTAATGGTACAAAATGAAATGACAGCCGAAACCTTTAAAAGGTTTTCAGAAGGAGTACCCATTAAAATAAAAGGCGGAAATGAATACCTTGCACGTCCTGATCAGTTATCTCGTGTAAGCGATGCCGTTAGATTGTATCCATGGGCGGCAGATTTCCGTGAAATCTATCCTCATACCTGGTTACTCATTACACTTACTGAAGGCAAATACAGGCAGGTGCGTAAAATGATGCTCGCTGTAAGGCACCGCTGTCTCAGGTTGATCCGGTTAAGTATAGAAGATATCACAATCAATGACATGCCACCCGGAATGGTTAAAGAATTGAACAAAGACACTTTTTACCATCTTGCAGGGATTATATCTACGGATTAATTAGTAGGGTTGATATCTACCCTTTTATTATTATGAAGTGAAGAAATTAAATAAACAAGCCAATAACTACTCTATCCATCTT
This sequence comes from Hanamia sp., assembly GCA_035532615.1. Lineage (GTDB taxonomy): Bacteria > Bacteroidota > Bacteroidia > Chitinophagales > Chitinophagaceae > Ginsengibacter. The sequence goes on from DATKQQ010000266.1 coordinate 12,559, forward strand.
GCTGGTTCATTTCAATTAATTTTTCCAATTTTTTATCTAAATCCTCATGGTCAGGAAGTGACAATAGAAAAGTATCCTCAAGCACTTCCCTGAATTCTTTCACAGTGATAAGTATTTTCTTTTCGGTACCTTTTTTAAGATTATGTACCGAAAACTGGTTGTTCATTAAAGCATACCTGCATTCATTTGCAGTACGTGATATCATCAGGTTCGTCAAAAAATGAGAAGCAGGATTGGTAGCGACAAACCAGTTTTTGAGTTCATAATCAATTAAAAACTGTTGCTGCAAATCAAAATGATAAAGAGGCTTCCAATTCTCCTGAACAAAAGCTTCCAGAATATAATGGTCACTATCATAAATTAACCGGAATGGTTCGAGGGTGGTCTCCTGTCTAACGCCCGTTTTAAGCAATAAAGGCATGGTGGGTGTCATACCTCCAAACCCTACATCTACAATAAAAATATTTTCATCCAACGTTACTAGTAAAAGCATGTGTGTCCGCGCAGGAAGTCGATCACTACTATTGTTAAACACTACGCGCGCCTCCAGGCACTTTACCTGGAATCCTATTGTTTCCAAAACATCTCTGAATAAATTGTTTTGTTCAAAACAATAACCACCTCGCTTTTCTGTAATCATTTTTTGTTGAAGAGATTTGATATCCAGTTTTACAGGAATTCCAAACAAAGGACTTAAATTTTCAAAAGGAATCGTTTGTGTATGAAGTTCCTGTAGCGCCCTTAGAGTTTGCAGGTTCACCAATGGAATTGCATTATAGCCAATTCGATGGAAATATGCCTCCAGGTTTATTTTATCCATCCACACATAAAGTTTTACTTACTTAAATTTAAAAATTAATTTCTTGGAAATAGGAAATTTTAGTTTAGAAGTGTTTACTACTTCAGATAGGCACCACGATCCCAGAATAGAAATCTCTTTGTTTTGTTTGTAGTTCCACAAATTATTTGCGAAGTTTGAAAGGATGGCCGCGGCCAGCTTTGAAAGGCGGCACTACAGTTAAAAAAGATAAAATACTTATAATTAAAATATTGTTTAGGCGCAGTCTGGTGCCAGGTGTACATCTTTAGATTACAAATCTTTGATCGTAAACAATTAGTTAAAACTTAAAATAAAAAATAAGTCAATGCAACGTTTTGTTTAATGTTTGTGTCAAATATGAAAAACATGATGAAGACTTTTTTGATCTTATTCCATTTTAGTGCTCTATGTTGCGTTGCGTGCCAAAAAACTATTATTACCAGACCTGTGTTGACGGGCAAACTTATCATAAATGGACCCTGTGAACATTATGTAATCCAGTTAGAGAAAGGCATCATTGATACCGCAAACATAGAGTCCTCATGGTTCGACAGCGGTAATGACAGCACTTATAGCAATGTATTTACGGTAGCCAACTATTGCTCCTTCGGTAACTACGGTTTACAAAAGGGAGATGTATTCACATTCCAAATTGACCTTCACTCTCCTCCCCAGGAATGCCCGATATGCCAGATCTTTGTAGCAACACCTCCTAAGCAAAATGCAGTTATTAACTTGCAAAAAATTAATTGAAAAGTATTTATTCCCAAATTTGCTTTGCTATGCTCAGTGTCACACTTTTCTTTTTTTATTTTTTTAAAACCGAGTCTTAAAACATTGCGTTCAATAAATCCTCTGAATTCATTTTGTGGAAATACTTTTCTATTTGAAATTGATTCAGAACTTCTCGAATCTCATTTTCTTCATGGGGTATATTTTCTAATGCGACTTCAACCTCTGAAATATCTTTTTCATTAAAAAAATCTCCATAAATTTTTACTTTCCTGATGATTCCCTTTTCTACATCAAGATTCATTTCTAACGTTCCACCATCATTTCTTATTCCTTTTTTAAAATTATAATCAGGAGATTTTCCATAATTCCATTCCCATGTTGCATACTTTGCATCACGAATCTTTTTAATGGCTTCCAGGTCAGCAGCACTGAATGCATAGAGTTCACAATCATCGTGCGTGCTAATAATATGATCCATTATTTTCTGAGTAAATTCTTCAAGAGTAATGGGAGTTTTCAAATGTTCAGAAATATTTGTAACTCTCTTGGGCACCGACTTTACTGCTTTGTCAGAATATTTTAAAGGATTTATTTTTAATGCACCACTTACATTTTTCATTTCTGAAGTAAACAAAAGTGTACCATGATGCAACACTTTATTTTTGAAAACATGCTCTGCATTTCCAGAGAATTTTTTGCCATCAATGGTAAGATCATTTCTTCCTTCAAATTTTGCATCTACTCCAAGGTGTTGTAAAACCTCCAGAATGGGTAAGGTGTATTTTTTAAAGTCAACCATTTCAGTATTATTACCAGTTCTGGTAAAAGAATAATTCAGATTTCCCATATCATGATAAACAGCGCCACCTCCGGAAAGGCGCCTTACTACTTTGATGTCGTGTTCTTTTACATAATCAATATCTATTTCGGCTAAGGTGTTTTGATGTTTCCCTACAATGATGGCATTATCATTTTGCCAAAGCATAAAACAATCTTCCCGGATGTGTTTAAAAATATATTCATCTGTGGCAATATTGAAATAAGGATCAATAGAATGATGATGAATGCAGAGCATAATTGGTTTTAATCAAATGTAGTTCAACAAGGAGGAAAGAAAAAATGGAAGGCTTTTGAAATTGGGAAAATAATGATGACATTCACCAATTCATCTTTGCTTCATACCTGAGCAAGCGGAAAGAAGATTTGGATACAAAAATATCTAAAAGAGATAATTTGCGGGGTAAGATGTTTATACGGAAGTGTTTGCAAGAATTATTTTATTCGCCATTAATTGATTGCCTTTCGGTTTCAACAATACCACTTTATTTTCTTAAAACCATTCCCAGAAGAATTCCCAATAAAATAACCACTATCCCCATAAGTTTTCGATAAAACAAATATTGTCCCGGAGATAATATTTTACGGGGAAAGGTGATCTTCTTTGACACGGACCTTTTAGATGAAGGCGATATAAATAAATAAAATAATCCTATAATAAACAAGAGATAACTCGCTAAGGGCATTTTCTATCTATTTCTGTATTTTAATTTAAAAATGGTCACACTAAACTAACATCCCTCCTGATAGTTGTCGTGAAGCTATCGGGACCTGGATTTTTATTTTACGATTTGAAGATAATGATTAGTTTTTTAAATTACTCCTATCAATTACAAAGGGTACTTTATATCATTTTTACCATGCGCTCAAATGCCTCGTTGTAATGACGGAAAGATTGATTCCACTTCCAATCATGAGATAGCAGAGATCCGTTCATTCCGTCATTGCGAACTGATTAATTTTGTTACACTGAATACTCATGACGACGAACCTGTCCGCCTCAGGCTGAGCAATCTCCCGTTATGTCTATGAGTTCAAATTCTTAGAAAAGGTTCTATCTTCCAATTGAGCAGATTGCCACGACGCAGGAAGTCTCGGGTAATTTTAGATTTACTTATGAGCCGCGCAATGACGGAATTCATCCCTGGCTTTATTCGTGCCGCCCCAAAAGGCAGTACAGCAGCGTTAATCTTCTATCTTGTTCTTTTTGCACTTTATCAGATAAAAGGGATAATTCTCTTTCACTTCTGTAATTTCAAAAAGCCCTGCTTTGCCAAATTCTTCCTGTATCGTTTCCCTGTCGTAAAAGAAAATGTTTACACCACCAAACATTTCAAATCTGTCTTTACTGATATAAGTTCCTTGTCCATAGGTTTGAGCCGACTTTGTAATAGTTGTGAAAATCATGTAGCCATTTTCTGTCAGTTGGTTATAACAGTGTTCGATTAGTTTTTCCCTTTCTTCTTTATTCAACAAGTGAATTAATGCGTAACAAAATATTCCATCATACAGATGATTGTCAAAAGGCATTTCAGTTACAGAACCGTGGTAAATAGTTAAGTCGTTACCAAAATGTTTGTTAGCTATATCAATTGCGGTTTTAGAAATTTCAATTCCTGTTACTGCCATCCCACTGTCCCTGAAAATTTGTGCATTTCGCCCGTAGCCAATTCCAGGAATGAGAATGTTGCTTACTCCATTTTCAACAAAAAAGTCATTTGTCAAAACAGTTGATTTTGCAGGCTCTAATCCCCACATTTCCTGCTTTTCTTTAAAGGCTTCTTCCCAAAATTCTGCCATAGTTTCTTATTTTAAACACGAATTGTTTATTGCCGCAATTCTCCATTGCGGGTCTTGTGACCAACAACCTATTTAGTCATCGTGATGAGTTATTAAGTCATATATCCGGATCGTTATTTTAATATGGAGCAAATATTCTTATTAAATTGAGGAACAATACACAAAGTAGTTTCGATAGTGCTCTTACTTTTATGAAATGGTTTCGTGAGAAGAACTATTGCAATCTTAATATTAATAAATTGAGAACCTTATTTCTTCTCCGAAATAACATTTTCAACTAACTGTAACATCGTGTCAATAGTGAATGGTTTTTTTAAATACCCATCGGCATTTGATCTTTTGCCTACTTCTTCAATTGAATCGTTTGCGGAAAAAAGCACAACGGGAATATGCCGCGTGGCCTCATTTCCCTTCATTTGTTTTAATGCATTTTCCCCTTCCATCCAGGGCATCCATAAATCCATAAAAACAAGATCTGGCTTTATAAAACTTACTTCATTTATAATATCATCACATCGTGTTCTCGTTTCTACGCGGTACTTTTTCTTCTCTAAAATTATTTTGGTGACAGTTAGTATCTCCACGTCATCGTCATAAATTAAAATACATTTT
>DATKQQ010000267.1:0-10854 GCA_035532615.1 Hanamia sp.
AGGCGCAAACTTTTGCCGCTGCCTTCCTTCAGATTCCACTTCACAGTGGACTCCCTTGCCTTTAGCTAATACTCCTTACTGTAAAGCGTATTCGGGACTTACACCCTATAGCCGATATACATGCCTGTCGCACTAAAAAAAACCTCCTCAAAAGAGGAGGCTATTTTTAACCATTATTCCAATCCAATTATTTTATTGCTATTTCTTTAGGCAATACTTTTACTTCTTCTTTTTTAGGAAGAGTCAGGAGCAATAAGCCATCTTCATACTTAGCATTTATTTCATCGGCATTTATTTTTTCGTCCAAAGTAAATGACCTTTTAAAAGATTGGGTTACAAATTCTCTTTTAATAAATTGTTTCCCTTCTTCTTTTTGTTCTTCCTTTTTCTCAAAGGAAACGGTTAAAATATTTTTATCAACCGTAATTTTGAAATCTTCCTTTTTTCTTCCGGGAACGTTAAATTCCAGTTCGTAATCATCTTTGGTTTCTGCAATATTTACTGCCGGGAAATTCAGGTTGCTGTTGCTGGTAACAGGCAAATCGTTTAATAAGTTGTCTAAAAAACTGTCTAAAGTTTTAAGTGTTGGCTGATTAAATTTTAATGTTGTCATTTTTATATTTTTTTGATTTTTAGAAAATTATTTTTCATCTAATCATCAAAATAAATACCAATGCCAATAATCGGAAATAATGATAAGTTATTAAGACAAAATGACTTATGACTATTATTTTCTACGACAAAATTTCCGAAACCTTTATGAAAATCATTGATTAAATAAACGTTTAAGTATCGTAAATTTGCATTTTAAATTTTTAAAAAACTTTAAATATATGTATCCAGAACAAATAGTAATTCCCATGAAAGGTGAATTAACTGAAAGTGGATTTGAAGATTTAACTTCAGGGGAAGAAGTCGAAAATGCTTTACATCAAACCGGAACTACTTTATTCGTCATCAATTCTGTTTGTGGTTGTTCAGCAGGTACAGCTCGTCCGGGAACTTTACTTGCAATAGAATCAAGTCCAAAGAAACCAGACCATCTTGCAACCAGTTTTGCAGGTTTTGACTATGATGCAGTAAGTAAAATTCGTGAACATCTACTGCCTTATCCTCCTTCATCTCCATCTATTGCTTTATTTAAAGATGGCAAGCTGGTACACTTTCTTGAAAGGCATAACATCGAAGGTGCTTCTGCTGAAATGATCTCTAATAATCTATGTGCGGCTTTCGAGGCTTATTGTTAATCAAATAATTCAATAAAAACCTTCTATAAAAAATGAAGGTTTTTATTCCTATTTCTAAAATATCTTATGTGAAAAATTTCAGGAAATTATTCCAAAACTAAAAAACTCCAATGTATCCCAATTTATACTTTGTTCTTAAAGACTGGTTTGGATGGAAAATTAATGCTTTCAAAATCTTTTACTCTTTTGGTATTTTTGTAGCACTTGGCTTTATAATATCCGCTTATTTCCTCACACGCGAGTTGAAGCGAAAAGAAAAACAAGGGCTCTTATTACCGCGCGAAGAAACTATCACTACAGGAAAGCCTGCTACTTTTTTGGAACTATTTATTAATGGACTTGTAGGATTTATTTTTGGCTATAAACTGATAGGAGCATTTATCGCCAGCCGCCAGCCTGGCCTGGATCTACAGGGATATATATTTTCTTCCCAGGGAAGTTGGATTGGAGGTATAGCACTAGCTACAATACTGATCTATTTAAAATATAGGGAGAAAAACAAACAAAAACTTGATAAACCGGAAAAAAGAGTTATCAGGATCTGGCCACATGACAGGGTGGGAGATATTGTAATTTTTGCTTTGGTTTTTGGAATTATAGGCGCTAAAATTTTTGATAATCTTGAGAATTGGGATAGATTCATTGCAGATCCTATAGCTAACTTAATTGCTCCGAGCGGGCTTACTTTTTATGGCGGACTCATTTTTGCAACCATTGCTATTTTAATTTACGCACACAAAAAAGGAATTGGGATTCTATATCTGATAGATGCGGCTGCACCGGCTTTGATGATTGCTTACGCCATCGGCAGAATGGGTTGTCAAACGGCAGGAGATGGAGACTGGGGGGTTTTTAACAGCGCTTATGTCAGTGACGTTCCCGGACAGGTAGTACCGGCAAAACCGGGAGAATTTCAGGAAAAATTAAAATTGTATTCTACTTATTTTTTAAATGGTACCGTGGAGGATGCTCCTGGAGTTTACACAATGGTCACTGATCGCCATGAAACATCTCTTGACAAAGTACCACACAGAAGTTTTCTTGGCCCAAAATTTTTACCCACCTGGATGTTTGCCTATACGTTTCCCAACAATGTAAATGAGGATGGCATTTTATTACGAAATTGTGATGGAAAATACTGCAGGGCTTTACCTCTACCGGTATTCCCATCATCCCTATACGAAATAGTAACCTGTCTCCTTCTGTTTCTTTTTTTATGGTCAATCAGAAAAAAAATAGATGCGCCCGGGGAACTTTTTTGCATTTACCTTATTCTCAACGGTATTGAAAGATTTTTGATAGAATTGATCAGGGTAAATACCACCTATACTATTTTTGGATATCATCCAACCCAGGCAGAATTGATTTCTGCGGCATTGATAATAACAGGAACCATCGGAGTGTTCTATTTTAAAAGAAAAGCAAATCTTGCAGAGAAAACTGAGGCATAACTCCGATAACCGTTCTTTTCGGTAAGGTGAAAAAGTGATATGACTGAATAAATATTCCTTTAATAACTCAATTTTTAATAGGATTCAATCTCTCAAAATTACAGTCTATTAAATATCTGTGATAAAATAATTCCACTTGCTACAGCCGCATTTAAAGATTCTGCAAGTCCATACCGCGGAATGGTAATTTTTTGAGAAGATAATTTTAAAAGATTTTCATGTACACCTTTTGATTCATTCCCTATTAAAATAATTCCTTCTTTTATCTTAGGTAATTTAAAAACAGAAGTTCCTGATAAGTTGGTTGCATACAAATTTATTTTTTTAGCAGATTGAACAAACGAAATTAAATCAGTATAAAGCACATTTACTCTCACAAGACTTCCCATAGAAGACTGCACCACTTTTGGGTTATAGCAATCCACGCAATTTTCACTGCAAATAATATTTTCTATTGCAAACCAATCTGCAATCCGAATGATAGTTCCCATATTTCCCGGATCCTGCAAATCATCCAACATAAGGGAAATTTTATCAAACAGAACCGGGGCTTCTGAAGATAATTTTTTATTAAATACAGCAACTACCTTATTAGGTGTTTTTAAAAGTGAAATGCTTTTGAGCCAATGATTGTCTGTTTCAAAAATATTTTCAGGTGTGATTTTTTTTAACAAAGAATGGTTTTCTACGAGCCAATCTTTTTCTGCGCAAATCAAATTACAATGGATCTTTTCGGATAATAAAAATTCTGTAATTACCTTTGGTCCTTCGGCAACAAAAACACCTTCTTCGTCCCTGAATTTTTTATGGCTTAAACTTTGAATATATTTGACAATCTTTTTGTTCAACATGGTTCTAAATTATGAAATGGATTAACTCCGTAAAAATATCCGCATTCTATATTGCATCAATATTATTTGCCACCATATTTTTATCCGGTTGCTATGTGGTTCAAAAATATCAAAAAAATATTCCTTTTGTATTCAAAAACAAAATCATCCTTAAAACACCCCAGGTTACTGCGGATGAACAGGCAATTATAAAATCGAAATTAAATACGCAACTTGACGATAGCGCCAAAGTTAATGTAAAGGACAAATTTTTCATTTTTCACTATATAACCCGTCCACCATCTTTTGATACTAATGCTGTAATTCAATCGGTTTCCAACATGAATTTATCGTTAAAAAACCAGGGGTTTTATAACCCTGAGATTACGTATTCTTATGATACCGTGCTTGCAAAAAAAAATCAAGAAAGAGTAACGGTTACTTATAACGTAAAACCAGGTAAGCGCACACTTATAGATACTGTGGCTTATCTTTTTTCAAATCCCCAACTTGAACGCCTGGCTGATTCTACAAAGAGTGAATCCTTATTACAGCCAAACACGCCCGTAACGAAAAGTGGCATATCACAAGAAACCAACAGGTTAGTTACTCTTTTTAAAAATAATGGTTATTATAAATTTACTGCCGATGATATAAGAGTTACCGGTGACACGTCAATTGCAGCGTTAACAAGTGTTTCAGAGGATCCCTTTGAACAATTGCGTTTATTGGCAGAAGCCAATGAGAAAAGAAATAAGCCAACTATCAGGCTTGGCTTTCAATTAAACAATTCTTCTGAAAGCACGAATCTTAGAAAATATTACATCAACAATATTTACATTTTACCCGATTATGTTCCGGGAGATAAATACTCAGATACAACTCTACATGCAAAGGTTTTTAAAAACTTTACAGTAAAATATCATGAAAAACTTTTTAAATTCTCTTTATTACGACGGAATCTTTATCTGAAAAAAGGTGTAGTTTTTCGCCAAGACGATTATCTAAAAACCATCAATGATTATTATAAACTTGGCGTTTGGGAAAGCCCCAATATTGATATCCTGGAACAAAAAGATACTAATCTCCTGAACATGGTGGTAAAATTGGTCCCTATCAAAAAATATGGTTTTGAAGGAAATATCGAAACGAGTTATTCAGCCAATAATGCTACCAGCTTAACTTCCGTTGCTTCGGGAAATCTGTTAGGATTATCTGCCAATCTTTCTGTAACAGACCGTAATATTGCAAAATCTGCAATTCGTATGACTAACGCTATAAAAGCAGGCGTTGAATTTAATACCACTCACAGAAACAGTAATGGAACTTTTATCAATTCAAACGAACTCACTTATTCCAACACTCTCCTGTTTCCAAAATTCATTTTTCCACTGAACGGATACAATCATAGAAATTTAATTACCAACCAGTCTTTTATAAATACGAATGTTTCACTCATCAACAGGATTGATTTTTTTGACCAACAGGTTTTAACCATGACTTATGGTTTTAACTGGACGAACAATGAGAAACATTTATGGACCCTGAATATTTTCAATTTTGATTATCACCGTTTATTCAATCGTTCGGAAAGCTTCGACAGCACCCTGGAGGAATACCCTTTTTTAAAATATTCTTTTAATACAGCATTGGTAATGGGCTCTGGTTTGAGTTACACTTTAGCGAAAGCCAATCCCAGGAAACCTAATCTCACTAATTCTTTAAAAATCAATTTCGAAGAATCAGGTTTACTGTGGGATCTTTTAAAAGAAAAAAACAGGAGCTCACTGAATGGAAACTTTTTTAATAAATATTTGAAAGAATTTATAAAAACGGATATTGATTATGTTTATACAATAAATCATCCCAAGTCTGCTATAGCCTTTCGCACTTTTGCAGGAGTTGGAATTCCAACATCAAAAAGTGATACTACATTGCCCTTTTTTAAGCAATATTTTGGTGGTGGACCTAACAGCATGCGCGGTTGGCCCGTGAGAAGTATTGGAGTTGGGGGACAAGAATTAGCTCCCTATCAAACAACTGGAATCAGATTTAATGACCGTACAGGTGATATTCAACTGGAAGGAAATGCGGAATACCGTTTTAATGTGGCGCCGCTTTTTTCCAATGCGGTTCTATTTAAAATGTCGGTTTTCACAGACGTTGGAAACATCTGGAATTTTAAAAACACGACTTCAAATGGAGGATATGATACCACGCAATTTAAATTTAAAACCCTTTATAAACAGTTGGGGGTGTCATCAGGCGTAGGTTTCATGTTCGATTTTACTTATTTTATTATACGATTTGATGCCGCATTCCGGTTTAAACGTCCTGATGTTTTAGAGAATGATGGGTGGCAATTTCCTGATATTAATTTCAGTAATCTTTTTGGATCTTCTTATGATAACCGGTTATGGCGCTATGAAAATTTTAATGCAACAATCGGAATTGGGTATGCATTTTAAGAGAGAACCAGATAAAATTTTATCATGATTTGATAAATATTAATTAACAGTTTTTATCTTTAAATTCCTATAGTTATGTATTTTTACACAACGAATTAAAGATTTTAGTCTCAATATCCTATACAAAATCCAGCCTGCTAAAAGATCACGGAGAAAGCCATGGAAATTCAATTTCTTACATGGTTCCATTAAAATAATTTTCCTACAATTAACAAAATAATTATTCCCTGATTTGAAAAACCAATTTAAAGGCTGAATGTATGTCGGCCTTTTTTTATTTCAATATTTTATACCCGGTTAAGATTTCTCATTTAATTTATTTCTTCAAACGGTAAACTCTTACATAATCCACGTAATATTTTTGAGGAAAAATAGAATCATCAATGGGGCCACCCCAACTTCCACCAATTGCCGTATTTATTAAAAGATAAAGAGGCCCTGTAAATGAAGCCGGATAAGCAGTTGGCGGAACTGTAAACTCAAAATAGTAATGATTATCTACAAAAAGTTGAATTTTATTACCTTTTCGTTCCATTCCATAAACATGAAAGTGCGTATGCAAATCATCAAAATATAATTTACTTCCGTTACTCAAATGCTTATTCGCTTCTGTGGAAGTTGAATCCCACCAATGAAGGGTACCCCATACCGTATTGGGCGTATGTCCTACAAATTCCATAATGTCAATTTCACTGCACCGCGGCCAACCTACTTTTTTAACATCAGATCCCATCATCCATATTGCAGGCCAGATTCCTTTGCCGTCAGGGATTTTCGCCCTCACTTCAATTCTTATATCACCAGTAAAAGAATGTTTTCCCAAAGTATTGATGCTGGCTGATGTATAAGAAGCACCTTTATAATTTTCCTTTTTAGATTCAATTACTAAATTTCCATTTTCTTCATAGCAATTTTCAATCCTTGCTTTTGTGTAAAATTGTTTTTCATTATTACGGACAAAGTCTGTTTCATAGCCCCACTTAGTTGAATCTGGTAAACCTGTCCCGTTAAATTCATCCTTCCAAATTAATTTCCCTTTCTTTCCTAATGGCTTCAAATTCTTTTGCTGTGCATTAGCACAAAAACATGATAGCAACAAAATCACAAACGCGGAAAAAGTTTTATAATGCATAAAATTTGGTGTTTTATTATTTTCTATTGCACCATTATTTCATCCGCGAATAACCATGCAGGTTTCCCTTCTCCCGGGTGGCCTTTGGGGCAAACTCCTAAATTTTTTGCGCTTACGCGAATGTATTTTGCTTTCTGTAAAGGAAAATTAAGTGTAAAATCTTTTATGATAAAACCCTTTTCATCTGGTGAAATCGTATTCTTTACTGTGCCCAAATCCGTAAAATTTGTTCCATCATTGGAGACAGAATACGTTACTGATTGTGGTAAAAAAATCCAGTCTTTATAGTGTTGTAAACAACCAAGGGTTATTTTTTGTACTTCTGTTTCGGTTCCCATGTCTATTGTTGCCACCAAATCATTGCCCTCAAGTCCTTGCCAATGCTTGCTTACATTGTCAGTGCCACGTACACCATCGGTTAATGAATTGGGGCCATCAGCCGGGTAGTATTTGGTGACAGGGTAAGTGAATGTTACATTTTTACCAATAGCCTTATCCATCACAAATTTTTGTTCGGCAGGTTTTACACCCATTACTCTTCCATCTTCAACAATTACTGCTTTTAAAGTAACGGAGGAGTCAATAGCAATTGGACTTTCATATTGATTGCTCGTTGCATCGGGATCACTGCCATCAGTGGTATAATAAATTTTGGAGCCGGGAATTTCAGAAGAAAGTATAGCAAATAATTTTCCATCCTGCGAAGATGGTTTGATATCAACCGTAAAATTTCCCGGGCAATAATTAAATCCTCTTTCACCAAACATTTTAAACTGATTTTGTAAGCGGCTATAAAAGTTATCATAGTTTTTATTTACCTCAGGAGACCAAACCACTTCCGACAATGCCAGCATCCGGGGTAAAACCATATACTCCAAATGCGATACGGTTGGAATAAATTCAGTCCACACATTTGCCTGTGCTCCCAAAACATATTTCGCCTCTGCTGAATCCAATTCCTTTGGTATCGGGTTATAATCGTAAACCATTTTTAATGTATTAAACCCTCCAATAGCTTCCGGTTCTCCTGCAGGCCCCGCCTGGTAATGATCAAAATAAAGTGGCGTACCTGGTGTCATCACTACATCATGGTGCATCTGTGCTGCCTTAATGCCACCATCTTCGCCACGCCAGCTCATAACAGTAGCTTCAGGCGCTAAACCACCTTCCAGAATTTCATCCCATCCAATTAATTTTCTGTGATGCGCTATCAAAAACTTTTCTATCCGTTGAATAAAATAACTCTGCAATTGATCTTCGCTTGTGTCTCCCAGTTTCTTCATTAATTCCTGGCACCTGGGATCATTTTTCCAGGGAGTCTTATCTACTTCATCACCACCTATATGAATATATTTTGAAGGAAATAATCGCATCACTTCAGTAAGCACATTTTCAAGAAATGTAAATACGCTATCGTTGGAAACATCATAAACAGACTGGAAGCCTGCTGGATAAACGCCACCGGTAATAGTTGGCTGAGGCTGTTGCGTACATGAAAGCCACGAATAAGCCGAAATAGCTGCAGCAGAATGGCCTGGCATCTCTATTTCCGGAACGATAGTTATATTTCTTTCTTTCGCATAAGCAACTATTTCGCGTATTTGTTGCTGGGTATAGTATCCTCCATAACTGGTTTCTTCTCCAGGTTGAGTTGGTTGACATTCACTCCAGGGAATACCCGTCCTATCCGCGCGCCATGCACCAACGGAAGTAAGTTTTGGATATTTTTTAATTTCAATTCTCCATCCCTGGTCGTCTGTCAAATGCCAATGAAAGGTGTTGAATTTATATGCCGCCATCAGGTTAATATATTCTTTTATCATTTGTGGCCCGAAGAAATGCCTGCATACATCAAGGTGCATCCCACGCCATTTGAAACGCGGATAATCTAGAATTTTCATACAGGGTACCACTAACTCCGCATTGGTGCGAATTTGTGGAAGCGTTTGAAAAAGTGACTGCATTCCGTAAACAATACCCGTTTTCGTATTAGCGATAATTTTTATTGAAGTTGGAGATATATTAAGGAGATAACCTTCATCACCAATCTTTTCCGTTTTCCTGATTTCCAGAACAATAGATTTCTTCCTTTTCACATTTAGTGGTAAAATATTTCCTGAAACACTTTTTATAAAAGCATTAAAAAAAATGGCTGCATGTCGCAGGTCATTTTCTTTTCTGTCAAAAATTATAGAAGTATTTTTATCAATGATAAAATGTCCATCCTGAACTGAAAGGATTACTGGTTGAGGGATTATGCTTATTGCTTGTTGCGATTTTCCAAGAAAAGGGAATAATAACACTAAAATAAAAATCAGCTTTTTGTTCATTGGTATAGTTTGTATTTAAAAATTATAAAAAATTATTTTCATTGAATTACCAGAAAAAGATAAATTACGAAGGAAACTATATGCAATCTTTGAAATAACTTTATCTTCTAAAATTTAAATCAGGAATTGCTGTTAATTCTTTGTCTCCCACAAGGCAGGCTTCTTTGCCGCTATTGAATAAAATCATTATGCTCCATCCAAATTTTCAAAACATCCATCCAATTATCTTTCTTTTCCAGTAGATGAGTTCCAAACCCATGTCCTCCATTTTGGTAAATATGCATTTCCGCAGGAACATGATTTTTTAATAAGGCCTCATAATATTTGATACTGTTTTCAGGATTTACAGTATTATCATCTCCTGCAAGAACCAAAAATGTAGGGGGTGTATATTCTGTTACGTGCAATTCGTTGGAAAAATTTTTCATCAAATTCCCGGATGGACTTTTTCCCAACAGGTTTTCCTGGCTTCCCTTATGTGTCAATGAATTCATCATGCTTATTACAGGATAAGCAAGAATAGAGAAATCAGGGCGCAATGAAATGTGGTTTGGGTTTGAAATATAATCTTTATCAAAATGAGTTGATGCGGTTGCTGCTAAATTTCCGCCTGCTGAAAATCCCATGATTCCTATCTTTTGAGGATCTATATTCAGTTGCGAAGCATTTTCTCTTACATATTGTATCGCCTTTTGGGCATCCTCTATTGGCCCTACTGATTTATCTTTCATTATTTCATCGCTTGGCAAACGATATTTCAAAACGATAGCAGTAACACCCCAACTGTTAAAAATTTTTGCAACAGTTGTGCCTTCCAGGTTATAAGCAAGTATCGAATATCCTCCACCGGGACAAATGATAACTGCTGGATTTCTTCCTGAATTTTTCTCTGGTTGAAAAATAGTAATCTCCGGTACAGAAACTTTACTGATCCTGATAACTCCATCACTTCCGGTATCTGACTTTTCTTTATAATCCGCAGCAGGTTTGCTGTTGGGAACTTCCTTGTATAACGGGATTGTAGTTTGCGAGTAAGCGCTATTTATGATCATCATTGAAAAAAATAAAAATAATAAAGACTTAAATTTCCTTTCCAAAAAATTATTTTCGGAATTAAGTAACTGCGTCACGTATGTTGTCATTTTAGATAAAATATTTTAAAGATGAAAATTCTTTTTTTCAAATTACTCTTTTTGTGGTGGCCGAAGATATCTGTTGCTAAAACTACTTCAAACCGCCCTGCCCGCGATATAATTTTATAGAATTAGGCTTTTAAGTCGTGAATTGGTTTATAAATAATGGTTTTGCTTGAACCATTGTTACGATTAATTTATGAAAGCTATGTTTCCCAAATCCTCTACGGTTGAACCGATAGAAGAATTCGTTGAGGTAAGCC
>DATKQQ010000268.1:0-3915 GCA_035532615.1 Hanamia sp.
AAAGCCATTTACGATATCCTAAAAAGCAAATACAAACCTTTTACAAAACGAAAATCTGTAGTACACAAACCGGAACTAAAAAAAATTGAAACTCAACAACAACGCCTACTTATGTCTGGATAGCTGCAATGTGGGTTAAAGCAAATCAATCAAATTGATTTGAAAATAAAAAAACCGCTGAAATTTCCTCCAGCGGCCCTTTCTATCTTTACATAAAAACTAAACCTCAACCTCTTTATTAACGTGCTCCCGCAATTTCCTCGCTGCCTCCACCATCGCTTTCAACGCAGCTTTTGTTTCTGGCCATGCCCTGGTTTTTAATCCACAATCCGGATTAATCCAAAGTTGTTTCGCAGGAATTACTTTCATCGCTTTGTGAATTAAATCTATCATTTCTTCTTTGGAAGGAACGCGCGGCGAATGGATATCATACACTCCCGGCCCTATATCATTTGGATATTTAAAAGCCGCGAAAACATCCAGCAATTCCATTTGCGAACGGGAGGTTTCAATAGTGATGGCATCAGCATCCATCGCGGCAATGTCTTCAATAATATCATTGAATTCGGAGTAGCACATGTGCGTGTGAATTTGCGTATCATCTTTTACACCTGAGGAAGAAATTCTAAATGCTTTCACTGCCCAGTCTAAATATTCACGCCAGTTTTCTTTTCGCAATGGCAATCCTTCACGAATAGCGGGTTCATCAATTTGTATTACTTTAATATTCGCGCTTTCCAAATCAACTACTTCATCTCGTATCGCAAGCGCAATCTGAATACAGGTTTCAGAACGGGGCTGGTCATTGCGCACAAAGCTCCATTGTAAAATAGTAACCGGTCCTGTCAACATTCCTTTCACTATTTTTTTGGTGAGCGATTGCGCATATTTTGTGTAATAAACAGTCATTGGGTTTTTTCTTTCTATATCGCCCACAATGATAGGAGGCTTTACACAACGGCTTCCATAACTTTGCACCCAACCGTTTTTAGTGAATACAAATCCTTCTAATTGTTCCCCAAAATATTCCACCATATCATTGCGCTCAAACTCGCCATGCACCAATACATCAATGCCCAATTCTTCCTGCCAACGAATGGATTCTTCAATTTCTTTCTTTATCAACGCATCATATTCTTCATTGGTTATCTCTCCTTTTTTCAAACTCGCGCGCCAGCTTCTCACTTCTTTTGTTTGGGGGAATGAGCCGATTGTTGTGGTTGGAAATAAGGGAAGATTTAATTCTTTTTGTTGTATTGATTTTCTTTTTTTAAATCCACTATTCCTTTTAGTATCTTTTTCAGAAACCGATATTATTCTATCTTTTATTTTTTGTTTGTGAATGAGTGAGGGTTCTTTTTTACTTTTGATTGCTTTTTGATTATCCGCTAATTTCTTCAAATTCTCTGATGACGGATTTTCCGCTGAAAGTGATGCCAGTGTTACCACTTCATCAATTTTTTGTTTGGCAAAAGCCATCCAGTTTTTAACTTCTGCAGGAAGATTTTTTTCATCAGTTTCTAAATCTAAATCGCAAGGCACATGCAGCAAGGAACAAGAAGGTGCAATCATAATTCTATCTTCGCCTATTGCTTTTTTTGTTTTATTGATTAACTGAAGCGAATTAGTAAAATCATTCTTCCAGATATTTCTTCCTTCTACGACGCCAAGGGAAAGATTGAGTTTTGATTTCCGAATATTTGTTTCCAAAATATCATCTAACTGCAAAGGGCAACGCACCATGTCCAGATGTAATGTTTGTACAGGAAGATGTAAAACTGTTTGCAAATTATCTCCATAGCATTCAAAATAAGTAGCCAAAATAATATGCAAATTGGGAAATGCTTTTTTGATATCATTATACACTTTTACAAAGACTTTTCTTTCTGCATCTGTAAGGTTTAATGACAAACAAGGTTCATCAAACTGGATGTAATGCGCGTTGGCATCATCTAATTCTTTCAACACTTCCAAATAAACAGGCAACAGATTTTTAATCAATTCCAAACGATGGAAGCCTTCTTCTTTTTCTTTTCCTAATAATAAATAGGAAACAGGTCCCAGCAAAACAGGCTTTGCGTTAAAGCCTTCTCTCTTTGCTTCCTGGAATTCATGAATTATTTTCTTGGAGAAGAAACAAAATTTCTGGTTGGATTTAAATTCAGGAACAATAAAATGATAATTGGTATCAAACCATTTGGTCATTTCCATTGCAGTAATATCATAATCTCCTTTTTGATAACCTCTCGCCATTGCGAAAAGCAACTCAATATCAGGCAATTGTTTTTGATCCATCAATGAATGAAATCTTTCGGGAACGGCGCCTACCATAAGGCTTGTATCTAATACATGATCGTAAAAAGAAAAATCGTTGCATGGAATAATATCAATGCCAGCATCCTTCTGTAATTGCCAGTTTTCCTGGCGAATATTTTTTGCGGCCTGTTCCAGTTCCGTGGCAGAAATTTTGTCTGCCCAATAATGTTCATTGGCTTTTTTCAGTTCGCGATGATTGCCTATTCTTGGATATCCTAAGTTGTGAGTGAGCATAAAAAAGATTTTTAAAGATTTACAGGCAAAGCTATATTTAAGAATAATATCCTTTCATTTAATACTATATTTAGCATTTTATTCTATAAATAAATATTATTTAGAAAATAATTCTATTTGAACGATTGCGTTTTACCTTTGGTAGCAAAATAAACTCTTTAAAAAAATGATAGATTCAATTGATAAGGACATACTTAAAATGTTACAGCAAGATGCACACATTACCAATCGCGAAATTTCATTAAAACTTCATCTCACCACTACGCCGGTGCATGAACGAATCAAGCGGTTAGAAAAAGACGGTTACATCAAAAAATATGTTGCTCTTCTTGATAAAGAAAAATTGGAAAAGGGTTTAACTGTTTTCTGTAACGTATCGCTAAAGCAACATACCAATGAAAATGGTAAAAAACTGGTACAGGAAATCCAATCTATTCCTGAAGTAGTTGAATGTTACAACATCGCCGGCGACTACGATTTTTTGTTGAAAATATTGGTGAAAGATATGCCGGCTTATCAAAAGTTTGTGTTGGGCGTGTTAGGCACGTTGAAGAGTATCGGAAGTGTAAAAAGTATTTTCGTGATGGGAGAAATTAAGCATAGTACTTCTGTGCCATTTTGATAATGCCGTCTGGTTCTAAAAGAAAATACTGCAGAGGTTTTCAGGATGTATAAAATATCCGGACTTTATTTTCTGTTTTTATCATAGGGGCTCAAAGAACTCCTTTAGAAAATCCTTGTGCTCTTTGCAGGTTTGTGTATAAATCTTTTTTCTTTTGCGAAGCAAAAGATTTTTTCACACAAAATCCCGAAGGGCACAAAGGATTTTTTTCTACGATAAAAATAAAAGCAAAATCTGATTTATTTATTCGTTTACTGTATGAAAAAGGAAAATTGAATTAGAAAAGAATTACTTCCCATTTATTTTTTAACCCACACAGAAACACTTCTTGCAGGTGCTAAGAAATTTCCCCATCCATTATTATTAGTTTCTACTTCAGCAGAGTTTTTCTCCAGGATGTCAATGATTTTTTTTCCTGCATAGCGTTTTCCAAATTGAAGAGAATCCCATTTCTTTAACCCACATTGCAGCAAAAGCCTCTTCGACTGTTAAAATTTAATTTTTTTTCAGAAAAATTATCACCCTATTCTCAATTTACCTGTGGGGGGGTACATGCAACTAAAATCCATCGCACGTATAAGTCGGGTTTTTGATTTGTAGTACACAAGGGGTGTTCGTATTTGAAGAGGGTTTACCACCTTTGAATCTTGTATTTCAAAAGCACCATACGCAAACATCCTGAAACCGGAAAGCTCAGTGGTTACTACCGCCTGGTAGAAAGCTACCGCAATGGCGATAACAGA
>DATKQQ010000269.1:0-2685 GCA_035532615.1 Hanamia sp.
ACAAGGAACTGAATGTTATAGAGTTACATTTTCTCAATGCCCGAAGGCAAATACAAAACATATCAAACCTCTACGGCATCAAAATAGCTTGCTGAAAAAAGTGACAATTTGTTTTCAGTTTTTTTTGCTTAAGCGCCTATAGTATTCCCATTTATGAGTGGATATCTTTCTTGATAAGAATGATTATAATTTTTAGAATGATATTTTTTGTCTCTTTCAGGATCAATTATGACCATCGGTTCACCACTAAGATATTTATTTCCGAAAGTTTCTAAAGTAATTTTGTTCTCTTTGTCATTAAAGAATAGACGTCCAGGAAGAGTTGTTTCACAGCTGGGAATAAACCATTCTCCATTATCGATTGAATCAAGCATTTGCTAAATTATAAGAATTAGTTCAAACTTAGTTTGCAAACTACTGTGCGGCAGAATTTCCGTCCGCCGTATATTAGCTTGTATATGCTAATGATTGTACTTCCGTCCAGCCCCAATTGCACAAAACCTTTTGCACGCCGTTTTATTTTTTCGGAGCTATGGTGGCTGAATTAAAGCGTACAAGTTTGTCCCAATCTATCGAACCGTTGTCCATGCAAAATGTGTCCGCAAATTCTTTTGTGAATTTGTTTATCATTTGCGAATACGATTGAATGAAGTCGTCATTCCGTTCTTTCGCTTGATTTCCTAACGGCTCTATAATTTTTGTATAAAGGTCTGTGTCACCAGAGACAAACTCCCAAAACTTTTGACCGCAATATTTGAAATAATCGCCTTTGTCTGAATTGGTGTCCCTACCGTAACAGCAGCCGTTTACTGCTGTGATATTTAGTTGTGAATTACTTGTACGAAGTGTCTTTTGTGCAGTTTTGAAATCTGCTCTCATTTTGCCAATCTGCGAACTATTACCCCAATTCGGACCAGATTTTATTGTTACAATAAAGCGAACGCCATCTTTGTCAAACTCTAAGTCTATACCGGGAATACCAGATTTACGGCCATTATATACTTTGCCATTAATAAAAATAGCAAGTCCTTCAAGCCAATCGCCGAAGATAGTTTCTTCCTGTGATGAAATAAACGCATCTGTCAAACTCTTGATAATATCTTGCGCTGTCAGTATATATTTTGCTTTGAAGAGATAAGGATTTTTCTTTCCCAAAACTTTTTTCAACTTCAAAGAATTTAGTCCTCCAATTCTCTTTTGGTGAAATGTTCCAATATTCTTTTTAACGTATTGCGTAACGTCTTTTAGATTTAGTTGTTTCATATTTTACTGTTGGCTCAAATAAATATAATTCTACTGGTTTTACCTGTTCTTTTACCATATCATAGTATTCAGAAACTATGTCAATTCCTATTGAGTGTCGTTTCATTCTGTTGGCAGCTAATATTGTTGTTCCGGAACCCATGAATGGGTCAAGTACAATATCTTTTTCCTTTGAAAACAATTTCATAAACCATTCAGGAAGTTCTTCGGGGAAAGCAGCACTATGATTTTTGTTGTTACACTCTGTCGCTAAATGCAAAACATTTGTTGGAAATGCTTTATCCCTTGTCACCCAATTTGAAATGTTTTTACCGAAACCACTACCTACTTTTGAGTTGTCTCTTATTTTATCTGTGTCGCTTAGATTTTTAAGTCTTGATTTTGCCCAATCACCCATTGGAACCATTACTTCTTCCTGATACATGTTAAACTTTTTATTCTTGTTGAATTGAAGAAGTCTTTCCCATGCATCGCGAAAACGATTAGGCCATTTGCCAGGATAACAATTCTTTTTGTGCCAAATAAATTCCTCTGTCCATAGCCAACCCTGCTTACGCATTTCAAGAATAAGTTCCATTACATAAGTGCTTCGTTCACCGTCTAGAACCTTTTCTTTTATATTTAATATAAAAGTCCCAGTGGGTTTTAAAACTCTTAGTAGTTCTTTAGCTATTGGGAGAAACCATTCTACATATTTGTCAGGGTGGATACCTCCGTAAGTACCTTTCCGCTGGTCAGCATAGGGTGGTGAGGTCACAATAAGGTCAACTGAATTGTCAGGAAGCTTTTTGAGCATTTCTTTACTATCACCTAAATATAAATCCGTTCTAATCTCCATTGTCGTGTACTGTTTTTACAAATATAAAGCCTTTGTTACCGAATGCCAAAAATCTTAGTAATCTTAGAGTGATTTGAGGACTTGTAATCTCTATAACATACTACAAGTCGTCTCACCATGATACTAAATCTCCTTAAAAGTTCAGGTTTCCTTTTTTTTCACTACAATATTCAACCTATTGTTAGCCGCATTTAATAAACCATCTTTCAATCTAGATGGAATTTCCATTTCCTGACTAGGATTTAAGCCTATAAGTATTGATCCGGTAATTGGGTTTAGATGGCCAAAATGATAGCAGTTTTTTGTTCTGTTATAATGAATGCCGTGTAAACCCCCATTTGTTGAATATCCAATTAGCGAACAATGGTATCCCCCGGACTTACGTGGAATAAAATAGTACCTGATTTTAACGGCGTTTTTCTTTTTATGTATATACGCTTAGACCGCCCAAACTTTTATTTTTTGTCACCAATTCTCTTTGGATTATTTTTTACCATTCTTTCAATCAGTTTGTGAAAAATTGTGTCCATATTATTTCTCCGATTATATCTATAGTGGTATTCATCCAAATACCCTTGTAATCT
>DATKQQ010000270.1:0-2070 GCA_035532615.1 Hanamia sp.
GTGTCTTTGTAGTTAGTTACCTTGTTAAAAACAACATCCGGCACGGTATCTCCAATAGTGAGTGGCTTTACCGGCAGCGATTGAGCACCGGAAAGTATGGGCAAAAGCATGGATAGTAACCCTATTATATATTTCATGAAACATAATGTTGATAATAAAAATTGATTGAAACAAAATGCTAACAGTGGCTGCCATCGCATGTGCTATGGCAACCATGCCCGCTTACCTACATGAGAAAAAAGCAGCAGGCCTGTCAGAGGGGTATAAGCATAACGGATATGAATATACATAATTAAATTTTATTACTCCGGGTTGCGGGGTTTCTCTGCGTAATGCACTTGAATAAGACTTTCTGTTTCGTTGGCAATTTGCCATTGACCTAAATGCAGCAAAAGAGGCGTGCAACGATACTGTTGAAAAAGTACACACTTTGGTTTTTCAAAATGGGGGGTGGGGTATTTATATACTTTGAAAAGGTAATTATGAAAATGGTAGAAGATTACTTTTAAAGTGATGCGGCCGGAAAGGAACAAGGATAAAAGATGCCATACACGCGGAAACGATTGCTGTACACGGCAATGCAATACTGCAACTAGAGCAGGGCTTAATGAAGTTGCTTTAAAAAGTAAATTGTATTTATGTCTTGATCCCAATATATATATGTATTACCTGTTAAACAATTAATCATATACTTGAGTTTTTAAGAAGAGACTTTTATTTATCTGCACTTTAGAAAAAGCAGTAGACAAAAAAGGACCGGGTCTAAACTTATCGCTTTTGAGGCCGTCGGAGGCCCTGAGAACGAATAAGCAAGCCCGCGGCCCTTTAGGAACGCAGGCATTCTGCTTATCGTCTCGTTCTCAGATGAAATTTCCGACGTTTCAAAAGCGAGACTCAAAGCGAATGCTTCAAGTTATTTTATGAAGAATTCGCAAATCTATTTATAGATTTCAAATTACTGTGTAAATGTAATGAATATTTTGATATTACGCTACACCGTAACAAATATCTTTAAAAAATCATGTTCTTTTCCAAATGGCAAAGAATAAAGAAAATAAAGAACAAGAGTATGTCAAATACAAATATGCTTTAGGGCTAAAAAGTTTACTCGAAAGTAACAAGGAACAAAAAGATTATAACTTAAAGAATGCCATTGAAGATTTAAATCTAGACTATAGTTATTCTACAATATCAAGCACTACTGGATTACGACCTGCAACTATCTCAGAAATAATATCGGGGATTTCCGAAATGAAAATTTATACTCTTGATTTAATACTCGGCTCACTTGGTTCATCTTATACACAATTTGGAGAAATACTCGACAGACTAACAAAAGAAGAAATTTCAAACTATAAAGAAACAAAGGAAAAAGGAAGAGCAAATAGATTAAAGAAAAAACTCAAAGCGAAGAAACCAGTTAAAAATAAAATCACAAGAAAGCAATAATTACGTTTACACCTTACTATTATGTAAATTTCATTTTGCGGTAACGGAGAAATAAGGGAGATTACTATTTTCTTCAATAAAGAATTATCTGTTTAGTAAGCAATTGCGATTAGGCATGTATGTTATGCTGTTATAATTTGCAGCAAACGGAGAAATAAGGAGAATTTGTTATTTTTTTAATAAGATAAAATCGCAGTAAGTAAACATCTGCCTTTAATCATGCAGTTATGTTGTTTTAATTACGCTTTATTTCTGCAGCGTGCAAAATACTATCCAAGATAAAACAACCTAAAATTATTCGAATATTAAAAGGCATCCAAATTAGTTACAATTTGATGTGTAGATTACAATCGTAAATTCACAGTTGCGCAAATTAATAAGCATTCTGAGTCCGTAAATATTTTAACCAAATAGAGAACAATTCTAAAAACTTATAGGAGGAAGACTTCATTAAAACATCAAAAGATATACCAGTTACACATACTTTTGCAAAGAGATTTTCAGCTTTCAAATAAAGGTAAATAAAATTGAAAAGGATCCATTTTTACTAAAATTGGAAATTCTGGTAATCAAAATGTAGTGCCCATTTATGTAAGAGACAACAACAATAATAATTTATCA
>DATKQQ010000271.1:0-5425 GCA_035532615.1 Hanamia sp.
AATTGTTGATTTTGTTGAGCGATTGCAATTCATTATATCGCTTATCTGCAAGTTGATGAAATTCTTCTCGTGTCATGGTAGTATGGGTTTAGTTTCCCAAATTTATTCTTTTTTTTAATGCGACATTTTGAAATGCACCCTAATAGATCCACCCTCTTTTTTTGTACCACTATCAGAGCGCCAATAAAAACACCGATAAAAAATCCAACCAATGATGCAAAACGATAAAGTGATGTGGAAAGCGCTCCTTTCCCAATTGAAATGCCCAATAGAACCATGTTTCCGATCATATTTGCGGTAAATGCATGACCGAGTCTGAAATAGCTTAATATATCGGTACTGCCGGCAACACATGCAAGCAACATCAGTATTATATCAAACCAAACCGAAGGAATGGAATTATTTTTTTGATATTGCTTCATTGGATTATCAATATTAAAGAAGACTCTTTAGATGTTTGCATTTAAACCTTCAGCCTTCATAAATTACTTTTCAATTCGAGTAAAAATGATTTTACCTTTTCCAACGATTCTATCAATTCATGCTTTTCGCCTGCAGCTTTATTATTTTTCAAAAACTCTTTCGCACCTTCAATAGTATATTTTCTTTCGCGCAATAAATGATAAATCATTTTTAAATTTTTTACATCTTCGGGCCTGAATAAACGATCTCCTTTTTTGTTTTTCTTTGGCTTTAAAATACCAAATTCATTTTCCCAATATCTTATTAAAGATGTTTTTTCTTTAAACATTGCGGCAACATCTCCGATTGAATAATATTGTTTCTGAAAAAGAATGTCATCTTCCGGAACTGTAATATCCGGATCAGCACTATATTCTTTCAGGCTTTTTCGTCCACGGGTAGATTTCGGTTTTATTTGCAAACGAATAGCTTCAATTGTTTCTTCACGAGCAATTGAAGGTTGTTTTATAGTGTCTTTCGTTTCATTTTTTTTGGAAGAATCTCCTTCAAAATCAAAACTTATTTGCGAAAGTGCCATATTATTGGGGTTTTAGCATGAGGAAAGAAATTATTTTAAATATTTATAAAAACCGACCATGTTTGTAAATGGGGGCAAACCAAATACCTTTGCGCATTAAAATATTTTTAAAAACAAAGATAGTCAATAGTAAAATTTGAAAGCTATTAGCCACTCTTAAAATTTACACGAATCTATGATGCAAAGTGCGGAAATAAGAAAGCATTTTTTTGAGTTTTTTAAGGCAAAAGAACACCAGGTGGTTCCTTCGGCGCCGATTGTTATCAAAAACGATCCGACATTGCTTTTTACCAATGCAGGAATGAACCAGTTCAAAGAATATTTTTTGGGAAACAAACCATCTCCATATTCTCGTGTGGCCGATACTCAAAAATGTCTTCGTGTAAGTGGTAAGCACAACGACCTGGAAGAAGTGGGAGTAGATACCTACCATCACACAATGTTTGAAATGCTTGGCAACTGGAGTTTTGGAAATGCAATGGTTGACCCTAAACCCTATTTTAAAAAAGAAGCGATTGCATGGAGTTGGGAATTGCTTACTGAAATTTATAAAATCCCTGTTGAAAATTTATATGTTACCGTTTTTGAAGGAGATGAAAAGGAAAAATTACCTCAGGATGAGGAATCATTGAGTCTTTGGAAAAAACATATTAGTGAGGACCGGATTATTTTTGGAAACAAAAAAGATAATTTCTGGGAAATGGGAGATACAGGACCATGTGGACCTTGTACAGAAATTCATGTGGATTGTAGAAGTGAAGAAGAAAAAAAATTGATTCCGGGAAAAGATCTTGTGAATAAGGATAATCCGCAGGTAATAGAAATATGGAATGTGGTATTCATTCAATACAATCGTAAGAAGGATGGCTCATTGGAATTACTGCCTGCAAAACATGTGGATACCGGAATGGGTTTTGAAAGATTAGTTCGTGTTTTACAAAATAAAAAAAGTAATTACGATACAGATATTTTTACAGGAACCATTGCAGAGATTGAAAAAATATCCAATAAAAAATATGATTACTCCAATTCAAAAGAAGCTGTTGCTTTTAGAGTAATTGCTGATCATATTCGTGCAATTGCTTTCCCAATTACAGATGGACAAATACCTTCAAATACCGGCGCAGGCTATGTGATACGTAGAATTTTAAGAAGAGCGGTTCGTTATTATTTTTCTTATCTCGAGGTGAAAGAGCCATTGCTTTATAAATTAGTTCCCATAATAGCAGAACAATTCAAAAACGTATTTCCAGAACTGGATAAACAAAAAGAGTTTGTTGCTAAAGTGATTCATGAAGAGGAAAATAATTTTTTAAGAACATTAGACGCTGGATTAAAAAGATTGGAATTGCTTTTGTCATCGAAGAAAAATATTGATGGCAAAACTGCATTTGAATTATACGATACGTATGGCTTTCCAATTGATCTTACCAATTTAATTGCTTCAGAAAATAATTTATTGGTAGATCAAAAAGGTTTTGAAAAAGAAATGAAACAACAAAAAGAACGTAGCCGTGCTGCTGCTTTTGTTGATACGGAAGACTGGGTTGTGCTAAATGGAAATGGTGGAAAAGGTTTTGTAGGTTATGAGAATTTAGAAACAAAAAGTAAGGTTCTAAAATACCGAAAAACAAAATCAAAAGGAAAAGAAACATTTCAGATTGTTTTGGATGTCACTCCTTTTTACGCGGAAAGTGGCGGCCAGATTGGCGATACGGGGATTCTGATTTTTGAGGATGAAAAAATTCCGGTGATAAATACCAAAAAGGAAAACGAACTGATTCTTCATTTTACAGAAAAGCTTCCTCCAAACATTGAATCAGAAGTGATTGCAAAAGTGGATGCTGATAAAAGAAAGAAAATCGCCGTTCATCATAGTGCCACACATTTAATGCACGCCGCTTTACGCAAAGTTTTAGGAACACATGTGCAACAAAAAGGAAGTTTGGTTAATGATGATTACCTGCGTTTTGATTTTTCTCATTTCAGTAAAATGACCAAAGAAGAAATCGCAAAAGTGGAATCCATCGTCAATCAAAAAATAAGAGAAAATGTTCCGGTGGTAATAAAACAGTTGCCAAAGGCTGAAGCCTTGAAAACCGGAGCGATGGCGCTTTTTGGAGAAAAATATGGCGACGTGGTCCGTGTGGTTATTATGGACCCAGAATATTCAATTGAATTATGTGGGGGTACCCATGTGGGAAATACCGGCGAATTGGGAATTTTTAAAATCACTAATGAAACTGCAGTGGGTGCAGGTTTGCGAAGAATAGAAGCGATGAGTGGAAAAGCTGCCGAAGATTTTATCAATAATAAATTGGAAGAATTATCGTCAGTAAAAGAAAAATTGAAAAACCCTAAAGACACGCTTAAAGCCCTGGAGACCATTTTGTCAGAAAAAGAAAATTTGAATAAACAGTTGAATCATCTTGAGTCACAAATTCTCTTTACTTTAAAAGAGCAAATAATCAAGAAAGTGATTTTAGTGAATGGGATAAATTTTATTGGAGAAATCGCTCCTGTTTCCAATGCAGATGCCTTGAAGAGCTTAGTTTCTCTTTTAAAAGAAAATGTAAAAGATTATGCGATTGTGTTATGCGCCGACATTGAAGGAAAAGCAAATGTAGTAATAGCAATTGATGAAAATTTAGTCTGTGCAAAAAAACTGGATTCGGTAAAAATTACTAAAGAAACGGTAGCGCCACTTATCAAAGGCGGTGGAGGCGGACAAAAGACGATGGCTTCTGCCGGAGGCCAGGATGCATCTAAATTGAATGAGGTAATTGAGAAAGTAAAATCATTGCTTTGATATGGGATAGGAAGAGCATATAATTAAATTTTGATAATAGTGTTTGCTTTTTTAAAGGTTAATGAAATATAAATATGATGGAATTTTAAGTTAACATTAGACTATATATTCTTGAAAAAATTTGTTTTTTTCTATCACTTTTTTACTTTGAGGACATTAAATTTTTAATATTTCAAAATTATATTAACCATGAAAACATTTTTTATTTCAGCAATCTTTACAGCTTGCTGCGGATTGTTCACCACTAACGGGTTTGCCCAAAAAGAACAATCACAATTAAAGAAGAATGAAGAAATTATTATCCGTAAAAATTCCGACAAACCATCAAAGACAACCATTGTAATTGACAGCAATAATATAACAATTAACGGCCAGCCGCTTGCTGATTATAATGGCGATATTAGTGTGTTTAAAAGAAACTTTATGGGAGGAGGGGATAATCCTGCTTTTTCTCCACGCCAAAGTTTTACCGTTTTTGGAAATTCGAATACCGCATTCTTAGGTGTGCTTACCGCCAAAATTGACAAGGGGGCTATCGTCAAAAATGTAATTGATGAAAGTGCCGCTCAAAAAGCAGGATTAAAAGATAATGATATTATCACAAAATTTGGCGATAAAAAAATTACTTCACCTGATGATTTGAGAAATGCAGTTCAGTCCCATCAACCGGGAGACAAGATTACCCTGTATTATCTAAGAGATAATAAAATGAATTCTGCAAAAGTTGACTTAGGGAAATCTCCAAATTTCGAACCAATGGCTTATAATATGGATAGCCTCAGAAATATGATGCAGCAGTATTTCAGAGGGAATCATTATAATTTCATGATGCCAGGAATGCCCGGAAATAATTTCAATTTTAATTATAACCATAATAACAGGCAAAGACTTGGTATTGAAATTCAGGATATTGAAAATGGAAGCGGTGCAAAAATATTAAATATAAAACCAGGTTCCGTAGCTGAAAAATCAGGTTTGAAAACTGGTGATATTATTACCCAGATAAATGGTGAAAAAATAAATGATGCCAATGATGTAAGGTCCCAGATAATGAATTCCCAAAATAAAACCGATTATAAGATTAAAATAAAGAGAGATAATAAAGATATGGAGATTGAAGTTCATATTCCAAAAGTTCTAAACAGCATTAATGTATAATTTAGAGTGTGTTCTGATTAAAAAAGCCCTGTTTTTGAATTTAAAAATGGGGTTTTTTATTTGTTGTAATTTTATAATGGAATTATTTTTTCACCTCAGTTTTTGACGAGGAAGACAATAACAGTCGCAATTTAAAAAAAATGATTGATGATTTTCAAAACTGACAATTATAAAAGTATATCAATGAGGAAGATTTCAAAATTATTTAATTTACAAAGCCTCTAATTTCACGGCTTTGTTAAAATGATTCATCCCTTTGCTCCTTGTTAGGGATAATTATACTTCACAAGGTGTAAATTAGTGAATCTTTATCATCAAAGAATTGGAATTTTAGTGTAAGTAATGTTGATAATTCTGATTTAAATTTCTGATTAATCTGGTCAAAGAAATTTTGAATTACCTGATGAAATAATTTAGGTTTATCATAGTATTTCCCGTATAAAATTTCTTTTTTTGTA
>DATKQQ010000272.1:0-6497 GCA_035532615.1 Hanamia sp.
CGATAATACCCGAAAGGCAGTAATAGCAGCTGGTTTTAATCCGGATATTATTGCACCACAACCTAAAGCACAAAGCATGGCAGCTGCATTGGAAAATTACTTATCGGGTTTAAAGAAAAAATAAAAAAGTATCTCGAATTAATACATCGTTGAGATAATATTTCCTGGCAACATCTATTTTTCGATTGGTATCGTGACGGTTCCTGCTTTATATTCCTTGGTCATTTTATAAGCCTCATCTATAATTGATTGTGGGAAGTTTTCTATCTCAACAATTTTTATAGCATTGGTAGTTTTTAGCAATCCTTGTTTAATGGTGTGATCAAAATTTAAAGAATCGTCCTGGATGTTTTCTGTAAAATAAAACATTTCAAAATCTTTTGAAAGTAACTCAATTAATTCCAAGTCATGTGAGGAAGCTATTACGATATTATCATTGTTATTTAAAAATTCTAAAACAGCTTTTGCCAAAGAAATGCGTTCCAATGTATTCGTTCCTTTAAATGTTTCGTCTATTACAAAAAGTTGATTAGCTGATGCAGAAACCTGCTCTGTCATCACTTTTATTATTTCCACTTCTTCAAAAAAATAACTACTCCCTTCCAATAAATCGTCTTCAATCATTATGGATGAAAATGGTTTTAAAAATGAAGCTGTATAAGATTCTGCAAAGCAGATATATAATGTTTGGGCTATGATAGAATTAATTAAAACGGTTCTTAAAAATGTTGACTTCCCTGACATGTTAGAGCCTGTAATAAAAGCACTTTTATGATCTAATGAAAATGAATTTGGAACACATTTGTCAATCAAAGGATGTGTAGCATTCGTAAATTTTAGAATTTTATTTTCTGAAATTAGATTAGGAATACAAGTGATAAAGTTAGTGTCACTTTTTAAAGATGCCATTGAAATAACCAGATCGAACTCCCCGATGTATTTATAGAGTTGATTTAATGAATCGCTTTGCTTTATAATTTGTAAGTACGATTTATTAAGAAGATGTAATTCCAACAGGAAACAGGCTTTGACGAGTTCTAAAATATAAAACAATGCTTTTTTCAGATCATCCCCGGGAATTCCGAAATTCAATAATCCATAATTCTTCACAAAAGGTTTTAGCAATTTTATTGGTTCCGGGATGGAAGTGCTTTCAATAATTGTATCTGTTTTTTGCAACTTTTGTGTGGCTTTTATTAATCCATAAATTTCGCGAATGGATTGGTATTGATTCTCATTTCTGTATTTGAAAACATATTGTATCATGATATTGATTCCGAGGAGGGGAACCAAATAGATGAGTATTACAGGGAAAAAAGCAGAAGCAATAACGCACGTAATTGCAAGGCCTGTAAGCAATTT
This sequence comes from Hanamia sp., assembly GCA_035532615.1. Taxonomy (GTDB): domain Bacteria; phylum Bacteroidota; class Bacteroidia; order Chitinophagales; family Chitinophagaceae; genus Ginsengibacter. The sequence continues at coordinate 1,363 of DATKQQ010000272.1, forward strand.
ATATAAATTCAGATTTTTATCAATACCTGAATTTCGGATATTTAATAGATCTGCAATTCCGGATGTACCGTTTTTTTTCAAGTTTGTGTAAAATAACTTGTACCGTCTCCCGTTTGTTGGTTTCTTTTTTAAAATATTCAGAACTTTCATCAAACTGTTTTAATCTTTTCAAACTATTTTCCGGAAAAATTATTTTATTGTAAAGCAACTGTTGTCCAACCGTAGTAAGCGTTCTATCTAATATTGAAAATAAATTTTCAATATCAATATCCTTCAAAGTTTGAAGCGTAAGTCTATGAAAATGTTTTGCCTTATTATGAATCGCATATTTTTCAATGAGTTCTAAATCTCCTTTTTTATTGACTCTTCGCCCCCAATTCAACCTGATTTCAGCAAGTATTTTTTCTTGATTTTTTCGGGAAATAGAAAAGATTATATAGATTAAAAATGCGAACGCCAGTAAAAAATAAATCATTGCAAAAAAAATATTTTGTGGTTCTTTTGTTAGTTTATCACTAAACTGGAGTTTACCCAAAGCTATTAATCCGGGAACAAACTTAGAATAAACAATCCTGCCGAGTTGTCATTTTTATTTTTAATGATTCCTGTGTTTAATTTTTTCAATAATTCAAAAATGCCATCTGCCATTGCATAATGATAAAAAGTGGGGATCCCAAAAAAGCGTTTGGATAAGATAAACACTTTTTGAACCATCAATTTTAGCTTTAGATTCATACCCATATAAATGCTGGTAAAATAGGCGATGGCGTGTACAATAGCTGTTATATTACGGATGCCATTATAGGTTCTCACTCTTACATCTTCGAGATTATAAGATTGCTTGATGTATCTGAAACACTCATCGCATTTCCAGCGGGTGAGATAAATTTCTACTACTTTGAATACCTCTTTTGGTGTTTTACTATCCGGCTCTTTGTTGGTGAGTAATATCATGGGGTGCTGCCCAAAACCTTTTATAATCACAGCATTCATCCATACATCCGGTGTATCATACAAGGCTACTTTGGCAATGCCGAATATTAGATTGATAACCGTTTCTTTACCATCTTCTATCTTGGTGATTTGTGCGCTGTAGGGAGTTTTAACATGAACGTCCAGGCGTTCAGCCTGTACAGGCACTATTCCCCCGTTTTTATTTCGGGTTAACAGCCACCGGTTTAGTTTGAGCCTGGTCACAAACGTTAGTTTTTCCGCTATGAAGTGTTCAATAATTTCATTGCAATCTCCCTGCCTGTCAATTGCCCAAACCCCTGTCGTACCTATCTTTTCTGTTACTTTATTAATAGCTTCTTTTATTTTTTGGGTACTGCTCACATAGTCTTTTTCCTTACTTGAAAAGGCTTCACAATATAAGGGTACTATTTTGTTGTGTTCGAGGTTGGCCGCTGTTACCTGGCACAAATGATAACCGGTTGCTTCATGGTGCTGACTGCCATCATAAATGCCACATAAGTTTTCCATTGATTTAGCGTAAGGTTTCATAATATCTCCCGGGTCAATGGCCAATACCATATCATCGGTTATTTTATCATCGCCGAGGCGAATGATTTGTTCATTAATATGATCACTAAAATCTTCGGCTGCCAAATTTCTGCAAAGCCGCTCTTCAGTTTTGATCAGCTTAATATCTTCCTGAAGGCTGCGGGCTACATTAGATATTTTAATGTCTTTGGCTGCCTGCACGCCATAGATCATTTCCTGAATGAGCCGCTGGGTAGTTTTGCCGAGTCCCTTTCCTAAGATTCCCGAAAATTTATTAGCTTGTGCTTTGAAACGGCTGATAGTAGAAGAGTTTGCATCCATCATCGTAGTAAAGTATTTATTGGAACTGCATTTTACGAAAATGGATGCATTTTTTTGGGGAATCTTTTTTAAGGAAATTTTGGCAGGTAAGCTGAATGCTTTTAAAAAAAACTGAGATTACACTTATAATTTTGCTAAAACCGTTGCTATTCAGCATCTCCATAATTGGACGGTTGGATTTTGGGGAAACTCCAGGCACTAAATATTAACGCCTAAATTACAGTAAAAGAACAATGTTTTTGGAATAGTAGCAACTTGTTGGATAATATTACTTACTGCCTTGATGTATTTTTGTAAAAACTTCTTCACGAAATGCCGTTTCAACTCAACTCAGAATACAAACCTGCTGGCGATCAACCCGAAGCCATTGAACAGCTTACTCAAGGTGTGCTTACCGGTGAGAAATATCAAACATTATTGGGAGTTACAGGCAGCGGCAAAACATTTACCATGGCCAATGTGATTCAAAATGTACAACGACCAACGCTGGTACTTACTCACAATAAAACGTTGGTAGCCCAGTTGTATGGTGAGTTCCGTCAATTCTTTCCCGATAATTCAGTTGGTTATTTTGTCTCCTATTATGATTATTATCAGCCGGAAGCGTACATGCCTGTCAGTGATACGTACATCGAAAAAGATTTAAGCATTAATGAAGAATTGGATAAATTAAGGTTAGCAGCAACTTCACAATTACTAACCGGGCGAAGAGATATTATTGTGGTGGCAAGCGTGAGTTGTATTTATGGAATTGGGAATCCAAAAGATTTTGCCGAAGGTGTAGTGCGAATTGAAGAAGGACAGGTTATCAGCCGCCAGGGATTTTTGCATTCGTTAGTAAACAGTTTGTATTCAAGAACACAGGGCGATTTTGCAAGAGGAACTTTCCGGGTAAAAGGAGATACGGTTGATATCAACCTTCCGTATATGGATAACGGATATCGGATTACTTTTTTTGGAGATGAAATTGAAAGTATTGAAACGTTGGAATTGAGTTCGGGAAAAAGAATCTCAAAGGTTGAAAATGCAGCTATTTTCCCCGCTAACTTATACATTGCGCCAAAAGATAAATTGCAGCAAATCCTTTATGAAATACAGGATGAGGCGTTCAGGCAAACAGAATATTTTAAAGAAACCGGGAAATATATTGAAGCACAAAGAATTTCTGAAAGAGTAAATTACGATGTAGAAATGATTCGTGAACTGGGCTATTGTAATGGCGTAGAAAATTATTCAAGATTTTTTGACCGAAGAGAACCGGGAACGCGTCCTTTCTGCTTATTAGATTATTTTCCTAATGATTTTTTATGCATCATTGACGAAAGCCATCAAACAATCCCTCAGGTAAGTGGAATGTATGGCGGCGATCGCTCAAGAAAATTAATTTTGGTGGACTATGGTTTCCGTTTGCCATCGGCTTTGGACAATCGCCCGCTTAATTTTAATGAGTTTGAAAGCATGCTCAACCAAACCATATTCGTAAGCGCTACGCCTGGCGATTTTGAATTGGAAAAAACCGGGGGGATAGTCGTAGAACAGGTGGTAAGGCCAACGGGATTGCTAGATCCGCCAATTGAAATCCGTCCTTCCATCAACCAGATTGATGATCTTTTGGATGAAATTGATAAAAGAGTAACCAAAGGTGACCGTGTATTAGTAACCACTTTAACCAAACGCATGGCGGAAGAAATGGACAAATATTTACATCGCATCAATATCAAATCAAAATACATTCATAGCGAAGTGCATACTCTTGACAGGATTGAAATCCTGCGGCAATTGCGGTTAGGGGAAATAGATGTGTTGGTTGGTGTCAATCTTTTGCGTGAGGGGCTGGATCTTCCCGAAGTCTCATTAGTTGCAATATTAGATGCAGACAAAGAAGGTTTTCTTAGAAATGAAAGATCACTTACACAAACTGCGGGTAGGGCTGCACGTAATGTAGATGGCCTTGTAATTTTTTACGCCGATAAAATTACTGAGAGCATGCAAAAAACGATTGATGAAACCAATAGAAGAAGAGAAAAACAAATTGCTTACAACATAGAGCATAACATCACACCAAAGACAATTACAAAATCCATTGAACAGATAATGGGACAAACATCTGTGCTGGACATTAAAGGAACTACCGGCTCTCCTTATGCAATAGATGATAATGTAAACATTATTGCAGCAGAAGACCAGGTAGAATACAAAACAATTCCCCAGATAGAAAAAGCGATCTCCCAAATAAAACGGATGATGGAAAAGGCTGCGAAGAATATGGATTTTATGGAAGCGGCAAGATTACGTGATGAAATGTTCAGGATGCAGGGAGAGTTGAAAGAGATGAAAGAGTAGCCATTTTAGAAGAAAATACCAAAATTAAAAATCTTCAGTAAAAGCCTGCCCCGCCGGTAGGCAATTTGGCTTACTGTACAAAGTTTTATTTCATAAACACCGACTTGTTTTCAATACTTTTTATAAATCCTGCAACTTTCAATATACGGTTAATTCGCTATTTAAAAACATTTGGATTTTGTTATTACATTTTTTATTTTCGTTAAAACATTTTGTTATGCAAACCAATTTAAAAAAAATAGGCAATTCATTTGGCGTGATCATAAATAAAAAACTTCTCAGCGAGGCCGGAATTACTAACACTACGGATATTTCTATTGAAGCCCGGCGAAATGCTATCATTATAACTCCGCATACCACGAGAAGGCCATTAAACAGGGATTTAAGCACCTGGCGAAAACAGATAAAGACTGCTATTAAACAGGGGCAAAAGCCAGAAAAAAGTGTATGGGGAAACAGCCTGTCAGAGCAAGAAGAAAATGAATGGACATGGCGAAATCTATAAAGCAATTTGACGTTTGGATTGTGGAATTTGATCCCGCTGTTGGTTCGGAAATAAAAAAATCACGTCCGGCAGTTGTAGTATCAAATAACATAATTAATGACCTCTACGCAACAGTAATTGTAGCGCCCCTTACCAGTACTTTTAGAAATTATCCTTCCCGCATAGATACCGGTTTTGGCGATAAAGGAGGCCAGATAGCTGTTGATCAATTAAAGTGTTTTGATAAAGCAAGGTTGAAAAAAAAGATAGGCGCTATTACAAAGGCGGAGTGTGATGATCTTATTGAAATGCTTTCTTTCATTTTTCAACCGGAATGATTTTTACATAGGCGCTTAAGCAAAAAAAACTGAAAACAAATTGTCACTTTTTTCAGCAAGCTATTTTGATGCCGTAGAGGTTTGATATGTTTTGTATTTGCCTTCGGGCATTGAGAAAATGTAACTCTATAACATTCAGTTCCTTG
>DATKQQ010000273.1:0-22832 GCA_035532615.1 Hanamia sp.
CAGAGTAATCCGTGGATGATCAAGTTTAGTTCAATTATGTGTAAGAATCTTCTTATGCTGAATGAGAAAAGCCGTGTGAGGTGAGAATCTCAAGCACGGTTTTGTGGAGGGCTTGGGCTGAAATGCCCTTGCCTATCCGACATGTCCAATAACTAACTCATAAGAAAAGGAGATAGGATTATAAAGGTTATGATTGATGGGATATATTCAGTAAAAAAAATATTTCTTTAAAATATAGAACCTAAAAGGAGCAGAAAAGTACTATTAAAATTTTTAAATTATTCTTTAGTTCAGGATATCCTCCTTTTGCCGGTTGTTTTATAATCGGTACTGATGGCTACACAAAATGATTCAAAATTAAAACGCCTATCAATCCCGCAACTGAAACGATGGTTTCCATCATCGTCCAGGTAAGAAAAGTTTCTTTAATGGTTAAATTAAAATATTCTTTAAACAACCAGAATCCTCCATCATTTACATGCGAAAACATAAGGCTCCCAGCACCGATTGCAAGTACCATCAATTCAGGATGAATGTGTTCATTCACTCCAAGAATAGGCAACATAATTCCTACTGTTGTAAGTCCTGCAACCGTTGCGGAACCGATACATACACGGATAATAGCGGCAATAAGCCATCCTAAAATCAATGGAGATAATTGCATGTCTTTTAATAATTGCCCGATATATACACTTACGCCGCCATCGCTCATTACCTGCATAAAAATTCCTGACCCAGCGATTATTAAAAGTATCACAGAAATACTTTTAAAGGCCTCATCCAGTTGTTTCATGATTGCAGGAATTTTATTACCTCTTTTCATACCCAAAAAATAAATGGCTGCAAGAACAGACAATAACATCGCGATATTTGGATCGCCGAGGAATCCCATTACTTTTCCCAGAAAACTTGATGGTGAAACAAAATATAAAATGATTGCGGTAACGGCCAATAAAATCACAGGCATTAAAGCAGTCACTAAACTAATTCCTATTCCTGGTAATTCATTTTCAGGAATAGATTTAATTTGAAAAATGGTATTTGATGGTGAAGGATTATATCTTTTTAAAGTTTTAGCAAAGAGCGGTCCGGCAAGACAAATTACAGGGATTGCTATGATAATTCCGTAGATCAGGGTTTTACTGATACTAGCATGTAATTGCTCGGCAATTGCCGTTGGCGAAGGATGTGGCGGCAAAAAACCATGTGCCACCGATAAGGCTGCAAGCATTGGAATGCCAACATACAATAGCGGTAATCTTGTAGTAGCCGCAATAGCAAAAATCAATGGAACAACAACAATAAAACCGGCAGTATAGAACAAAGGGATTCCAATGATCAATCCTGCAAGAGCCATTCCCCACTGAATATTTTTTGCTCCAAAAATTTTTGTGAGCGACGAGGTGATCTGTTGTGCAGCGCCACTGTCGGCAACTAATTTTCCCAGCATGGCGCCAAAACCCAGAATAATAACAAGTGGTCCTAAGGTATTACCGATTCCTTTTGTGATGGCAGCAGAAATATGAGAAATGTCCATTCCTACTGCGATTCCCAGCCCAATGCTAACCAGAAGGAAGGAAATAAAAGTATCTATTTTAAAATACACGACGAGAAAAATCAGCAGCAGGATGGCTAATACGCAAAAAAGTAAAGGCATAAAAAAGTTTGAAACATAATGATTAGTAGGTCTTTATTGGGTTTTAAAGATAATCTAAAAGTGTAAAGTAAAAAGATAAAATTAGGGAGTGAAAAAAATATTTAAAATAGCGACTCTGCTTTTTCGGATAATATTTTTAAATTATTTATATTTAATGTCGTCTGATTACAATAAAAAAATAAACATGAAAACACTTTTACTTATCCGCCATGCAAAAAGCAGTTGGGACGATCCCTCCCTTTCTGATTTTGACAGAATTCTTACAGATCGGGGAAAGTCGGATGCTGCCATGATGGCGAAGAGAATAAAGGCAAAGTCAATAAAAATTGATGCCTTTGTTTCAAGTCCTGCAAAGCGCGCAAAAAAGACCGCTGAAATTTTTATGAAAGAGTATAAAGAGAAAGAAAAAAATCTGATACTCGTTTCTTCATTGTACGAAGCCTCTATAAAAGATTTTTATGATGTTGTTGAAAACCTTGATGATAAATTTGATACCGTTGCGTTATTCTCTCACAATCCGGGAATTACAGGATTCATAAATTCATTAGAATGTTCGCGAATTTATAATATGCCTACCTGCGCAGTGTTTGCATTAAAGTTAAAAACCAAACACTGGAAAGAATTTAGAGAATCCAAAAAGGAATTTTTGTTTTTTGATTATCCGAAAAATGGGGAATAGGGGGTTTTATCCACGCACATCCAAAGCATCCCTTAATCCATTTCCCAGGAGATTAAATGCAAGTACCAAAATCATAATGGCAACCCCGGGAGCCAGTGCCAGAGCAGGATTGTGAGTGATAATAAAATTATAATTCTCTTTCAACATTAATCCCCAACTTGGTGTGGGAGGCTGAATACCTACGCCCAAAAAGCTTAGTCCCGCTTCAATAATAATAGCGCTTGCAAAATTGGCAGCTGCAATTACAATAACTGGCCCCAGTACATTAGGAAGAATATGGCGGATAATTATTCGCAAATTTTTTAATCCCAATGCTTTTGCTGCCTGGATATATTCTAATTCGCGAAGTGCGAGTACCTGACCCCGTACTACGCGCGCCACGCTCACCCACATGGTTAATCCAACGGCGATAAATATTTGCCAAAAGCCTTTTCCTAAAGTAAGAGTGATTCCAAAAACCAAAAGTAAAGTGGGCATACTCCATATCACATTGATGAACCACATAATAATATTATCGGTTTTGCCTCCATAATATCCGGCCGTGGCTCCTAAAAAAATTCCTATGGAAAGAGAAATGATAACCGTTATGAGACCAACGGCAAGGCTTACTCGAACACCAACTAATAAACGACTGAGAATATCCCGACCAAAAGTATCCGTGCCCAGCCAAAAGGTTTTTGATTCAATATAATTTTTATCTGCCAGGTCATTTTTTGCATATACTCTTTTTTCCTGCATGCCTTCGTCAATAAATTTTTCTACATAAACAGAATCACCTTTTACTTTGAAACTGTTGATTGGTACATATAAATATTTATCTTCCGCACCAAATAATAAACGTTTAAAAAAGCCTGTATTAGAAATATGCTTTTCTTTTTTTACTCTGATAAATAATTGCGTGAATCCCGGCTTGTGTGCCATTATTTCCACTATCTCTCTGTCTGCATTGGGTGTAGAATCAATCCCGATATAATAGGCAAAAACTCCTACAAACACAGCGAGGCAAATAACAATTAATCCAGCCATCGCACCCTTATTTTTTTTTAACCTTCGCCACGCGTTTTGAGAAAAAGAAAATGATTTTTGCATCGAAATAAAAGTAAATAACTTTTTTTGTGAAATTATGAATAGTTGTTGGGGTAATTAATTTTGTTTTAAAATAATTAAAATATTTGCAATTCAGTTGTGAAGGTTGGGTTTTATTTTGTTTTACATTTGCGCCTATGTCAATTGATGTTTCCAATCTTACAAAAATCTATGGAAAACAAAAGGCTGTAAATGATATTTCATTTGCTGCGGAGAATACTGAAATTGTTGGGTTTTTGGGCCCCAATGGTGCCGGAAAATCTACTACAATGAAAATTATAACAGGCTATCTTGCTCCGGATGCAGGAACTGCCATGGTAAATGGAATTAATGTAAATAGGGATCCGCTGGAAGCAAAAAAACAGGTTGGTTATCTGCCTGAAGGAAATCCGCTCTATTATGAAATGTATGTTCGGGAATATCTTGAATTTATTGCAGGCGTTCATCATTTAAAGTCCGGCGTAAAAAAAAGAATTGAAGAAGTAATTGATCTCACGGGTTTGCGGCTGGAAAGCAATAAAAAAACAGGGCAGCTGAGCAAAGGTTATAAACAAAGAGTGGGGTTGGCTGCAGCGCTAATTCATGATCCTAAAGTTTTAATTCTGGATGAACCGACTACAGGCCTTGACCCCAACCAGATTATAGAAATAAGGCAACTTATAAAAGATCTAGGGAAAAATAAAACGGTTCTTTTTTCATCACATATTTTGCAGGAAGTAGAAAGTATTTGTGATCGTGTGATCATCATCAACAAAGGAAATATTGTGGCAGATGATACTTTGGTAAATCTGCATTCCTCTGGCAAAAGCTCTCATATTGTTATGGTTCAGTTTGGGAATATTATTGACATTAATTTATTAAAGAATTTAGCTGGTGTAGAAAATGTAGAAGAGATTTCCAATCAATATCATATTCAAACTGCGGATTCTGAAAAAGTAAAAAAGTTATTATTGGAATTTAGTTTACAGAACAATCTTGACATTATTTCTTTACAAAGCAAGAGTAGGAGTTTGGAAGAGGTATTTAGGAATTTGACAGGGAATACTAAGAACAATTAATAAAAATTACATTTGCAAAAAAATCACATTTATAGCGCTTTAAAATTAAATCCCTAAAACAAAAATGAGTTACATAGCAGACATCCATGCCCGCCAGATTTTAGACAGTCGCGGCAACCCTACTATTGAAGTAGATATACTTACAGACAATGAATATCTTGGAAGAGCCGCCGTGCCTTCAGGCGCCAGCACAGGAATACACGAGGCTGTAGAACTTCGTGATAATAATAAAAAAATATTCGATGGTAAAGGAGTACTCAAAGCAGTAAAGAATGTGAATACCATTCTTGCAGATGAATTAATTGGCTGGGATGTAGCGGATCAAACAGGCATTGATGCAAAAATGATTGCCCTGGATGGCACAGAAAATAAAAGTAAGCTTGGAGCAAATGCAATATTAGCAATTAGCCTGTCGGTTGCTAAAGCAGCAGCTCTTGAAGCCAACCTTCCTTTGTATAGGTATATTGGCGGAACGAATGCAAAAATTCTTCCGATACCGATGATGAATATATTAAATGGCGGTGCTCATGCTGATAATAAAATAGATTTCCAGGAATTTATGGTAATGCCTGTGGGCGCTTCTTCTTTTAGCGAAGCATTACGTTGGGGAGTAGAAATTTTTCATTCTTTAAAATCGGTTTTAAAAAAGAAAGGATACAGCACAAACGTGGGAGATGAAGGAGGATTTGCCCCCAACATTCAAAGTAATGAAGAAGCTATAGAAACTGTATTGGATGCAATTAACAAAGCGGGTTACAAAGCTGGGACCCAGGTAGCTATAGCAATGGATCCGGCTGTGAGTGAAATGTTTGATGCCGATAAAAAAGTCTATCATTTTCATAAATCAGATGGCAAGAAATTAAGCATAGAAAAAATGGTTGATTTTTGGGAAAGTTGGATCAACCAATATCCGATTATCTCTCTTGAAGATGGAATGGCGGAAGATGATTGGAAAGGATGGAAACTAATAACTGAAAAATTGGGTAAAAAGATTCAATTGGTAGGTGATGATCTTTTTGTAACCAATGTAAAGAGGTTGCAAAAAGGAGTAGATGAAAATATTGCCAATGGATTATTGGTAAAAGTAAACCAGATTGGTACACTAACGGAAACCATTAACGCAGTTTCTTTGGCACAGAATAATGGTTACAATACTATTATGAGCCATCGAAGCGGCGAAACAGAAGACACTACTATTGCAGATCTTGCGGTTGCATTGAATTGTGGACAAATAAAAACCGGTTCAGCCAGCCGTACTGATCGGATTTCAAAATATAATCAGTTACTTCGTATTGAAGAAATTTTAGGGGAAAGTGCGGTTTTTCCAAAAGGAAAAATTAAATTTGGAAAATGATGTTTAAGGCATAAGGGAGGAAGTAGAGATAAAAGATGTTTGATTTTCAATTTTTTACTTATTTATTTCTTTTTATTTATTTCTTATTTATTGTTTCAATGAAAATGCTTCGACACATATTTACTAATAAATATTTAATAACAGGCACGGCTTTTGCGGTATGGACGATGTTCTTTGACAGAAATGATGTACCACTACAAATTGCCAGGATGAAGGAGTTGAATAAATTACAGCAAAATGAAAAAAACATGGTGCTGCTAATAACTAATACCAGTAACGAATTGGAACAATTAAAAACAAACCCTGAAACTTTAGAAAAATATGCCCGGGAAAAGTATTTGATGAAAAAAGATAACGAAGATCTCTATATAGTAACTTTTGATTCCTCGGCCTTAAAATAATATAGCAAAACAATATTTCAGATAAGAATGCGTTATAAATGCGGATAGATTTTTTATTTTTTATTAAAGCCACACATTTTTATGATTAAAATTACTCCGGAAGAACTGGTCAGATACCTGTATCATGAAACTTCCGAACAGAAAACAGCAAAGATAAAAGCTGCTCTGCAAACTGACTGGAACCTGAGAGATACTTATGAGAAATTAGTAGTCGCTCATAAAAATCTTAATGATATTAAGTTTTCACCAAGGCAGAAATCCATAGACAAAATATTGGAATATGCTTCTAAAAAGCAGGAACAGCAGGTAGCATCGCATTAGTTTCAAATTTAAAACTTATTTTCATCCCGCCAAACCAGCGGGATTTTTTTATGACTAAAAAAGAAAGGTATCAATTTGTAATCAATTATTTTGTGCTGAACAGCCCGGATGCTAAAACAGAATTATTATATGACAATCCATATCAATTGCTGGTGGCTGTAATTCTCTCTGCTCAATGCACTGATAAACGAGTAAATCTAACAACACCGTTTATTTTTGAAAAGTATCCTGATTTAGAATCACTAAGTCATGCCAATTCTAAAGATATTTTTCAGTTAATAAAAAGTATTTCTTATCCGAATAATAAAACCAATCATTTAATAGGGATGGCCAAAATGGTAGTACAGGATTTTGGCGGAAAAATTCCAATGACTGTTAGTGAGCTGATGCAATTGCCTGGAGTTGGAAGAAAGACTGCTAATGTAATAACTTCTGTTGTTGATAAGCAGCCCAACATGGCGGTTGATACACATGTTTTCAGAGTAGCTAATCGAATCGGGCTTGTAACCAATGCCAAAACTCCATTTGAAGTAGAAAAACAATTAGTAAAAAATTTCCCTGAAGATTTGATTCATATAGCACATCACTGGCTGATATTACATGGCCGTTACATTTGCGTAGCCAGAAAACCAAAATGCAATATTTGCGGTTTGAGACCTGTTTGTAAATATTACAAACACGTTGTAGAGCCTGCACTTAAACAAAAAAAATAAAAAAACATTAAAGCATCTTCTTTATCTCTTCAACCAATTCCTGTTTTGTAAAAGGAATTCCTTTGATTTTATTGTAGCCTTTTGCGTCTACCAAATATTGATCTCGAATAATTTTTATTAACTGGCCATTATTCAGTTCAGGAATTAAAACCTTTTCAAAATTTTTTATTAAACTTCCCAGGTTTTTGGGAAATGGTCTGATATAACGGAGGTGAATATGCGAAACTGGAAAGCCTTCTAAAAGTAATTCAGCAACCGCGCTTTTGATAGCGCCATAAGTACTTCCCCATCCCAGCACCAATACTTTCCCCCTCTCCAGGCCATTATCTATTTTTTGATCGGGAATATCGTCTGCAATTTTATCCACTTTTTCCTGCCTGATCTTCACCATAAGTTGGTGATTATCCGGATCGTAACTTACGTTTCCGGTAATATCTTCTTTTTCAAGGCCGCCAAGGCGGTGCTCAAGCCCTGCGATTCCGGGTACAGCCCATGGTCGAACTAAGTTTTCGTCTCTTAAATAAGGCCGAAATGTTTCTTCATTTTCGTTAAGACCTTTCTTAAAATTAACTACAATAGGCGGCAGGTCTTTACTTTCAGGATATTTCCAGGGCTCTGCTCCGTTAGCAATATAGCCATCACTTAAAAAGATAACGGGAGTTATATGTTGAACTGCTATTCTTACTGCTTCATACACAGCGCTGAAACAATCGCTCGGTGTAGATGCAGCAACAATGGGTATAGGACTTTCGCCATTTCTTCCATAATATGCCTGCAACAAATCGCTTTGTTCCGTTTTGGTTGGCAATCCTGTTGAAGGGCCGCCTCGCTGTATATCACAAATTAATAAAGGAATTTCGAGCATCATTGCCAGTCCCATAGCTTCTGATTTTAATGCCATCCCAGGTCCGCTGGTTGTTGTTACACCGAGGCTTCCTCCATAAGAGGCACCAATTGCCGAACTGATGGCAGCAATTTCATCCTCGGCCTGGAAAGTTTTTACCCCAAAATTCTTATGGCGGCTCAATTCGTGTAAAATATCGCTAGCGGGAGTTATAGGATAGGAACCTAAAAATAATTGTAATCCACTTTTTTGTGCAGCGGCAATTAATCCATACGCTAATGCCTGGTTGCCCATAATACTGCGATAATTACCTGCAGGCATCTTTGCTTTTTTTACAGAATACCTTGTGGTAAAGGTTTCGGTAGTATCTCCATAATTATAACCAGCCTGAAGAACCTTGATGTTGCTTTCAAGAATATCAGGTTTTTTGGCAAATTTTTCTTTTAAAAAATTAAGGGTATTATCCAATTTACGATTGTACATCCAATATAAAAAACCCAGAACAAACATGTTTTTGGCACGGTCTTTTTCTTTGGTGCCAAGTGTAAAATCTTTTAGTGTTTCTCGGGTAATTTTGGTAACATCTATCTTTATTACTTCATATCCTTCGAGGCTTCCGTTTTCCAAAGGATTTATTCCATCGGCATAATTAGCCAGTCTTAAATTTTTGGTGTCAAACCCTTCAATATTGACTATTATTTTTCCATTCTTTTTTAATGACCTTAAATTTGTTTTCAACGCAGCTGCGTTCATGGCGACCAATACGTCGCAGGTATCTCCGGGAGTAAAAATTCTATCACTTGAAAACCTTAATTGATAACCGCTCACACCTGGAAGAGTTCCCAATGGGGCTCTTATTTCGGCCGGGAAATCAGGAAAAGTAGCGAGATCAATTCCCAATAATGCTGTATTATTCGTGAATTGTGTGCCGGTAAGTTGCATACCATCGCCACTATCGCCTGCAAATTTAATCACTACATCCTGCAGGACTTCTTCTTTTGTTTCCATTTTTATTATTGAATATGCAAAGTTAAAAGATATACGAGTTCTTTATGACTATTTATTTTCGATGAGAGGAAAATTTTTATTTCATAAAACCGTGATTAATTGAAATTGATTTATAATTGTGAAGTTTGCAGTAAACCTCATTTTACAAAAAAACTCAATCAAAAAAGCGATACTTCAGTACTGAAATATCGCTTTTAATCTTTTAAAATTGCTCAATTTACCAGGCTTTTTTAGCAACGCCATCTTTCACAGCCTGCAATGCATTTGCTTCACTAAGCATCGTAGTCATCTTATTTCCTTTTCCGTCATTGCCCTGAGCCATATATCCGCCGCGGGATGTTTTAGTAATTACTGCATCTTGCATAGGAACATTTTTTTCTTTGGTTTTCATGCAATAAGCTGTTAACATTTTTGCCATTTTAATTGGGTTTATAGTTTTAAAATTTAATGATCTAAGGCCAAAGTCAACCGACAGTGGAGTTCCAAATTTAGGGATTTATAGTTATTTCACGTCATATATTTCCTAACATTTATTTTACCTTATGTTACTACTTAAAATTGAAGTGAATTTTTAAATCTTGTGATATTTGCTTTTAAAGTGTATTTTAAATACATTTCAAATGAATATTCAAGCCCTGTACCACTGGAAATATGCTCAATAAAATCTTTGTAGGGAAGGAACCTGAAATCAAAATCTACATTTTTATATATCTCTTTATCATAGATGAGACTTGCTATTAATAGTTCGCGATGTTTTTCGGTAAGGCCTGGATATTTTGCTGATACTGATTGAAACAAAGCTCCTCCGCGGGGACCTATAAATCCCTCTCCATTCCAATAGCGTAGGTCAATCCCCACATTTTTATATTGGAATAAAAGATGCGAAAAGTATGCGTTTCCTTCATTAAAGGGTTGTAATTTTTGACCGGAAATGTCTTTATAATTTAGGTAATAATTTTCAAAAACAATTTTATGTAATAGTTTGCCATTTACATGGTAGGTAAATGAAGCGCCGAGGGCCGAGTTAGTAAGCGACGTAAGGGGTGTGTTTAGTACATCGTACTGTCCGCCTTTATGAGAATATAGAAATTGAATGGGTATATTAAAATTAAGTTTCCCTTTATTGATAAGTTTTATTTGAGAAACGTAGCCTATATCAAATTGCTCTTTAAAATCAGAGCCCGGAACAATAGCAACTCTCCAGTTGATAAAAAGATCTTGAGTATAATTTTTTGTATCCACCAGCATTTGAAATCCGTTTTCCTGCCTTTCCTTAATAATTAATCTATAGTCATAAATTGGTTCAATGTATCCGTGATTATCATTTCCTTCAATGTTTCCCATAATATAAGTAGAATGTTTCGCTTTATATTTTATCTCGTATGTTGGTACAAGGGTGGTATAACCAGTGTCACCATATGTTTTTTGCACGTAAATGCCGGCTTTTATAAAAAGTTTTGGTGAAATCTGGTATTCAATTTCAGGAATCAACTCATATCCAAATAAAGTTCCACTTAAAGGAATGTTACCAAACCATTCTTCATCAGTTACATAACTTAAATTATATAAATTAAAAGAAAGCCGACCGCTATCTGATGGATTTATTTCGGTTCTGCTTTTAAAAGTAGGGTAATCAACCTGCGCTTTCGCATTAAAACCTGCTATTAATAATAATGCAATAATTATTTTTCCGAAGAAATTTTTCATAAATAATAAAATAAGGTGAAGTATATTTCGGATGCAATATTACATCAAGGATTTACAATTTTTTTTTTTGCTACTAATTTTACAAATCCAAAACAAAAGCCTCTCGAAAGAACTTTTAATAAAAAAGTTTAATTCCATCAAAGCATGGAGTCTGTTTTAATGCTATTATACCAAAGCTTCCCAAAATTTTGTAGTTAATTAATGTAATGGTTTCTGAAGGTCCTCTTCTCAATTTAAAAAAAAGATTTCTCTTCCTCATTTTATATATAGTTCATATCAACTATACCGTTTCCTGCATTTCAAACTGCATTTTGTGTAGTTTATAATAATGTCCTTGTAAATTCATCAACTCACTATGAGTACCCATTTCTTTTATAACCCCTTTGTCAAGCACCATTATTTTATTGGCTTTGCGAATGGTAGATAACCGATGCGCAATTACAATGGAGGTTCGCCCTTTAATTAATTTATCAATGGCATGTTGTATCAGCATTTCACTTTCACTGTCAATTGATGAAGTGGCTTCGTCTAAAATTAAAACGGAAGGATTGTACAAAAGCGCTCTAATAAATGATAATAACTGTCTTTGGCCGAGTGAAAGTGTTGAGCCTCTTTCCATCACATTATAATCGTAGTTGCCTGGCAATTGCATTATAAAATCATGTACGCCTATCATCTTTGCCGCTTCAATCGCCTCCGATCTGTCTATCTCAGAGTTTCTCAACGTAATATTATCCAGCACAGAACCGCTGAATAAAAAAACATCCTGCAAAACCACGGCTATCCTACTTCTCAGAAAATCAAGGTCATAATCTTCAATTTTATGATTGTCAATTTTTATTGTCCCCTTATTAATGGGATAAAGCCGGTTTAACAAACTGATGATAGAAGTTTTGCCACTTCCGGTATGGCCGACAATTGCAAATGTTTCGCCGGGAGCAATAGAAAAATTAATATTCTTTAAAACATAATCTTCTTTATTGTAGGCAAACCAAACATTTTTAAATTCTACTTCTCCTTTTACAAATCCTGAATGAATTCCGTCATGTTTATTAGGAGTTACATTTTCATTTTCCAAAACCTTGAAAACTCTTTCGCTCGCTACCATGCCCATTTGCAGCACATTGAATTTATCAGCAAGCATACGAACCGGCCTGAATAATAAATTAAGATACATGATAAAAGAAATAATTACTCCCGCGTTAGCAGAATAATTACCGCCCCACCAAACTAATAATCCAATCGAAAATGCCAACACAATTTCCACCACCGGGAAAAAAACAGAGTACGCAAAAATGGCACTGATATTAGCATTACGATGTTGTTTATTGATCTCGTTAAATTTTTTAAATTCCTTATCTTCTACGGCAAAAGCCTGTACCACGCTCATTCCGGTGATATGTTCCTGAACAAAAGCATTTAAAGCTGCCACTGCATTTCTTACTTTGATAAAAGATTTGTTCACGCTTTCTTTAAAATAATATGTGGCCACAATTAAAATGGGGAAAGGAGCAAGGCTTATAAGTGACAGTCGCCAATCTGTAAAAAACATAAACAAGAGAATGGAAATAATAGAAAGCAAATCAGAAATGATCGGAATTAACCCGTTTGAAAAAATATCATTGATGGATTCTATATCATTTATAGTACGTGTTGTTAAAGTCCCAATCGGTGTTTTATCGAATTGAGAAAGATTTAATCCCAATATTTTTTTATAAACTGTTACCCTCAGATCCTTTACTACCGTTTGCCCCAACCAGGAAGTAATAAATCCAAAATAAAAACGAAGCGCGGTTTCCACCAGCAACATTCCTACTTGAATAATGGTAATCATAATCAACCAGTACAGGTTCTTATCTGCGATAAAATGGTTTACCGTGTATTGAATTAAATAAGGCCTTAGTGGTGAAAGAACTGCAAGTATGATAGAAAGGGAAATCGAAATATAGATTTTATTCCTATACGGTAAAGCATAAGAAAATACTTTCCTCAACACACTAAGGTCCAATAATTTTTTTCGCTGTTTCTTCTCCGACATTGGGCAAATTTAAAATGAAAATGGGAGATAGAGGTTTTTGATGTCTTAAGCGTTTCTTTGCATTTATTGATTCACTTTTTTCTCCAAAGACTTTTTTCTCAATACCTTAACCAAATTTACGCAGTGTATTTAGTAAAATAACATAGTAACAAAAAATTCTCTGCTGCTTTTTCTAAGAGATGCCAAGGGCTTACTTGAAAATATTATCTTAAAAGCTTGTTATGAAATGGTTCAAGAGCTTGTTATGAAATGGTTCAAGATTTCTTGATATCATTCAGAAATCCTGTAAATCTATTAATTGAGAAGAAACCGAGAAAAACTAGGTAGCATATTTACCTAGAACACGAAGAAATTTTTAAGGGTATAAAACCTATATCTTCGCAGCAAAATAAAAGATATATTATCTTGCATCTTTCAGATAATTTTATTTATTATAACTCATGGCATCTTTTATAAAACTTAAAAATCCGCCAATCAGGGAAATAATATTTACTATTTCTTTTAGCGAAAATGTGTCTTTAGAAAAGTTGGATGCTTTTAAGAGCTTGCTGAAATTTCAGAAAAGTTTACAGTAGTTGACAAAGGTTTTAATACAGAGGTGGTTGCTAAAAATAATGAAGCACCTGTTTCAAAGACGAATCTTGATGGTTATTTATTCAGAAGCCCGATTGTAGATTCAAGAATAATACAAGCCCGGAGAGGCTCATTCGCTTTACATAAATACAACGGGTACGTTGAGTTTGAAACGCTTATCACAGAGTTTTTTACCTATTGGGATTTGTTAATTCAATGCACGGGCAACCTTACGATTAACAATATATCAGTGCGATACCTTAACTTTATAGAGAAAAACAATCAGGAAAGGGTTGAGGATTTGGTTACTATAATAAGCAATCACCCTTATGGAGAGTCAATAGATAATACTTTCATACAGTTCAAATTCCAATACGATAAAAAACCGGAAATAGGCGCTACTATTATTACATCTAAAGGAAGAATTCAAAATATAGAAGGGATAGTTTTGGATATCATTTTGAATAAACAAATCACGAGCAGACAAGACAGAGCTTTTATTTTAAATTCGTTTTCAGATATGAAATCTGCTAAAAATGATCTTTTTTTCAAAAGCATTACAGAAACAGCCATAAAAAAATACAATACATGAATTCAACATTTGATCATATCATTTTAAAGACTGAACTCGCACAATCACAAACATTTGGCAATTTTTACGAGGATATTCTGGATTCAAATGAAGGTGGTTCTTTTTGTAACCTATTAATAGAAGATGTGAGTGATTTATTAGAAAATATTTTATTAAGATACGAATCACTAACACCATTTCAAACAGATATGTTACATAGAATATTTGCCGAATTTAATAATATACGTACTACTATAGATCCAAAGCGGTTAAAATCATTTGATCATCATCTGAATAAAGATGAAGAGCTTTTATTGTTCAGGGAACCAGAAAACGGGTTGATTAATATTATTATAAACCCCGAAGATTGTATTGCCTTTTCCTTCATCCCCGCTGATGAGAAAAAAAGAAAATTTTATTTTTTAGATGAGAAAGGTGATTTCGAAAATCTAGCTTACAATTTTTTCTCTAACTAAGAAAGTATCTTCCAAAACAGCTAATGCAAGAATGCCTTTTACATTACATTCCCAACCCCTTACACACTAATGAACGTCAAATCATTGATGAATTTGAGGTCAATGAAAACTTGTATAAGAGGTGTAAAGCTGAAGATCTAAAAAATCCATACCGGGCAGATACCCTAAGCGAATTATCTCATAATCGAAGTTGGTTAATAGGGGATATTTTATGCAACCCCGATGATGTTTTATACAATATTAAGCCAGGAGAAAATGATGAAAAATATGAAGACCTAAAAGTATGTACCATACGGATTAAAGATTTGAACAAGAAAAACAGATATAAGAAGAATTTTAGTGAGATAAAAAACGGAGAAATTTTTAACGCAGTAATTGAGTTGTTACATGATCCGATACCCTGCATGTATCCTCATTCAGTTTTTAGAATTTGGCTAAACGGGGAAATAATTACCTATGAAAATTATACCCGAACTTTGAAAAGGGTGCATCAGATTAGGAATTCGATACGAGAAGAACTGGCTTCAATGATCAGGAAAAAAGAACTTAGCCAAAAAGATAAGCCCGAATGATTTTTATATTTTATGCTACCGTTGGCTTTCGCTAACAATTTCCTCAAAATATATTTTAAATAGTTTTCTGTAAAATGAGTCAAAGCTACCCTGGATTACAGATTGTTAGCGGGGACATCATCTACGGTCGGAGAATGTATTCAACTTATATAAAAGGTTTAATTTCTAAACTAAATCTCTTAAAAGAATTTTTACCATTTCATTTTGTTTAAATATATTTACTTTTATTTAAACAAATGAATCAATTCTCCATTTCACAGTTAGAAAAGTTTTCAGGGATTAAAGCCCACACTATTCGTATGTGGGAGCATCGTTATAATGCGTTGAAGCCAAACCGATCAGAAGGAAATACGAGATATTATGACAATAACCAACTACGCAGGTTATTAAATATTGTAAGCCTTTCTAACCAGGAGTATAAAGTTTCGGAATTGTGCGCCATGCCTGATAAACAATTATTCAAATTGGCAGGGAAGCTAAAAAATGAAACCGGAAACAGAACTGACGAATATTTTGTTTCTCAACTTATAGCTGCAGGAATTACCTATGATGAAACTCATTTTGATAAGATATTTTCACATTGCCTTCTCATATACGGAATGAAAGATACTTATCTGAAAGTAATTTATCCGGTTCTTGTACGCACGGGATTAATGTGGTGTACTAATACGTTACCTCCGGCATCCGAACACTTTATCAGTAATTTATTTAGACAAAAAATCTTTACAGCTATTGATTCTTTGCCAATTACTACAAATAGTTTAACTTCATGGGTGCTTTTTTTACCTGAGAACGAATTCCATGAAATTGGTTTATTGTTTTCTCATTATCTTATAAGACTTTCCGGTAAAAAGGTAATTTATCTCGGTCCCAATGTTCCATTAAATTTCCTGGTAGAGATACAGAAAGATTTCCTGCCACAAAATATCCTCTTATTCTTTGTGCACAATGTTTCCGATGCTGAAGTACAGAAATACTTAAATGAGTTGAGTAGCAGGTTTACAGGTAAAAAAATATTTGTGGCTGCTACTCAAAAATTAAAAGATAAACTAAAGTTGAAGAATGATATTCACTTTTTATCATCTGTTACTGATTTGGAAAAGGAATTGATCTAATCATAATGATGTTTAATATTTGTACAATAAACATAAACAACAAAAATGCCTAAAATTGCAGTTATCGGCTCCGGGTTTTCCGGATTGAGTGCTTCAGCTTATTTATCAGCTGAAGGTCATGAGATGTGTGTATTTGAAAAAAATGAAACAGCAGGAGGAAGGGCACGGCAATTAAAAACCAATAATGGCTATTTGTTTGATATGGGCCCTAGTTGGTATTGGATGCCGGAAGTGTTTGAAAACTTTTTTAAAGATTTTGGATTTTCAGTTCCTGAATTATATGATTTAAAATTATTGGATCCTTCATTTGAAGTTGTTTTTGCTAAACAACAAGCATTGACTATTCCTGCAAATTATTCTGCATTAAGGGCTTTGTTTGAATCTGTTGAAGAAGGAAGCGCAGCGCAATTAGATTTATTCATGAAAGAAGCAGAATATAAATACAAAATCGGCATGTCAAGCCTGGCAAAAATGCCTGGTATTTCTCTTTCAGAATTTGCTAATTTAGATTTAATAAAAGGTGCTATGCGACTTCAGATATTTTCTTCATTTAGCAGGCACGTGAGAAAATATTTCTCGCATCCCAAACTGATCGCCTTGATGGAATTCCCTGTTTTATTTTTAGGAGCTATGCCACAGGATACACCCGCATTATATAGCCTGATGAATTATGCAGGATTAAAATTAGGAACCTGGTACCCGATCGGAGGGTTTGGAAAAATAATAGATGCCATGAAGAAGGTTTGCGAAAACAATCGTGTTGTCTTTCATTTTCATTCTCCTGTAGAAAAAATAACTGTTGCAGGCGATTTTCTCGATGGGGTCATTGTAAACGGAAGAAAGGAATATTTTGACGCGGTTATTGCTACCGCCGATTATCATCATGTAGAAAATGTTTTATTGCCGGAAAGCTATAGAAACTATAACAATGAATATTGGGATAAGAAAACTTTCGCACCTTCTTCCCTCATTTATTATCTTGGTATTTCTAAGAAAATAAAATCCATTGAACATCACACCTTATTTTTTGAAGAAGATTTATTTCAACATTCAATAGAGATTTATAAAGATCCAAAATGGCCTTCCAATCCTCTGTTTTATGTATGTTGTTCTTCCAGAACCGATAATATGGTAGCGCCTGAAGGCCATGAGAATTTATTTTTATTGATGCCTCTTGCACCTGGCCTGGAAGATAATGATGAGTTGCGGGAAAAGTATTTTAAAATAATGATTGGGCGATTGCAAAAGCATATTGGCGAAGAAATAGAATCATTTATTGACTATAAAAAAAGTTACTGTGTGAATGATTTTATTGCTGACTATAATTCATACAAAGGAAACGCTTACGGGCTTGCCAATACATTAATGCAAACAGCAATTCTAAAACCTAAGATCAGAAATAAAAAAATCAAAAATCTTTTTTATGCAGGTCAGCTCACGGTTCCGGGGCCGGGTGTTCCGCCATCCTTAATATCCGGGAAGATTGCTGCACAACAATTATTAAATTTTTTAAAAACTATACCACATGAAGTTGCTATTTGATAATTTATCAGCACAGGTGAGTAAAAAAACTACCCAAACCTACAGTACCAGTTTTTCATTGGGTATTTATTTTTTAAATAACCGCCTTCGAAATGCGATCTATTCTATTTATGGGTTTGTACGTTTGGCTGACGAAATCGTTGACAGTTTCGATGGATACGATCGGGCGAATCTTCTCAAAAAATTTGAAGAAGATACGAGGGAATCTCTTAAAACCGGCATTTCCTTAAATCCAATCTTAAATTCATTTCAAAAGGTAGTTCGTGATTACAATATTACTTTTGAATTAATTGACACTTTTTTAAAAAGCATGGAAATGGATTTAAAAAAAGTGAATTATAATGAAGAAAAATACCAACAATATATTTTAGGTTCCGCAGAGGTAGTTGGTCTAATGTGTTTGTATGTATTTACTGAAGGAGATATGAAAATGTATGAACAATTAAAATCTTATGCGATGAAACTGGGTGCTGCTTTTCAGAAAGTGAATTTTTTGAGAGATATGAAAGATGATTATCATTTGCTGGGGAGAACTTATTTTCCGGGAGTAGATATGAATGATTTTTGCGGAGATAGTAAAAAGAAAATTGAATATGAAATAGAAAGCGATTTTAAAATAGCATTGGAAGGAATTAAAAAACTTCCAGCCTCATCAAAGGGTGGTGTTTATCTGGCATATGTTTATTATCAATCATTATTTAATAAAATAAAAAAAATGCCGGCAAAAAAAATTCTTGATAAACGGGTACGGATTAATAATGGAAAAAAGCTGGGATTGATGATCAACAGTCTTGTAATGAACAAAATGAATTTGATATGAAGTATTTATGGATACTGAGCTTATTCGTTATTTTTCAAACAACCAATGTTGAGGCACACCTTAATGAAATACCATCAATAGGTGAGGTCAGAAGTCTTTATCAAAAGTCGATGACAAGTGAAGATGCGTGCAAAAAATTGATTCAAATTTTGGAATCTTACAAAAAAGATCCATTGTATTTGGGATACAGTGGTTGTGCTACAATGTTGATGGCAAAGCATGCTTTTAATCCTTTTTCAAAATTTTCCTATTTTAAGAAAGGAAAAAGAATGCTTGAAGAGGCTATTAAGGCAGATGAAAAAAATTTTGAGCTCCGATTTTTAAGATTTACAGCTCAAACGAATATGCCTTCTTTTCTTGGCTACAATGGTAATATTACCAAGGATAAGACATTTATTTTAGATTCTTTTTCACAAATAAAAGATGTAAAATTGGAAGAATACGTCTTGCCGTCATTAAGGGAATCAAAAGATTTGACGCAATCAGAAAAAGAAAAATTAAAATAAAAAAAGGGTTATAGAATTTTAAAAATACAATCATCATCTAAAAATTGTGAAAATGAATGAATTAGTAATACTGGTAGATGAAAATGATAATGAAACAGGCTCGATGAGTAAACTTGACGCACATATATCAGGAGAACTTCACCGTGCTTTCTCTATTTTTATTTTTAATCAAAAAGGAGAAACATTATTACAGCAAAGAGCAGATGAAAAATATCATTCAGCAGGCTTGTGGAGCAATACTTGTTGCAGCCATCCTCTGAAAGGTGAAAGTGTGAATGATGCTGTTTCGAGAAGGCTGAAGGAAGAGATGGGACTAGTATGCGCTACTCAGTTTCAGTTTAGTTTTATTTATAGAGCAGCGCTTGAAAACGGGTTAACTGAACATGAATTAGACCATGTATATTTTGGTGAAAGTGATACTGTGCCTGTTCCGGATCCTGATGAAGTAAAAGATTGGAAATATATTCATCCTAAAAAACTAAAAGAGGAAATTATTGCTCATCCTGATAAATATTCAGCCTGGCTAAAAATTTGTTTTCCAAAAGTAGAATCTATTTTATTACAAAAAATGCAACCATTACAATGAGCGTTTATTTTTATGATTCAGAGCAATTTTTACTAATTGACATTGATAAAGCGTGGGATTTTTTTTCTTCAGCAAAAAATCTTTCTGTAATAACGCCCCGGGAATTGGATTTCACAATTATAACTGATTTGGATAACAAAGAAATCTATGAGGGCATGCTTATTGATTATACAGCAAAGCCTCTATTTGGTATTAAAGTACATTGGGAAACAGAAATCAATAAAGTTGAAAAGCCTGAAATGTTTACTGACATACAATTAAAAGGGCCTTATAAAACATGGGAGCATACGCATACTTTTTTTAAAAAAGATAATGGGGTTTTAATGAAGGACCATGTAAAATATGAATTACCTTTTGGAATAATTGGAAGAATAACAAATTCCATTTTAGTAAAAAAGAAAATTGAGGACATATTTATTTATAGAAGAAATATTTTAAAAAAAATATTTGGAAATGGAAACAATAATAATTAACGCATTAGCTGTGCTTATCGCTTTCATTGGTATGGAGGCCGTAGCGTGGATGGCGCATAAATATATTATGCATGGGATACTATGGAAATTACATAAGGACCATCACAAGAAAGAATCGGAAGGGTTTATAGAGCACAACGATTTTTTCTTTTTAATCTTTGCTTTGCCGGGAATAGCCTGCTTATTCTTCGGTACGAGGAATGACTATAATTTTCTTTTCTGGATCGGTGTTGGTATTACTTTATACGGTTTATGCTATTTTTTGGTACATGATATTTTTATCCATCAGCGTTTTAAAATATTACGCAATTCAAACAATCCATATTTTAAAGCTATAAGAAGGGCACATAAGATGCATCATAAGCATTTAACCAGAGAAGATGGTGAATGCTTCGGAATGCTGTGGGTACCTTTTAAATATTTCCGCAATTTGAAAACCAAAGAAGCCACTCTAAATAAAACAGAAGCCCTGCCTGCCGGCAGGCAGGTGAGCGCATGAAATTTTTATATCTTCTTATTGATTTTTTTACAGTTATTGTGCCTTTGTTATTTTCTTTTCATCCTAAAATAAATTTTTATAAAACCTGGAAAGAATTTTTTATTGCGGCAATTCCTGTTGCTGTACTTTTTATCATTTGGGATTCTGTCTTTACGCATTTGGGAGTTTGGAATTTTAATCCCCGGTATATTACAGGGATTTACATTTTTAAATTACCAATCGAAGAAATCCTGTTTTTTATATGCATTCCTTTCTCCTGTGTGTTTACTTACTATTGCCTTGATAAATTTTATAATCTTTCATGGGATCCAAGAGTGGAAAATATTTTCTGCATTGTTCTTTCAATATTTTTGTTGATAACTGGTTTACTATTTCCCGCCAGGCTTTACACTTCGGTGACTTTTATTAGCACGGCTTTTGCTTGCCTTATTTTAAAATTTATTGTAAAGATCAATTGGTTTGGCAAAGCTGTAAGTGTATATCTCATTTTATTAATTCCTTTTTTAATAGTGAATGGAATTCTTACGGGAACAGGGTTAGACGAGCCGGTAGTAAGATACAACGACTTGGAAAATCTGAATATTCGGGTATTCACTATACCTGTGGAAGATATTTTCTATGGATTCGAATTAATTCTTTTAAATCTTTTCATCTATTTAAAATTAATGAAGAGAAAAGAATTTGATAGAAAAAATGCATTAGAAAACCAATTGGCTTTATGAATCGATTGTGAAAAATAAAAGACCGGAATCTGTAATATAATTTCGTTTACTGATGATATTATTTTTCGAATTATTATGAAATCATATTAAATACCCACCATGAAAAAGACACTACAAATATCTAATGGAATTGCCATCGTGGCGACTATTGTTATTAATTACCTTTCTAATACAGGGATCTTTAACGGCAACACAGTGGCGAATGTTTCCGATAAATATCACAACTACTTTACACCAGCCGGTTATGCTTTTTCTATTTGGGGGCTTATTTATTTAGGGTTGTTGGGCTTTGTATTCTATACAGGAAGTAGCCTTTTTAAAAAGAATCCTGAACAGGATAATTTGGATAATGATCTTGTTTTAAAAATAGGTTGGTGGTTTGTGATTTCATGTATAGGAAATTCTCTTTGGATCATTGCGTGGCTTTATGGATACATTGGGATTACAGTGATTTTAATGTTCATCGTTCTTTTTTCTCTTTTAATGATTATAATAAATACAAGAATGGAACTGGATTTTCATCCGGTGAAAAAATACCTCTTTATTTTTTGGCCGTTTGCTATTTACACTGGATGGATTTCAGTTGCTTTAATCGCCGATATTGCGGCATGGCTTACCAAACTTAACTGGAATGGCTGGGGTATTTCTCAAATTACCTGGACAATTATTGTGATAATTATTGCCGGTTTAATAAATGTGTCGATGGTTTGGAAAAGAAATCTGCGTGAATATGCTTTGGTAGGTATCTGGGCTTTGATAGCCATTGCGGTTTCAAATAAAAACGGATCCCAGTCAATCGTATATGCATGCTATATAGTTTCTGCAATTATTCTTATCAGTATTGTGATTAGTGCATCTAAAAACCGAAAGACATCTTTGGGAAGAATGTAAATTCCTCATAGCTTATATAATCGCTTTATGAAAAGCATGACTGTATTCACCTTGCCTCTAATTTGATCTTTCTTTTCTATGTAACCGGAAAATAGTTCTGATGGACAGGAAACTTTAATAAAATTGCTAAGTAAATTGAATATGCTCCATAGGAATTATTTCGAAGAGCATTTAGTAAAGAAGAAGAGGAAATCATAAAACGCTGAATAATAATACAAGTAATGCCTCTAATTAGAAATAGCTTAAAATTTTCGGGTAAATAGTCTTTATTTTTTATGGAAAAACAAAAAGTAAGTATTTGCTGGCTTCGCAGAGATTTAAGATTGTTCGATAATACTGCTCTCTATCATGCGCTCCAGGGCGCTTTTCCTGTGATGTTGCTTTTTATTTTTGATAAAAATATTCTCGAAAAGTTAGATAATAAAAGCGACAAAAGAATTGCTTTTATTCATCAAACTCTTTTTAATATTAATGATGCCATTAGGCGCTTAAGCAAAAAAAACTGAAAACAAATTGTCACTTTTTTCAGCAAGCTATTTTGATGCCGTAGAGGTTTGATATGTTTTGTATTTGCCTTCGGGCATTGAGAAAATGTAACTCTATAACATTCAGTTCCTTGT